>NZ_JBAPKZ010000026.1:0-58692 GCF_037083805.1 Roseovarius sp. D0-M9 | reverse complement strand
GTCGCCGGTCGGCTCAAGCACCTGCCCGCGTCACCCTACGACACAACATCTGGTGTGGTCGTGAACTGACCGGAGACCCGCACACCCACACAAACCGCGAAGAAGCCATTTATTAACGCACGAGCACGAGCAGAATAAATCAGTTCATTTCCTCGACTACATGATTGATACGAAGCTTGTCGAGTGGAACGGAACCTTAAAGCTGCTGCGCCAAAAAGCTGCATCTAAGCGTTGAATCACACCCGCTCCAACCATCCCCCCGCCACATCCACAAACGCCCGTGGCTCCTCGGCATGAAGCCAATGGCCCGCCCCCTTCAGCGTCATGAAGCGCGCGTTTGGGAAGAGAGGCTTGATCACCTCGCGGTGCTCGGGGCGCACGTAATCCGACTTCTCGCCCGACAAGAACAGCGCCGGGCCGTCAAATTGCCCTGACACATCGGGAAAGCTCATGATGCGGGGCATCTCGCGCGCCAGCACATCCAGGTTCAGCCGCCAGCGCCGCTCGGCCACATCCAGCGATTGCAGGAAGAACGGCACCAGCGCCGGATCGTCCACCTCGGCCTCCAGCAAGGGGGCGGCGTCGCTGCGGCGCTCGATGCCGGAGAGGTCCACCGCCTTCATCGCCTCTATATAGGGCATCTGGCTGTGGTCATAGGTCACCGGCGCGATGTCGGCCACGATCAGGCGGTTCACCAGATTGCCGCGCGTCAGCGCCAGCATCATCGCCGCCTTGCCGCCCATCGAGTGGCCCAGCACATCCACCGGCCCATCCTCGGCTTCGATCACCTCGGCCAGATCGGCGGCAAGGTCGGGATAGCTGTGCGTGTCCTGCCAGTCGCTCATCCCGTGATTGCGCATATCCACGGCAATGACGCGGCGGCCTTCGCCCAGGCGTTTGGCGATCACGCCCCAGTTGCGGGCCGAGCCATAGAGGCCATGCGCGATCAGAAGGGCGGGGGCATCCGTGGCGGTGCCATGTTCGACGATGTTCAACATGACGCCTGCATATCGCGGCGCCGGGCCGTGTTCCAGCCCCATGACCCGCCGCGGGCCGCCGGGCCATTGAGGCTGCCGCGCGCCGGCTGTAGGATCGCGCATGGGCAAGGAGTGCGGCATGGTCGATCCCCAAAAATTCCAGAGCGATGTGGATGCCGCGTCCGAGAAGCTGCGCACGCGCCTCGGCGCGCGGGGGAGCACGCTGCGGCGGCAGTTGAGAAGCGCGGGGCGCGCCCTGCCCAAGACGGCGCGGCAGGGCGGGCGCCGTCTGGTCGAGCTTCAGGAGATGATGGCGCACCCCCGTTTGCGCCGCCTCGTGCGCGCCCCGGATGTCAGCGCCGCATTCGCCGCGCTGAACGCGCCGCTGGACCGGATCGACGTGAAGGAGCGGCGCAAGGACCGGCTGCTGGGGATTGCGGGCAGCGCGGTCGGCAACCTCATGCTGCTGGGCTTGCTTATCCTGATCGTGTTGCGCTGGCGCGGGCTGATCTGAGGCGGCTGAAACGCAAAACGGCGCCGCTGGTGTCCAGCGGCGCCGCATCAGGACGGGCGATTTAAAGCGTTTCGCCTCAAAGGTTGGGATAGAGGGGGAAGCGCTCGCACATCTGTGCGACCTCGCGGCGTACCTTGGCCTCGACCTCTTCGTTGCCATCGGGGCCATTCGCGGCCAGCCCGTCCACCACCTCGACGATCCAGTCACCGATCTGGCGGAACTCGGCCTCCTTGAAGCCGCGTGTTGTGCCCGCAGGGCTACCAAGGCGCAGACCGCTGGTGACGGTCGGCTTTTCGGGGTCGAAGGGCACGCCGTTCTTGTTGCAGGTGATATGGGCGCGGCCCAACGCGGCATCGGCGACATTGCCCTTGACGCCCTTGGGCCGCAGATCGACCAGCATCACATGCGTGTCGGTGCCGCCGGTGACGATATCGAGGCCACCCTTCATCAACTGATCGGCCAGCGCCTGCGCATTGGTGATGACCTGGCTGATGTAGCCCTTGAATTCGGGGCGCAACGCTTCGCCAAAGGCGACTGCCTTGCCCGCGATCACATGCATCAGCGGACCGCCCTGAATACCGGGGAAGATGGCACTGTTGAACTTCTTGGCCAGCGTCTCGTCATCGGTCAGGATCATGCCGCCGCGCGGGCCGCGCAGCGTCTTGTGCGTGGTCGTGGTGGCGACATGCGCATGCGGGAAGGGCGAGGGGTATGCGCCCGCGGCGATCAGGCCCGCGAAATGCGCGACATCGGCCAGCACGTAGGCGCCGACCATATCGGCGATCTCGCGGATGCGCTTGAAGTCCAGATGGCGCGGGATCGCACTGCCCCCCGCGATGATCATCGCGGGCTTATGCTCCTTGGCCAGTGCCTCGATCTCGTCATAGTCGACATCCAGCGTGTCGCGGCGCACGCCGTATTGCACGGCATTGAACCACTTGCCCGACTGGTTGGGTGCGGCGCCATGCGTCAGGTGGCCGCCCGCATCAAGGCTCATCCCCAGAATGGTATCGCCCGGCTTGAGCAGCGCGGTAAAGACGCCCTGGTTCGCCTGGCTGCCCGAGTTGGGCTGCACATTGGCAAAGCCGCAGTTGAACAGCTTGCACGCCCGTTCGATCGCCAGGTTCTCGGCCACGTCGACGAACTGGCAGCCGCCGTAATAGCGCCGGCCCGGATAGCCTTCGGCGTATTTGTTCGTCATGACAGAGCCTTGGGCCTCCATCACGGCAGCCGAGACGATGTTCTCGGAGGCGATCAGCTCGATCTCGCTGCGCTGGCGGCCCAACTCGTCGGTGATCGACGCGTAAAGCTCGGGGTCGCGCTCTGAGAGCGATTGCGTGAAGAAACCGGTGTCTGACATACGGAAGGCTCCTTGGGGTAAAATTGCTTTGACGAATGGCGTAGCCGAAAGACTACGTTATTGTAAGCAGGGAATGCGACAATTTCCTGTGGCGATGCGGCAGTGCTGGCGGCGGGGCGCAAACTGTGATGTCATTGCCGGTGCGGCGCAGCACAGGGAATTTCCAATATGACAAGGCGGGTTACATGACGCGCAGGATCGCCTTTCTGGCCAGCAGCGCGCCGATGGCACAGGCGGCACGTGCGGCGCTGATGGCGCGATATGGTGACGCACCTGCGGATGCGGCGGATGTGATCGTGGCGCTGGGCGGCGATGGCTTCATGCTCTCGACGTTGCATGTGACCCAAGGTCTGGACGTGCCGGTCTATGGAATGAACCGGGGCACCGTCGGTTTCTTGATGAATGAATACACCGAAGGCGACCTGATGGAGCGGCTGGAGGCGGCGGGCGAGGAGGTGATAAATCCCCTCTCGATGCGCGCGGAATCCGCCGATGGCACGCTGCACAACGCGCTTGCCATCAACGAGGTGTCGCTTTTGCGCGGTGGGCCTCAGGCAGCGCAGCTGCGCATTTCGGTCGATGGGCTCGTGCGCCTCGAAGAGCTGGTCTGCGACGGCGCACTGGTGTCGACGCCTGCTGGCTCGACCGCCTATAACTACAGCGCCCATGGGCCGATCCTGCCCATCGGTGCCGAGGTGCTGGCGCTCACAGCCGTGGCCGCCTTTCGCCCCCGGCGCTGGCGGGGGGCGCTCTTGCCCAAGGGCGCGCTCGTGCGTTTTGATACCTGCGAGCCGGAAAAGCGCCCGGTGATGGCTGTCGCCGACGCCCGCTCGGTCGATAATGTGCTCTGGGTCGAGATCCGGTCCGAACCCAGCATTGGCCATCGCATTCTGTTCGATCCGGGCCACGGCCTCGAAGAGCGTTTGCTGCGCGAGCAATTCGTATAAAATCTGCTGGCACCCCATGGAACCATTCGCGCGCCGCTCCGTTGTTCACCCAGAAGCGGCGAGGACTGGACCACGCCGAACAGGATTACAAACGAAGAGGAGTTCAGACATGAACTGGGACACAATCAAGGGCAACTGGAAGCAGCTCACAGGCGAAGCGAAAACGCACTGGGGCAAGCTGACGGACGACGACGTGCAACAAGCCGCAGGCGAGCGCGACAAGCTGGTCGGCAAGATTCAAGAGCGCTACGGCATCGGCAAAGAAGAAGCCGAGCGCCAAGTGGATGACTTTGCTGCAAAGCATTAGAAGCATCCCTTCTCAGATCAGTGTCATGATCGATCAAGGTGGTCCCCAGTGGGCCACCTTTTTTCTTGGCCGCACGGGCGCCTGCTCTAATCTTGCGCCATGATCATATCGCCGGGCCGCGCCTACATCTTTGTTCACATCCCCAAGACGGGCGGCACCTCGCTCAGCGCGGCACTTGAGGGGCGTGCCATGTGCGGCGATATCCTGATCGGCGACACGCCCAAGGCGCTGCGGCGGCGCGGGCGCCTGAAAGGCCTGCGGGCAAAGGGCCCACTGTGGAAGCACGCCAGCCTTGATGACATCGAGGGCGTCATGCCGCCTGAATGGATGCATCGGGCTTTTGTCTTTACCATTGTCCGCAACCCGTGGGATCGGCTGGTCAGCTATTACCACTGGCTGCGGGTGCAATCATTCGATCACCCCGCCGTCCGGGCGGCGCACGGCCACGGCTTTGCCGACTTCCTCGCGCTCCCCGAGATGCAGGCGTCAATCCGGGCTTTCCCCTACGGGCGGTATGTTCAGGCCAAGGGGCAGGACCGCTGCTGCCTCTTTATCCGGCTGGAGCGCTTTGCCGAGGATGCTGTGCCGCTGTGGGATCATCTGGGTTTCCAGCTGGCGCTGCCGCATCTCAATGCCTCGCAGCGCAGCGCGGACTATGCTGAATACTACGGCGCCGGGACGCGCCGCCTCGTCGAATCGCTTTGTGGCGAGGATATCGACAGGTTTGGATACCGGTTCGGCGCCTGAGCAAACGCACTGCCTCGTGCATAATCCGCGCATTGGGCCATGATGGTTCTCGATTGCGCCACAATGCCGCGCGCGCGCCGTCATAAGAACTGCAAGGTGCCGAAAAAACCGTGTTAACCTTGCCGCTCGCATGGCCGTCCATGGGGGGGCGTGCGTTCTGGTTTCTGAAAACCCTGCCGTTTGGGAAAGATGCGATGTTTCGATGGCTCGGCAATGACGTGGAGGCTGCGCCGGAGGTGGCCGCGGGCGTCGGCCAGACGGGACTCGCGGGGTCTGTGCGTGTGGCTGGCCCGTCGGGATGGCGCGCGGTGCGGGCTGTCGCGCCCGGCGATCTGGTGCTCACCTTTGATGCCGGGATGCAGCGCGTCGAAGAGATCCTGAGCGAGCCTGCCTGGCCGGGCCGCGGCCCCTGCCCTCACGCGCTCTGGCCAGTCGAGGTGCCAGCGGGCGCGCTGGGCAATCGCGAGGTCATGCATGTTGCACCCGACCAGCCCATCCTGATCGAAAGCGATGTGGCCGAGGCGTTGACCGGCGATCCCTTTGCGCTGGTGCCCGCGCGGGCCCTTGTGGACGCGCATGGCATCCACCGCGCGCCTCCGGCTGAAGGGGCCGAGGTCGTGACCCTTACCTTCGCGGCCGAGCAGATCGTCTTTGCCGGGGGCGGCGCGATGCTGCATTGCCCCGCAACGGCCTGCGACCTGCTTGAGGCGGGCGGCCGCGCGCCGCGCTACCCGCTTCTTGGGGGCCACGATGCGGCGCGCGCGGTGCAACAGCTTGATCGCGAGGCGGCTCAGGCGCGGTCGGCGGGGCTACCGGGCATCAAGTCATAGGGATGCTTCCAACCCGGCAATGCTTCGATCCGCGCCAGCCAGCGGTCGATGCTGGGCCACTCGGCGCGCTCGAACCCGAAGGGTTCGGGATAGAACAGATAGCCGCAGCAGCTGAAATCGGCGTGGGTTGGACCCTCTCCGACGATCCAGTCGCGCCCGGCCAGATGGGCGTCCAGTACGGCGTAGGCGGCGCTGAGCCGCCCTTGGGCAAAGGCGATCACATCGGCGTTCCGCTTGGCAGCGGGCAGGAAGTTCATCAAGAAGCGTGTCATGCCGGCCTGACTGCTCAGCTTGTGATTGTCCCACAGCACCCAGCGCATGACATCGCGCGCCTCGGCGGCAGTCGCGCCGCCGAATTTGCCAGACTTGTCCGTGATATGCATCTGGATGATGCCCGACTGCGTGATCACCTGATCGCCATCCACCAGCACCGGCACCTCGCCCATCGGGTTCAGATTGCGAAAGGCTTCGGTGCGCGTCTCGCCGTTGAAGAAATCGACATAGACCGGCTTCCAGTCGAGTCCGCTGAGCGCGAGCGGAAGCGCCGCCTTGTAGGCATTGCCGGACTCGCCCATGCAGTAAAGCTGAAGTGTCATGCGGATCCCTCTTCATTGGCCCGGCGTGGGCCCCTCATCGGCCATGACGCTGAACCGGAGGGCCGGGGGTGTCAAGGCAAGGGTCTTTGGCGCAGGCGCCCCGATCAGCGCTTGCGCGCGTCGAGTTCTGAATTGAAGAGGCGCAGGCGATGGCCGAAGGTATCCTCGTCGATCACGCTGTCGAAATTCTCGAACAGGAATGACAGCGCCTCGCCCTCGTCCAGCCCAGCCTCCTGCGCAAGACGGCGCAGACGGCGATAGCCGTCCTCGGTCATCGCGACGTTAAAGCGCCGCGTCATGCGAAAGCGTTTGGGCATCGGCGGGCTCCTTGGGGCGCGGTTCAGGCGGAATTCGCGGATCAGCCTGCCAATCCGCCCGGCCACCATAGCCCGCGCCCGCAGCGCGCGTCACCCCCTTCGCGCGCTCTGCCTATTCGGCCGCGTGCTGGGCTGCCTCGCGCTCGGTCACCATGCGGGCGACCCAATCCATCTGGGTGCGCAAATCCTCGATGGCACTGTCCAACTCAGCGCGCTGGCGGATCATGTCCTCCAGACGCTCGGACGCCAGTTCCTGCGTGCGCAGCATCTGGCTGTATTGCTGATCGCCCGCGTCATAGAGATCAAGCAGCTGACGAATCTGCTCGAGCGAGAATCCAAAGCGCTTGCCGCGCAGGATCAGCTTGAGCCTGGCGCGGTCGCGCCGGGTGAACAGACGCTTCTGGCCCTGCCTGATGGGGGCAAGCAACTCTTTCGCTTCGTAAAATCGCAATGTGCGCGGCGTAACCTCATAGGTATCGCACATTTCGCGGATGGTCATTGTCTCGCTTGTCATATGGGTGCGCGTCCGTCTTATTTCATTTGTACCGCGAGATAATATACCCAGCGTCAGATGCAACCTGCCGCCGTGCGCTGCGGCGAACCCGGCGTCACTTTTCCGTGTGTGCGCCCGTCCACGGGGGCTTGCACGTCACGTTTGCCGAGCCAATAAGAGGGCATGATGCCAACCTGCCCTGCCTTCCGCCACATGCCCTCCTGCGCGCCAGGCGGCCAGCGCCGATGATCGGCGCGGCTCACATCCGGCTGACGCATCGGCGTGTGATGCACATTGCATGGCCCATCGTGCTGTCGAATGCCACTGTGCCGCTTCTCGGCCTCGTTGATACCGGCGTGATCGGCCAGTTGGGCGAGGCGGCGCCGATCGGTGCCGTGGGCATTGGCGCGGTGATCCTGACGGCGATCTATTGGATGTTCGGGTTTTTGCGCATGGGCACCAGTGGCCTGACGGCGCAGGCGCGCGGCGCAGGCGATCGCGCCGAAGTGGCCGCGATGCTGACCCGCGCGCTGCTGATCGGGGGGGCTGGCGGGGCGCTGGTGCTGCTGGTCCATGTGCCGCTCTTTGCCGGGGCCTTTGCCATTGCGCCGGCCAGCGCCGAGGTCGAGCGCCTTGCGCAGGATTACATGGGTATCCGCGTCTGGAGCGCGCCTGCCATGATCGCCCTTTTCGGCATGACTGGATGGCTGATTGCGATGGAGCGGACGGGGGCCGTCCTTGTTATCCAACTTGTGATGAACGGGCTCAACGTCGCGCTGAATTTCTGGCTGGTTCTGGGCCTCGGGTGGGGCGTCGAGGGGGTGGCGTGGGCAAGTTTCGTGGCGGAATGGGCGGGGCTGATCGCCGCGTTCATCCTGTGCCGCGATGCGTTTCGCGTGCCTGACTGGTGCAACTGGGCGCTTGTCTTCGATATGGCGCGGCTGCGCCGCATGGCCGCGGTCAATACCGACATCCTGCTCCGCTCGGCCATGCTCGAACTGGTGCTACTGTCCTTTGTCTTTCTGGGCAGCGATCTGGGCGATGTGACACTGGCGGCCAATCAGGTGCTGGTGCAATTCTTGCATGTCAGCAGCTACATCATGGATGGCTTTGCCTTTGCCGCCGAGGCGCTGGTGGGTCAGGCCGTGGGCGCGCGGGCACGCGGCGCGGTCCGGCGCGCGTCGATCCTGACCAGCGAATGGGGTCTGGGGGCGGGCGCGGCTCTGGCGGTGTGCTTTGCGCTGTTTGGCGGCCCTGCGATAGACATGCTGGCCGCTGACGAGGGGGTGCGCGCGGCGGCGCGCACCTATCTGCCCTATATGGTGGCCGCGCCGCTTTTTGGCGCTGCGGCATGGATGCTGGACGGCATTTTCATCGGCGCGACCCGCACGCGCGATATGCGCAACATGATGGCGCTATCCCTCTTGGTCTATGGCGCCTCGGTCGTGGCGCTTGTGCCGCTTCTTGGCAATCACGGCCTCTGGATCGCGCTTCTCATCAGCTTTGCGGTGCGCGGCGTGACGCTGGGCGCGCGCTATCCCGCGCTGGAGCGGGCGGCAGGCTGAAGGCGAGGTGCGCGCATCGTTTTATATGGGGCAGCGCGCTCGGCCAAAGGCCGTGATCCGGGTTTTTGGCGGAGCGATTTAGTCGCTGGTGCGGATGCGCGAGCGCTGGACCAGCCAGATCGTCGTCAGCGGCAGCGCCACGGTCAGCACGCCCACCGTAATCAGAAGCAATCCCAGCTCGCTGTAATCGGCAGGCACGGTAATGTCGCCGGTCTCCGGGTCCGTCACCTCGCGCGTGACCAGAAAGACCTCGTTGAGGTATTTCGTCCCCAGCGCCGAGGCAGACAGGGCGAGATTACTGAATGAGGCCATGACAGCAAAGAACGTCGCCTTGAGGTTATCCGGCGCGTTGCGCGCGATCCACGCCAGCATCGGGATGAGGGCGATCTGGCTCAGCGGGCTTTCGGCGGCGGTATCCAGCACGGCGATGAAACGCGCATCGACAATGCCGAAGGTCAGCGGCGCCGTGATGTTCTGGATGCCATAGTAGAGCGCGATGTTCGGCAGCACCAGGATGCCCGAGATGATCGTCAGCGTCAGATAGACACGCGTCAGGCGGCGTTCGGCCATGTAGGGCCGCAAGACCAGCATCGCCACCAGCGTCAGAACTGCCGCGATCAGCCCCAGCACGGACAGGAACTGCGCATCAAAGCCGAGCCCGTCGATCACGAACCACGTGGCACCGGGCCCCGGCAGGGGCACCGCGCGAAAGACAAAGACGATCAGCGCGGTCCCCACCAGCATCCGCGCTTGCGACTGGCTCAGCGATTGCATCAATTGCCGCATCAAGAAGATCACGATGGCCATTGATCCGGCAAAAACGATCTCTTGGGCGAAAGGCACCTTGAGCAATCCGACCCCGAGCGACAGCACGACGAAGGCACCGCCGCCGATGAAATACCACGGGTTCACTTGCGTCGGCGGGCCGGGACGCGCGATCAGATGCGCGGTATCCTGGCCCAGCGCCTCGGCGCGCGCGATGGCGCGGCGGCGCTGCCACGCGGCCAAGATTACCCCCGAAACCGAGATGACCGGCACGATCATGGCGATGGCGTAGATGCGCGCATAGACATCCGCTTTCATCGCTTGCGGCAGATCCTCGACCCCGGCAAAGACGGTAATGTTGATCGCCGACACGATCAACGTCCCGCCGATCAACGCGATGCGGCCCAGCGTCTGCATCGTGGTGTGAAGCGCGCGGGACGTATGCTCGTCCAGCGGCTGGCCGGCGGCGTCGTGCGTCGGCACCGCCTCGACCGACATGGCATCGGCCACCGCGTCCTGAAGCACGAGGCCGCAGGGCATCAGCAGCGTCGCGCCGACGAACCACGCCTCGACCGGCATGATCGTGGCCATCGCCTCAGGGCTGGTGACGAGCAGGTACATCACGCTCAGGCTGCACGCGGCCAGCGCGGCGCCCAGCCAGACCAGCAATGCCTTCCATCGCCAGATGATGTCCACCAAGTGCCCCAGTGGCATCTTCAGCGCCCAAGGCAGCCCCGCCCAAAAGCCGAGCCCGGCGAGGAAGGCCGCTGAGAGGCCAAGGTATTCCTTGACGAAGAACGTGCCGACAATGCCGGTGATGGTCGAGACGCCGTAAGCCAGATAGACCATCAGCGGCGGCAGGTAGGACCACCGCATCTGCCGCGCAAGATCAAAGAGCGTGGCGTCGATCCATCTGGCGACGGGTGCGATCATCGCGGCCTCACATATCCAGAAGGCGCAGCACCGCCTCGGGCGGGCGGCCGAGCACGGCGCGCGTGTCCGTCATGGCAAGGGGCCGCTCGATCAGGATCGGATGCGCGGCCATCGCGGCGAAAAGGGCATCATCGCTTGCGTCACTGGTCAGCCCCGCCGCCTTGAACGCGGCCTCGCCGCTGCGCACCATGGCGATCACTGGCCCGCCCAAAAGTGCATGTGTGCCGCGCAACTCTGCCTCGCTGGGGGCGTCCTCCAGATAGCGGCGCAGGGTCAGCGCGCCGCGTGCCTCCAGAAGCGCGAGCGCCGCGCGTGATTTTGAGCAGCGTGGATTATGCCAAAGCGTTATCACAGCCATTCCGCGCGCCCCGTCCCCACGGCCTCGGCCACATTGGCAAAACCGTCCGCCTCCAGCAATCGGTCCAGCCCCCGTGCGATGCGCGGCACCAAGCCAAGCCCCTCGTAGACCAGCGCCGAATATAGCTGCACGGCGGATGCGCCTGCGCGGATCTTGGCATAGGCATCCTCGGGCGAGGCCACGCCGCCGACGCCGATCAGGGGCATCTTACCATCCGTCAACAGCGAGAGGCGGGCCAGAACGCGGGTCGACCGCTCAAAGAGCGGCGCGCCCGACAGCCCGCCGGCCTCGCCCCTATGCGCACTGGTCAGACCACAGCGGTCAAGCGTCGTATTGGTGGCGATGATCCCGGCCAAACCCGTGCTGCGCGCCACCTCGGCAATTTCGCCCAGCGCCGCATCATCAAGGTCCGGCGCGATTTTCAGAAAGACGGGGATGGGTTTCTCCAGCCAGTTGCGCGCCTCCATGACCCCGACCAGAAGCGCACGCAGCGCGGCGCCCCCCTGCAGATCGCGCAGCTTTTCGGTATTGGGGCTAGACACGTTTACCGTGGCAAAATCCAGATGACGCCCGCAATGCGCCAGCACGCGGGCAAAATCCTCGGCCCGGTCGTCGCTGTCCTTGTTGGCACCAAGGTTCAGGCCGACCACCGCGCGCTCGGGCCGCTGCGCCAGCCGCGCTGCCGCCGCCTCCATCCCAAGGTTGTTGAAGCCGAACCGGTTGATGACGGCGCGGTCCTCGGGCAGGCGAAACAGGCGCGGACGCGGATTGCCCACCTGTGCGCGCGGCGTCACCGCACCCACTTCGATCATGCCAAAGCCTGCGCGTGCGAGCGGCGCCAGCGCCTCGGTGTTCTTGTCAAACCCCGCGGCCAGCCCGACGGGATTGTCCAGCCGCAACCCCGCCACCTCGCAGGCAAGGCGCGGCGATGTCACACGGCCCGGCAGCGGCACCAGCCCGCTGCGCAGCGCCCTCAGGGCCAGCCCATGCGCGCGTTCGGGGTCGAGGCGGCGCAACAGGGCCAGGCCCATCCTCTCGGCCCCGCTCATTCGGCGCCTGCCGGAAACTGGTGCGCGCCATCCTTCAGCGGCAAGGGCTGTGCCCAGGCCACATCCGACAGGCGCAATTCACGGTAGAGATGCGGAAAGAGGGCGCCGCCCCGCGACGGCTCCCACTTCAGCGCATCGCCCAGCCGGTCGCCTTCTATGCCCAGCAGAAAGAGACCATCCGCTTGGGCAAAATGTTTGGCCGCCGTCTCGGGCGCCTGCTCGGGCGTCGACAGGTGCACATAACCATCGGCCACATCCACCGGCGCGCCCGCGCTGGTGCCGTCCCGGCGCAAGGCCGTCCACTCGTCTGCGCGAAATATCTTGTAGAGTATCATGCCTCCCTGATGCCGCGCTCCGCCGCCTTGGTCAAGCAATCCCGCAGGGGGCGCCACCCCCGGCTTTCATTGTTCTGGAAATACTCATTCCACAGCCTGCGGCGCGCGCAACCTTTGCAGGATGCGCGAAATCGGCCATACCCGATACATCATCATGAGGGCGCCCACCATGAGCCAGGTCAAATCGCAATACGAGGCCTATCCTTATCCCGCGCGCGACCCGGCGGACGAGGCCAAAAGGCTCATCACCGGCTCGCCTTCGCACCCGCTCGAGATCGACCATTTTCTCTTTTCAGGCGCGCGCGACTGGTCGCGGCCCCTGCGTGTTCTTGTCGCGGGTGGTGGCACGGGGGACGGGCTGATCCAGCTTGCGCAGATGATGACCCAGATGCGGCGCCCCCATGAGATCACATATGTCGACCTCAGCTCCGCCTCGCGCCGCATCGCCGAGGCGCGCGCCAAGGCACGGGGACTTGGCGGCATCCGCTTCGTCACGGGCTCCTTGCTGGATGCGCCCGATCTGGGGGCCTTCGACTACATCGACTGCTGCGGCGTGCTCCATCACTTGGCTGATCCGGCGGCCGGGTTTGCCGCGCTTCACGCGGCGCTTGCGCCCGAGGTGTGCGAGGCGGGTGGTGGCCTTGGCTTCATGGTCTATGCGCCGCATGGGCGCGCGGGCGTCTATCCGTTGCAGGCCGCCTTCGGCGCGCTTTTCGAGGGGCTGGCGCCCGAAGCGCGGCTGACTGCGGCGCGCGCGCTGGTGGCGCAGCTTCCCGGCGGGCATCCCTTTGCACGCAACCCCAACCTGGGCGATCACAAGGACAGCGATGCGGGCTTTTACGATCTGCTGCTGCATTCGCAGGACCGCGCGTTCGACGTGACCGAGCTTCTTGAGGTGCTGGCGCAGAGCGGCTGGGCGCTGGGCGGCTTTACCATCCCCGCGCTCTACGATCTGTCGCGCATCATGGGCGCGGCGGGGCAGGCCATGCCCGAGCATCTGGACCCGGCCCAGCAGATGGTGGTGGCCGAGCGTCTGCGTGGCACGATCAAGACCCATGTCGCCTATGCCCTGCCCAAGGGCTCGCATCATGCGCCGCCCACGGGACGCAAGACATCGTCCATCCCGCATCTCAAGGGGATCGAGGCCGCCCCCTTGGCGCAGGCCATCGCGCGGGGCGCAGCGCCCAAGCTGAGCTTTGCCGGGATCGACGCGGTGCTGCGCCTGCCGCGCGAGGCAGCCTCCCTGATTGCGGCCATCGACGGGCGGCGCAGCATCGGGCAGATCGCTGTCGCCAGCGGCATGGACCCGATCCGCGCGGGCGCCCTCTGGGCCACGCTTCACAAGGAATTGGGCGATTGGGGGTTACTGCTCTATTCCAGGGCGTTGGTTTGAAAGCACGCTGGCCTAGTCGCCGTCAAAGGCCACCAATGTGCGCACGTCCATCCCCATCGCCGTCAGCCGCGCGCGTCCGCCTAGATCGGGCAGGTCCACGACAAAACTACAGGCTGCGATCTGCGCACCCAGACGCTCCAGCAGGGCGATGCCGGCCTCGGCCGTGCCGCCCGTGGCCAATAGATCATCGACGATCAGCACCGTCTCGCCCGGCTCTATGGCGTCGTCATGCAGCTCGAACGTCGCCGTGCCATATTCCAGCGCATACTCTTGACGGATCACCGCGCCGGGCAATTTGCCTGCCTTGCGCACCGGAACAAAACCCGCGCCAAGCCTGCAAGCGACCGCGCCACCCAAGATGAAGCCGCGCGCCTCCAGCCCGATCACCTTGTCGATCCTCTTGCCCTCCCACGGCGCAGCCATCAGCGCGACAGTGCGGGCAAAACCCGAGGGATCGGCAAGAAGCGTGGTCACATCCCGAAACATGATCCCCGGTTCGGGAAAGTCGGGAATGGTGCGGATGAGCGCGCGGAGGGATGCGTCGGGCATGCTGTTCTGCTCCTCGCTCATGCCGCGCCCCGCCGCAGCGCTGCGGTCGTCAGCCCCATCGCGACGAGGGCGCCGCCGCCCGCGCGGGTCAGCCACGCAATGACGCGTGGCTGACCGATACGCGCGCGCATCCTGTCCGCCAACAGCGCATAGGCCAGCGTGTTGAGCGCAGCGAGCGTCACGAAGGTGGCGATCAGGATTGCGAACTGCGTAGCGAGCGGCGCCTCCAGCACCACGAACTGCGGCACGAAGGCGATAAAGAAGGCAATGGATTTCGGGTTGAGCGCCGTCACGGCGGCGGCGTGCCAAAAAACACCGCGCCCGGTCACCTGCGCGCCTTGCGGCAGATCGAGACCCGCGCGGGGCGCGCTGCGCATCAGCCGGATACCAAGCCAGACTAGGTAGAGTGCTCCGATCCACTTCAACGCGGTAAACAGCGTGGCCGAGGCCAGCACCAACGCCCCCAGCCCCAGCAGCGACGCCGTCATCGCCACCAGATCGCCAAGGGCCACGCCCCCCGCCGAGGCCAGCGCGACGCCGCGCCCTTTGCTCAGCGCATAGCTGAGCACCAGAAGGACGGTTGGGCCTGGGATCAGCAAAAGTGCGGTCGAGGCGGCCACGAAGGCTAGCCAGAGGTCAAGGGACATGGGGCGGCTCCTGTCCTGAAAGGATCATTCGGTCGCCCCATTCAGCACACGGCCCGCCACCGCGTCCAGCCTTTCCACCAGCGCCGGGTCGCGCGCCTCGGGCGCGGTCAGGATCGCATGGTCCAGCGCGCGGTCGCAGCCTTGCGGGCAGGGCGTGGTGCTGCCCGCTTGATCCGTCGCCAGAAAGGAGGGCAGCGCGCGCAGCATGTCCTTGGCGCGCGTCGCATTGCCTATGAGGGTTGCGATGATGGCGGTCACATCCACTTCGCCGTGATCGGGATGCCAGCTGTCGTAATCGGTGATCATCGCGACAGAGGCGTAGCACAGCTCGGCCTCGCGGGCGAGTTTGGCCTCGGGCATGCCGGTCATGCCGATCACGTCGCAACCCCACACCTCGCGGTAGAGCTTTGATTCGGCCAGCGTCGAGAACTGCGGGCCTTCCATGGCCAGATACGTCCCGCCGCGATGCACGCGGCTGCCGGTCGCCTCGGCGGCATCTGCGCAGGCGCTGCCGAGGCGCGCGCATGTCGGCTGCGCGACGCTGACATGCGCGGCGCAGCCCAGGCCAAAGAAGGATTTCTCGCGTCCGAAGGTGCGGTCGATGTATTGGTCCAGGACCACGAAATCGCCCGGTGCCATTTCCTCTCGGAACGAGCCGCAGGCCGAGGCGCTGACGACATCCGTGACGCCAAGGCGTTTCAGCGCGTCGATATTGGCGCGGTAGGGCACCGATGTGGGGGTGTGAACATGGCCGCGCCCGTGCCGGGGCACGAAGGCCATGGGCATGCCGTCCAATGTGCCGGTCAGGATGCGGTCCGATGGCGCGCCAAAGGGGGTGGTGACCTCGCGCCATTCGGCGCCTTCGAGCCCATCCATGTCATAGACGCCCGAGCCGCCGATCACGCCGATCATTCTGCCTGTCATGTCGCTCTCCTGCCGCTATGCTTTTGCTGCTCTGGCGCCAAGATGTAGGGCGGCGCGAGATGAATGAAAAGTACAGCGTATCCGCAGGGCTGGCGCGCCTGCCCCAAGGGCTTCTGCGCAATTGTGACCCGCCGCGCGTCATGCTAGCCAAGCCTTCAACGAAGTGAGTGGAGCGGCGCGCCAGTGGAACTCAGGCCCGAGACGGAGGCGGACTGGTGGGAGGTCGAGGCACTGCTCGACCTTTGCTTTGCGCCGGGGCGCGAGGCGCTGTCGTCCTATCGTCTGCGCGAGGGCATCCCGCCGGTGCCCGGCCTCAGCGCGGTGGCGCGTGACGAGGGGGATATCCTCGCCGGGGCGATACGCTATTGGCCGGTGCGCATCGGGGCGGCGACCGCGCTGCTGCTGGGGCCCATCGCGGTGCATCCGACCCATCAGGGCGAAGGGTTGGGCGCGTATCTGATGCGCAGCTCGCTGGCCACCGCGCGCGAGCGGGGGTGGGAGCGGGTGATGCTGGTGGGCGATGCGCCATATTATGGGCGCTTTGGCTTTGACCGGCTCGATCTTGTCGAGATGCCCCCGCCGACGAACCCCGACCGTGTGCTGGGCCTTGATCTGGTGCCGGGCGCCTGGGCGGGAATTGCCGGGAAAGTGACGCGCGCCGCTTGAATCCCGCCGCGTTTGCGCCGATCTTTACCCGATGATGGATCTTCTTGACCCCCCGATCGACAAGGCGGCTGTTGCCGCGCGGCTGGATGCGTTAGCGCGGCGCCATGCGCGTGCGGGCAATCTGGGCATTCAGGTGCTGAACGTCGTGGGCGGGCGCGCCGAGGCGCTGATTAACCGGCTGCCGGAGGATGTGCGCATCCGGCTGGAGAGCGGCACGACGCAGGCGCTCGAGATGGCGATGGGCGCGGCCCACCGCTCGCGCGGAGTGGTTGGCACGCAGCCCGGCTGGCTGAACCGCGCGGTGACGACGGCGATGGGCGCGGCAGGCGGTTTTGGCGGGCTGCCAAGCGCGATGGCCGAATTGCCGATCACCACCACGATCCTGCTGCGCGCCATTCAGGATGTCGCGGGCGAATATGGGTTCGATCCCGCCGAAGAGGGTGTGCGCTTTGACTGCGTGCAGGTCTTTGCGGCGGCGGGCCCGCTCGATCACGATGACGGCGCGGATCTGGCATTTCTGACCACGCGCGTCGCGGTCACGGGCAAGGCGATGCAGGCGCTGATTGCCAAGGTCGCCCCGCGCCTGAGCGTTGTGTTGGGGCAGAAACTGGCGGCGCAGACGGTGCCGGTGCTGGGCGCGGCGGCGGGGGCGGCGACGAATTACGCATTTACCAGTTATTACCAGCAGATGGCGCATGTGCATTTCGGGCTGCGCCGGCTCGCTATCGAGGCGGATATGACCCATGCCGAACTGCTGGAGCAGTTTCGCAAGCGCATCGAGGCGCCTGTGAAACGCCCCTGAACGTGGCTGAACCCGATTGAAAGGGCTGCGGTGCGCTAGAGCTTCTCGCGCAGATATTCCATCACCGCGCCGCGCACCGATTGATCGCCGCGCAGGCCGGCGGCGTCAATTACGCTGCGCAGCTCGTTCAGATCGGTGCGGCGCAGGATGGACTTGACCGGTCCGATGGAGGCAGGCCGCATCGAAAGGCTGCGCATGCCGATGGCGGCAAGGCACGCGGCCTCGACCGGGCGGCCCGCATCCTCGCCGCAAAAGCTGAGCGGGGTGTCAGTGGCCAGGCAGCGCTCGACGATGCCTTGCAAAAAGGTGAGGAAACTGACGTTGAGCGTGTCATATCGGCGTCTCACACGCTCGTTCTCGCGGTCGGCGGCAAAGAAGAACTGTTTGAGATCGTTGCCCCCGATCGAGAGGAAATCGACGCTGCGATAGAATTGATCGGGCGCGTAGGCGAGGCTGGGTGTTTCCAGCATCGCACCCAGTTTCAGCGTTTCGGGCAGGGGGTGGCCCAAAATACGCTCGCGCTCCATCGCCTTGTCCATTTCGGCGCGGCCTGCATCGAACTCTTCTCGCTGGGCGACAAAGGGGAACATGATCGACAGGGGCCGCCCGTTTGCACCCCGAATGAGCGCCTGAAGCTGCATCCGCATCACGCCCGGCTTGTCGAGGCCGACGCGGATCGCGCGCCAGCCAAGGGCGGGGTTTGGCTCGTCGGTGGCCTTCATGTAGGGCAGCACCTTGTCCGAGCCGATGTCGAGCGTGCGAAAGACAACGTCGCGGCCCTTCGCGGCGTCCATGACGCGCGCATAAAGCTCGCTCAGCTCGGCCCGCTTTGGCATCTTTGAGCGCACGAGAAACTGAAGCTCGGTCCGGAAGAGGCCAACGCCATCCGCGCCCGAGCCTTCAAGGCTGGGCAGATCGGCCATCAGCCCGGCATTCATCGAGAGCGACAAAGTCCGCTTGCAAAGCGTCGTTGCAGGCTTGTCCCGGATCGAAGCATAGCGCTCCTGCGCCTTGGCCTGCATCGCCATCTTGTCGCTGAAGGCGTTGAATACGGTGTCGTCAGGGCGCAGATGGACGACGCCCTGATCGCCGTCCACCAGAATAGGATCCCCATTCAGCGCTTCGGTGGTGATGTTCTTGGCGTGGATCACCAAAGGGATGGCCAGTGCGCGGGCGACGATGGTGGCATGGCTGCCGACCGATCCCTCCTCCAGCACGATCCCCTTCAGGCTGCGGCCATAATCCAGCAGCTCGGCCGGGCCGATATTGCGCGCGATCAGGATGGGATCGGCGGGCATTTCGGCGCCCGTCTCATTGCCTTGGCCGGTCAGAATACGCAGCAGGCGATTGCTGAGATCGTCAAGGTCATGCAGGCGGTCGCGCAAATACGCGTCAGCAACCTGTCCCAAGCGCGCGCGGGCGGTCGATTGCTCTTTCTCTACGGCGGCCTCGGCAGACAGGCCGCGCTCGATATCCTGCTCCATCCGGCGCATCCAGCCTTTGGAGTTGGCGAACATCCGGTAGGCTTCGAGCACTTCGAGCTGGTCCTTGTCGCCAAAGCGCGCGCTGGTGAGCATGCGGTCGACACCCACACGCAACTCGTCGACCGCCTCATTGAGGCGCTCCAACTCGCGGGTGGGATCTTCGGCGATGAGGTTGGTGACAACGACGCGCGGCTCGTGAAGCCAGACATGGCCCCGTGCCGTCCCCTCCTGCGCGGTGGAGCCGCGAAAGAGGACCGGATTTTGGTGGCGCGCCGACATGGCGGCGCCCTCGCCGATAAAGGCGCCCAGCTCGGCCATTTCGGCCAAGACCATTGCGATCACCTCGACGGCATAGATTTCCTCTTCGGAAAAGGTGCGCGCATCCTTGGACTGCACCACCAGCACGCCCAGCTTTTCGCCGAGGCGCTGGATCGGCACGCCCATGAAGGACGAATACCGCTCTTCGCCGGTTTCCGGCATGAAACGAAAGCCCCGTGTGCTGGGCGCATCGTCGGTGTTGATGACCTGGCCCGTGCGCGCCACGCGCCCCACAAGCCCCTCGCCCAGCCTCATGCGGGTTTCATGCACGGCGGAGGCATTGAGACCCTCGGTCGCGCACAGCTCCAGCGTGTCCTCGTCGCGGAAAAGGTAGATCGAGCAGACCTCGATTCGCATTTCCTCGGCGATCAGATGCGTGATCTGGTCGAGCCGCGCCTGCCCGGCTGCATCCTCGGCCATGACGGCGCGCAGGCGGCCCAGCATCTGGCGGCTGTCGGTGTGGAACTCATGGCTCATCAGCGTATCGCCTATCCACCGTGTCTGTCAGGAGAGGAGGGCCGATCGGCTCAGCCCGCCTTGTCCAACTGAAACGCATCATGCAGCGCCTGCACGGCGAGTTCCATGTATTTCCTGTCGATCAGCACGGAAATCTTGATCTCGGAGGTCGATATGACCTTGATGTTGATGCCTTCATCGCTGAGCGTCTTGAACATCTGTGCGGCCACGCCCGACTGGCTGCGCATGCCGATGCCCACTGCCGACACCTTGGCCACATCGGTGTCGGCCATGAGGTCGCCATACTCGATCTGGCCCGCGGCCACCGCATCCTTCATCGCCTTTTCAGCGCGCATCACCTGATCGGTGGGGCAGGAAAAGGTCATATCGGTCTGCCCGTCTTCCGAGATGTTCTGGATGATCATGTCGACATTGACGCCCGCATCGCTGAGCGGCCCGAAAATGGCGGCGGCGATGCCGGGGCGGTCCGCCACGGACAGAAGGGTCATCTTGGCCTCGTCGCGGGAATAGGCGATGCCGGTCACAACATTGGATTCCATGATTTCCTCCTCGGCGCAGACAAGGGTGCCGGCGTCATCTGATTGTTCCTCGAAACTGCTGAGCACGCGCAGCCTGACGTTGTAGCGCATCGCCAGCTCGACCGAGCGGGTTTGCAGAACCTTTGCGCCAAGGCTGGCGAGTTCCAGCATCTCCTCGAAGGCGATGCGGTCCAGCTTGCGCGCCTTGGACGAGATGCGCGGATCGGTGGTATAGACGCCGTCCACATCGGTGTAGATGTCGCAGCGCTCGGCGCCCATTGCGGCGGCAAAGGCCACCGCGGTGGTATCCGAGCCGCCCCGGCCCAGCGTGGTGATGCGGCCCTCGGGGCTGATGCCCTGAAACCCGGCGACGACGGCGACGCGCATGCCTTGGGCAAACTTGGCCATGATGTTCTCGGGCGGAATGTCTTCGATCCGGGCGGCGCTATGCGCGGTCGTGGTCTTGACCGGCACCTGCCAGCCCTGCCAGCTGCGCGCGGGGATATCCATTTCCTGCAAGGTGAGCGCCATCAGCCCCGCCGTGACATTTTCACCCGACGAAACCACGGCGTCATATTCGCGCGCATCATAGAGCGGCGATGTCTCGTTCACCCAACCGACCAGTTCGTTTGTCTTGCCCGACATGGCCGAAACGATGACTATGACGTCATAGCCCTTGGCCACCTCGACGCCGACGCGCTTGGCAGCGCGGCGGATGCGGTCGGGGTTGGCGACGGAGGTGCCACCGAATTTCATCACGAGAACGGGCATGTAAAGTGTCCCTTGGATATGTTCGCAGGCGGTTTACGCGGCGCGAGGTCCGAGAGCAAGAGCAGCGACAAATGGCTCCGCCGAAACGATGGATCACCGCTTTGGCGGAGCGCAGTGCAAAATGTGAAGGATACAGACATAGCCTGAATCTGATGCCACAGGTCAAAGACGTGGAACTTGAGGCCTGCCACGGTCAGTCGGAGCGCCGCACACGCCCATATCCGGACGCCTCTCGCACCATTTCGCCAAGGGCTGTCATTGCGTCCTCGGCGCGATCCGTCGGCACAAAAAGATGGTCGTGGTAATAGCCCGCAACGGGATTGACGCCCATCCCAAGGACCGCGAGCCGCGTCGTGACCTTGGACAGAAAGCCGACGGCATCAAGGGCCGAGTGGACATCCAAGGTAATCATGCGGCAGGCAAACACGTGGTCCAGCCCTGCGGCCTTGGCCTCAGTCTCGGTCACTATGATCGTCAGGCCCTCGCCCTCCTGCATGGTCATGCGCGGGGCAAGGCCGGGCGGGATGTTGCGATCCGGCAGAGTGGCAAAGACATAGGTTTCGGGGTCAAGAACCGGCGACATTTCGGCCAAGAGGCGTTTGAGGTCATGCTCGCCGGTCATTGCGCACCTGTTTTCTGGAGTTACTGCCAAGAACCATTCTATGCGCCGACTGTCCAGCTTGCGGTGGTCCGGCGTGCGGCATCAATTCACCTTGCGGGATGTGCGGAACGGCAGGGGCAGGACGGGCACGCCATCCTCGATCAGCTTGCGGGCCTCGGTCAGCTTGGCCTCGCCATGGATCGGCCTTGAGGGGGTTTCGCCCTCGTGCATCTGCCTTGCCTGATTGACGAAATCGGTGCCGACATAATCCGAATGCGCCTCGACCTTGCGGCGCAACTCGGCCATCGCCTGCTCGGCGGGGGTCGCGGGCGCGCTCAGGCTGTGGCGCTGGTCGGGGTCTGCCGCCTCGCCGCGTCCAGCGCGGACGCTGGGCGCCATCACGGATTTTTCGACATCCGTGGCGCCGCAGATCGCGCAGGCGACCATCTTGCGCGCGGCGAGCGTGTCATAGGCATCCGCAGACTGGAACCAGCTGTCAAATTGGTGCCCTTGCGCACATTTCAAAGAAAATTTTATCATCTTTCCAAGGCTCAACAGAGGCTACACGGTCTTTGGCTGCAAACTGCGTTAGTTCAAGCAAATGACGCAGCGCAACCGTTTTGCGACCGCAACTGCCCGGTAAATCAGGCCATGACTTGCTGTCAGGCCATGACTTGCCGAGGATCAAAATTGGCGATCAGATACGCCAAATCGGGCTCGTCCACGAGCGCCGCGGCCTTTTGGGGGCGCAGCCATTTGCGCTTGCGCTCGAATGCCTCTGGATAATCGTCGGTCATTTCGCGGACCTTGAGGGCATAGATCATGGTCACGCAGGGCAGATCGTCGCCATCCTCAAGCGCCTTGCGGTAGGAGTAGAGGCCAAGGCAACGTTCGAAAACACGGCCGCGCACGCCCGCTTCTTCCCATGCTTCGATTTCGGCGGCCTGTGCTGGTGTCTTGCCATCCATCGGCCACCCCTTGGGCACGATCCAGCGCCCGGTGCCTCGGCTGGTGACAAGCAGAACCTCAGGCTTGCCGCGTCGCATACGGAAGCAAAGTGCACCAAATTGGGTGCGCACGTCGCTCTTGTGAGCGTCGCTCAGATTTATTGGCTCAAGAGCCATGGGAGAGTTCATGCTCACCTTATAATTCTGTCTTGTGCTGCTGCTCGGGGTCAATTCGGTAAGTCGGTCGTTGTAACGGGGCTGTAGGTATTTACTGCCTTGTCTATACTATATATTGTTAAGATACCGAAAAAACAACTATCCGGCGCGCTCTGTGGTCTGCTTTTGGGTGGAATGACGGTCTTGTGGCGGCAGTGCACGGGCGAAGGGATGTGACATGCGCTGGTGTATCGTGTTGATCCGCCTCAGTTTTGTGCTGGCCTGGGCCGCCTGCTCGGTGGCAATGCTGCTGCCACTGCGCGCACATGCCGACGCGCCCGCCACTGTTTTTGCGGCGGCGTCGCTGCAAGGGGTGCTGTCGGATCTGGCCGAGGTTTATCCCGGCGGCGCGCGCGTGTCCGTCGGCGGGAGCGGAATGATCGCCCGGCAGATCGCAGATGGCGCGCCTGCAGATGCCGTCATCCTTGCCAATCTCGACTGGATGGACTGGCTGGAGGCGGAAGGCGCGGTCGATTCGGCAAGCCGCATCGGGTTGCTCGGCAACACTCTGGTGCTGATTGCTCCCGAGGATACCCCGGACCTGGATGCTGTCACCATCGCCAGCGTTACCGCCCGGCTGGATGGCGGGCGCATCGCCATCGGCCAGACGGCGGGCATTCCGGCGGGCATCTATGGGCGCCAATGGCTTGAGGCGGCGGGTCTTTGGGATGCGCTGCGCCCGCACCTTGCCGAGACGGACAACGTTCGCGCCGCGCTGGCGCTGGTCGCGCGGGGCGAGGCGCCCTTGGGTGTCGTCTATGCCACCGATGCCGCCGCCGAGGCGGGGGTGCGTGTGCTCTATACCGTGCCGGCGCAGATGCACGATCCGATCACCTATCCCGCCGCCGCGCTCACGGATGCCGGAGCGCGCTTCATCACATTCCTGCAAACCGCCGAGGCGAGAGATATCTTTGCCGCGCATGGGTTTGCGACATTGCAGCCGCTGCCCTGATGCTGGATGCGGCCGCACGCGATGCCGTGATGCTGTCGCTGCAGGTGTCGGCCATCGCGGTCGCATTCAGTCTGCCGTTTGCCATCGCTGTGGCATGGGTGCTGGCACGGCGGCAGTTCTGGGGCCACGCGGCGCTGAGCGCGCTGGTGCATCTGCCGCTGGTTTTGCCACCGGTCGTGACGGGCTACCTGCTGCTGCTGACATTCGGGCGCAGTGGCTGGGTGGGCGGCGCGCTGGCCGAGATCGGTATCGTTCTGGCCTTTCGCTGGACGGGTGCGGCACTGGCGGCTGCGGTCATGGGGTTTCCCCTGATGGTGCGCGCCATCCGCCTGTCGATCGAGGCAGTCGATCCCGGACTGGAGGAAGCAGCCGCGACGCTGGGTGCGGGGCGCTGGTCGGTCTTTTGCCGCGTGACGCTGCCGCTGATCGCGCCGGGTGTGCTGGCCGGTATGGTCATGGGATTTGCCAAGGCGATGGGCGAATTTGGCGCCACCATCACCTTTGTCGCCAATATTCCGGGCGAGACGCAGACCCTTCCTTCGGCCATCTACGCCTTCTTGCAGGTGCCGGGTGGCGAGGGCTCTGCGATACGGCTCGTCATTGCCGCGCTCGTGCTGTCCGTCGGGGCAGTTCTGATGTCCGAATGGCTGGCGCGGCGTATGGCGGCGAGGATCGCCGCATGAGGTTGAGCGTCGATATCAGGCACCGCATGGGTGATTTTGCGCTGGAAGCGGCGTTCGAGGCGGGTCCGGGCGTGACCGCGCTTTTTGGTCCCTCGGGGTCGGGCAAGACGACGATCGCCAAGGCGGTCGCAGGGCTGCTCACGCCGCAGGAGGGCCGGATCGCACTGGGCGCAGAGACGCTTTTTGATCGGCAGGGCGACCTCTGCCTGCCACCAGCCCGGCGCCGCATCGGTGTCGTCTTTCAGGACGGGCGACTTTTTCCGCATCTGACGGTGGCACAGAATATCGCGTTCGGGGCGCGCTATGCGCCCTCTGGCGCGGCGGGGCTGGAGGCGGAGGTGATTGAGCGGACGCTTGGCATCGGCGCGCTGATGGGGCGGTATCCCGCAAGCCTTTCGGGCGGCGAAAAGCAGCGCGTCGCCATCGCGCGCGCGCTGGCCATGCGGCCACGCCTGCTGCTGATGGACGAGCCTCTGGCGGCGCTCGACGGCCCCCGCAAGGATGAGATCCTGCCCTATCTGGAACGGCTACGCGACTCTGGGAGCGGACGGCCCGGCGACTCCGGGCGCGGCGTGCCCATCGTGTACATCACCCATGCGATGGCTGAAATCGCGCGGCTCGCGGACCGTATCGTGGTTTTGCGAGACGGGCGCGTGGTATGCGCCGGCGGCGTCACCGAGGTGCTGAGCGATCCGCTGATGGTGCCCATGATCGGGGTGCGCGAGGCCGGCTCGGTCCTGATGGCGCGCGTGGCCGAGAGCAATCCGAACGGCCTGAGCCGTCTTGTCGTCAGTGGCGGCGATTTGCGCCTGCCGGGGGTCAGCGCCGAGGTCGGCACCTCCGTTCGGATCAGGATATTGGCGCAGGATGTTCTTGTCGCGCTCGAGCGGCCCGTCGGCCTGTCGTCGCGCAATATCCTGCCCGCTGTGGTCGAGGCGGTGCATCGCGGGGAGGGGCCGGGCGTCGCCGTATCGCTGCGCCTCGGGCAGGACCGTCTCTTGGCGCGGATCACCGGGGACGCGATGGACGAGCTTGGGCTAGCGCCCGGCACGGCTTGTTACGCGGTTCTAAAGGCAACGGCGGTGGCGCGCGCGGACATCAGTCTGCGCGGTGCATAAGCTCATTCCCCAAGCAAGATGTCGCATTTGCGCGCAGAACATGGGCGCGCCTTTGTGTAATGAGGTAACCCCTTGTCACTCGGCCAAATGACACGCCGCCATGGTGCCTCTGTTCCCGACGGGGCGCAGCTGCGGGCGCTCGGCGCGGCAGATGTCCTGCGCGATGGGGCAACGCGGCGCAAACGGGCAGCCCGGCGGCGGATTGACCGGATCGGGCAACTCGCCCGGCTCGCGCGGCGCATCGAATGATCCGCCCTCAAGCCGGGGGATCGCATCGAGCAGAAGCTGTGTGTAGGGATGCTTGGGTTCGGCAAAGATCGCATCCGTTTGCGCCAGTTCCATGACCTGACCCAGATACATGACCGCGACGCGATCACCGAAATGCTCGACCACGCTGAGGTCATGCGTGATGAACATGTAGGTCAGATCACGCTCGTCCTGAAGGTCATTGAGCAGGTTGAGGATCTGCGCCTGGATCGACACGTCAAGCGCCGAAATCGGCTCGTCCGCGACGATGAACGCGGGGTTCGTCACCAGCGCGCGCGCGATGGCGATGCGCTGGCGCTGGCCGCCCGAGAACTCATGCGGCAGTTTGCGCTGCCAGCTTTGGTCGCAGCCAGTGGCATCCAGCACGGCCTCGACCTGCGCACGAACGTCTGCCCCGGATTTGCCCGGCATCAGATGGCGGATCGGCTCGGCCAGGGTCTGGAACACGTTGCGGCGCGGGTTGAGCGACGCATATGGATTCTGGAACACCATCTGCATGTCGGCGCGGATCGGCTTGCGCTCGGGCTCGTCCATTGTGTCTATGCGCTTGCCTTCGAAATAGATCTCGCCCGCCGAGGGTGTCAGCAGGCCCATGATGGCGCGGCCTAGGGTGGTCTTGCCGCAGCCCGACTCGCCGACGACGCAAAATGTCTCGCCTTTCTGAATTTGCACATCGACGCCCGAAAGGGCGTGGAGCACGGGCGTCTCCCGGCTCAGAAAATGCGTCGGCAGCTTGAAACGCATCTCGAGGCCGCGGGTTTCCACGATGGGTGTGGATTTGGGATCGATCATCTTGCGGTCTCCGCGTCCTCGGCCACGCCGCCCGATGCGGCGCCCTCGTGCATCGGGTGAAAGCAGGCAACACCATGCTCGAGCGGGGGCATGGTCGCACGGCACACGTCTGTCGCCCGCTCGCAGCGCGGATGGTAGGGGCAGCCCGACGGCAGGTTGGTGATGGGCGGCATGGAGCCGGGGATCTGGTAGAGTTTCGCGCCACGGGTCGAGTTCTGCGGCAGGGCCTTGAGCAGACCGACAGCATAAGGATGCTTGGGCGCGTTAATGATATCGCGGGTGCGCCCGGTCTCGACGCATTTGCCCGCATACATGATCATGATGCGCTCGGTCACCTCGGCGACGACCCCCAGATCATGCGTTATGAGCATCAGCGCCACGTCATTCTCGCGGCACAGGCGCAGGATCAGTGACATGATCTCGGCTTGGATGGTCACATCCAGCGCCGTTGTCGGCTCGTCCGCGATGATAAGCTCGGGATCGGTCAGCAGGGCGATGGCGATCACGACGCGCTGACGCAGCCCGCCCGAAAGCTCGTGCGGGTAGGCATCCATCCGGCTCTCGGCCGAGGGGATGGCGACCAGTTTCAACTTCTCCACGCTCAGGCGGTGCGCCTCGCGGGTGGAAATGCTGCGATGCGCCTTGAGCGTTTCGATCATCTGCTGGCCGATGCTGAGCACCGGGTTGAGCGTGACCATGGGATCCTGAAAGATCATCGAGACGCGATTGCCGCGAATGCGGCGGATCTGCCGCTCGGAAAGGGTCAGAAGGTTCTGCCCGTCGAAGGTGACGGAGCCTTGGGTGACGCGGCCCGGCTCGGCGATGAGGTTGAGGATGGCGAAGGCGAGCATGGACTTGCCCGCGCCGGATTCGCCTACGACGCCGAGGCGCTGGCCCTTTTCCAGCACCATGTCGACCCCGCGCAGCGCCTCGACTTCGCCCTTCTTGCCGCGCGGAAAGGCGACGTGCAGATCCTTGATTTCAAGAAGTGGCATCAGTCGTCCCCCCGGCGCAGTTTCGGGTTCAGCACGTCGCGCAGCCAGTCGCCCAGCAGGTTGAGCGCAAGCACCAGCGTGACCAGCACGATCGCCGGGTAGAGCGTGATCCACCAACTCCCCGAGAAGATGAATTCAAAGCCCGACCGGATGAGCGAGCCCAGCGACGGCTTGTCCGTGGGCATGCCCAGGCCAAGGAAGCTGAGCGCCGCCTCGGTCATGATTGCCTCGGCAACCTGGATGGTCGAGATGACAAGAATCGGCGTCATCGTATTGGGCAGGATATGGCCCCACATCACCTTGCGCGGGGGCAGGCCGATCACGCGGGCGGCGTCCACGTATTCCTTGTTTTTTTCGCCCAGCACCGAAGACCGCACCGTGCGCGCGAATTTCGGCCATTCGGCCACGCCGATGATGAGGATCAGCATGAAGATCGCGTAGTCGGCGTAGATGTTGGCGTCGAAGGCGGCCTGAAAGAGGGCCAGCGCGATGATGGCGATCATCAGCGTCGACAGGGACATCTGGATGTCCGCCATGCGCATCAGGAAGCTGTCGACCCAGCCGCCCCTGTAGCCTGCCCAAAGTCCCAGCGTGACGCCAAGGATGCCCTGCACGATGACGGCGCCAATGCCGATGATGAGGCTGATGCCCGTGCCGTAGAGAATGGTCGAAAAGACGCCGCGCCCCTGCGCATCGGTGCCAAGCCAGAACCGCTCGTCTCCGCCCTCGCGCCAGGAAGGGGGCATCTCGCTGTCCATGATGTTGAGTTGCATCAGGTCGTATGGGTTCTGCGGCGCGATGAAGGGCGCGAAAACGGCCATGATGATCATGAACGCAAGCACGATAGCCGCGCCAATGGCCACGGGATCGGAGGCGAAGCGTCTGAGAAATCCCTGCCAGGTGATCATGACTTGGCCCCCGGAAGTTTGACCATCGGATTGATGAGTGTGTAGACAAAATCGACGATGGTGTTGACCACGACAAAGATCAGCCCGACGACAATGATGTAGGCGATGATGAGCGGGGTATCGACGCGGTTTACCGCCTCGAGAAAGAGAAAGCCCATGCCCGGCCACTGGAACACGGTCTCGGTCAGGATCGTGTAGGCGATGAGTGTGCCGATCATCAGACCGCCCACCGTCACGACGGGCAAGAGTGTGTTGCGAAACGCATGGACGTAGCGCACGCGCGGCGTGCTCAGGCCCTTGGCGCGGGCAAAGCGGACATAATCGGTGCTCATCGCCTCCATCATCTCGGCGCGGATGAGGCGGATGAAGAGCGGCAACATGATCGAGCTGAGCGCGATTGACGGCAAGATGAGATGCGCCAGGCCATCCCATGTCAAAAAGCCGGTGTCCCAGCCCCAAGGCAGTTCGAGCGTGTCGCCGCGCCCGAAGGCGGGCAACCACTGAAGCTCGACCCCAAAAAGCCAGACCAGCAGGATCGCGGTCAGGAAGACCGGCACTGAAATGCCCACGATCGAGGCGGTCATGATCGTCTTGGCCAGCCACTTTTCGCGGTTGATGGCGCAATAGATGCCGCCGGGAATACTGAGTGCGAGAAAGATCACGACGGAGCCGAGGACCAGCTCGAACGTCGCGGGGAATTTATCCATGATCACGTCGAGGGCGGGCCGCTTGAAGAAGTAGGAGGTGCCCAGATCGCCCTGCACGGCGTTGCCGAGAAATCGGCCGTATTGCACGATGAAGCTGTCGTTCAGTCCCAATTCCTCGCGCAGTATGTCACGATCGGCCTCTGCCACGGACTGGCCGACGAGTTCGCGCAAGGGATCGCCCAGATTGTCCTGGATCGAAAATCCGATGAGCGAGATGACGAACATCACGATCACGGCCTGAATGACGCGCCGGATGAGGAATGCGATGATATGCATGATGTGTATGCGTCTCTGGCGGCTGCTGGAGGGGGCGCGGATGGCATGGAGGCCCGAAGATCCGGCGCCGTCTAGGCCGGGTTGGGGCGAGCGTCAATCCCAAGGGGCAGGGTGACGCAGCGGCGGGCCGGAAATTTCCGGCCCGCCAGACAGCCTTAGTCTTCGATGACGAGATCGCCCAGGTAGGGGAAATTCATCACGTTGAGGACCGGTTCGATGTCGACGCCATCGCGGGCGGCCCATGCAAGGTCTTGCCAATGCAGCGGAATATAGGCCGCATCGTCATAAAGGATCTGCTCGACCTCTTGCAGCATCTCGGCGCGCTTGTCCGGATCGGTTTCGGTCAGCGACGCCATGGTCAGCTCGTCGACCTTGGCGTTGGAATAACCGCCTGAGTTATACTGGCCTTTGCCGGTGTCGGCGTCGGGCGTCATGTTGAGGAACTCGTAGAAGTTGGCCGAATCCTCGGTATCGGCATGCCAGCCGATCATCATGATGTCTGCCGCGCGCTCGTCGAACTTGGGCCAGTACTGCGCCTTGGGCATGGTGGTCAGATCGACCTTGATCTTGATCTGGGCCAGCATGGCCGCTGCCGCTTCGCAAATCTTGTAGTCGTTCACGTAGCGGTTGTTGGGGCACATCATGGTGGCTGTGAAGCCTTCGGCATAACCTGCCTCTTCCATCAGGGCGCGGGCCTTTTCCACGTCGAAGCGCGGTAGCAGGTCCGGGTTGTGGCCCAGATACCCTTCGGGCGAATTCTGCGCCGCAACGGTGCCGAAACCCTTCATGATCTTTTCGACGATGCCTTCATTGTAGATGGCATGGTCCATGGCCAGACGGACCTTGGGATCGGCCAGTGCCTCGTTCCGATTGCCGTTGAGTTGCAGCGTGATGATACGCGTGCCCGACATCGTGATGAGGTTTGTCTCCTCGTTGTCATCGATGCGCTCAAGGTCGGTGGGCGGAACGGGCGCGATGAAATCGACATCGCCCGACAAAAGCGCCGCAACGCGGGTTGGCGCTTCCTTGATCGGCGTCAGGATCGCCGTCTGCACGTTGCCGGGGCTCTCCTCGTCCCAGTAATCGGGATTGCGCTTGAACACCATCCTGACGCCCTGCTCACGCTCGGTGACGGTGAAGGGGCCGGTGCCCGAGATGTTCTTGGAGGCAAAGCTGTCGCCATGCTTGGCGATCTCGGCGCCGCCTTCCTCATAGAACTCCTTGTCGAGGGGGAAGACATAGGTCGCGGTGTGCAAAACCAGCGGGCTCGGCCCGTCGGTCTTGATCTCGACGGTGTAGTCGTCGATTGCCTCGACGGACGTCCAGCCCGAAAAAATGCCCTTGAAATCAGCCGAGGATTTCAGGCGCTCGATGGTCCAGACGACGTCTTCGGCGGTCATATCGTTGCCCGAGTGGAACGTGACGCCCTCGCGCAGATTGAAGCGCATGGTGGTGTCGTCGACGCGCTCCCAGTCGCTGGCAAGGCGGCCATCGAAGCCCAGATCCTTGTTCCAGCGCACGAGCGGGTCAAAGACCATGTGGCTCAGCTGCAAGGTGCCGCCGGACAGCTGCTCGTGCGGGTCGAGCGAGACGGGTCCGCGTCATAGGCGAAGTTGAGCGTCTGCGCGGGCGCCAGCGTGGCTGCGCCCATCAAGAGCGCGGTCGCCGACGCCGTTGCGAGGTGTCGAAGTGTTTTCATGATTTTCTCCCAGATCTTGGTCGCGGTCGCTGCCGAACTTGTGGCGCCACCTTCGCGATGACGAGAAAGGTGTTCCAATTCCGGGCGCATGTAAAGGCTGCCGTTCCGGTAAGGGGCAAGTCGGCCGGAACAAAAGGGCGCTGGGCCTCGCGCGGCCGCGCCGGAATTTCGATGCGTGTCCGGCCGTTAGTCTGTGCGCGCCTGCGGCGCTGCGTTGCTTGACCCCCAGCACCGGCGGTATTAGTGATCAAAACGCTCAGGCATAGACGCCGGGCGGCAGGGGGCGTTTTCGTGACAGAACGGTTGATGTACCGGCTGGCGTGGCTTGTCGCGGCGCTATGCGTGGCACCTATTTTCGCAGCGGCGCTCGCGGCCTTCACTGGCGATCTGGCAACGTGGCGCGATGTGCTGTCGTCGGTGTTGCCGCGCTACACGGCGACAACGCTCGCTCTGGTGGTGATCGTGGGCAGCGGCGCGGCCATCATTGGCACGTCGACGGCATGGCTGGTCACTGTCTACCGCTTTCCGGGGGTGCGCTGGCTTGAAATCGCGCTGGCGCTGCCGCTGGCCTTTCCTGCCTATGTGCTGGCCTATGCCTACACCTCACTGCTGGATCATCCCGGCCCCGTGCAGACGCTGCTGCGCAGCGTGACGGGCTTGGGGCCGCGCGACTACTGGTTTCCCGAGATCCGCAGCCTCGGGGGCGCGGCAGTGATGCTGACCATGGTGCTTTATCCTTATGTCTATCTATTGGCGCGCGCGTCCTTTCGCCAGCAAAGCTCGAACGCCTTTCTGGTCGCGCGCACGCTGGGCCGCGCGCCGCTTGCGGCGTTCTGGGCGGTGGCCCTGCCGATGGCGCGGCCAGCAATCGTGGGGGGCACATTGCTTGTGGTGATGGAGACAATTGCCGATTTCGGCACTGTCGCCTTCTTCAACGTGCAGACCTTTGCCACGGGGATCTATCAGGCATGGTTCAGCCTTGGGGATCGCGCGGCGGCGGCGCAACTGGCGCTTTGCCTTCTGACGTTTGCGCTGTTGCTGGCAGGGCTCGAGCGCGCGCAGCGGGGCCGCGTGCGGCGTGCGGGACGCGGTGGCGCGCGCTTCGAGGTGCTGGCCAAGCCGCGCCTGACGGGCTGGCGGGCGTGGGGCGCGGTCGCCATATGCCTTCTGCCGGTTCTGGTCGGCTTTTTGATCCCGGCGGTGATGCTGAGCGTCATGGCTTGGGGGTCGGGGCAGAACATCCTGCAGGGCCGCTATATCGACCTGATGAGCAATTCGGTGCTGTTGGCGATGGTCGCATCGGTGCTGACGGTCCTCGGCGCGATCCTGATCGGGTTTCGCGCACGCACCCGTCCCAGCCGTACATCGCGCGGCCTCGTCGTGGGCGCGGGCCTTGGCTATGCGGTGCCGGGCGGTGTCATCGCGGTCGGTCTGATGGTGCCTCTGGCAGGGTTGGACAATGCGATCGACAGTTTCATGGAGGCTAATTTCGGGATTGATACGGGGCTGCTCATCACGGGCTCGATCTGGCTGATGGTCATGGCCTATATGGCGCGCTTCATGGCTGCGGCGCTCAACGCCTATGACAGCGGGATGGCCACGGTACCTGCCCACTACGACGCCATCGCGCGCAGCCTTGGGCAGGGCGCGGGGCGTCTGCTGTGGCGGGTGCACCTGCCGGTGGCGCGCACGTCGGTGCTGACGGCGCTTCTGATCGTCTTTGTCGACGTGATGAAGGAATTGCCCGCGACATTGATCCTGCATCCTTTCAACTTCGAGACGCTTGCGGTTCAGGCCTACCGCCTCGCCGCTGACGAGCGGTTGCGCGAGGCGGCGGTGCCGTCACTGGCGCTGGTCGCCTTCGGTCTGATTCCCGTGCTGATCCTCTGCCGGACATTGGGGCGCGAAAGTGCCTGAGCGGCGCGTCTCGGGCCGGGCCACTTGGATCAGCCCGCACGTCATGAAGCCTGTGATGGGCGCGTGCGCGAAAAGGGCAGCGGGCGACGGCGCGTCAGGGGGCTAATTCCCGCCGCTCCCCTTGCAGGCGCTGTGGCGCAGCACTAAGACTTCTTTAGGAATGATCCGCTAGATGGCGGACGGACATATCAGCATGCAAGGCGGATTATGACAGACCCAATGGACACCTACATGAATACCCTCGTGCCGATGGTGGTCGAGCAGACCAGCCGGGGTGAGCGGGCCTACGACATCTTCTCGCGTCTGCTGAAGGAACGGATCATCTTCTTGAGCGGTCCCGTTCATGATGGCATGTCCAGTCTGATCGTCGCGCAGCTTCTGCACCTTGAGGCGGAGAACCCGTCGAAAGAGATCAGCATGTATATCAACAGCCCCGGAGGCGTGGTGACATCCGGTCTGTCGATCTACGACACGATGCAATACATCCGGCCCAAGGTCTCGACGCTGGTCATCGGCCAGGCGGCCTCGATGGGCTCGCTTCTGCTGACGGCAGGCGCGCCCGGAATGCGCTTCTCCCTGCCCAACAGCCGCATCATGGTGCACCAGCCGTCGGGTGGCTATCAGGGTCAGGCGACCGACATCATGATCCACGCTGAAGAGACGCTGAAGCTGAAGAAGCGCCTCAATGAGATCTATGTCAAACACACCGGCCAGACGCTGAAAAAGGTCGAAGAGGCCCTGGAGCGCGACAATTTCATGTCGCCGGAGGACGCCAAGAAATGGGGCCTGATCGACGAAATCGTCGAGAACCGTATCAAGCCCGAAGACGAGGACAAGCCCGAGTCGTAAGGGCCGAAAGGGGCACCGGAAGGGGGATAATTTTGCGATTGTCGCCGCCGGGTGCCTGCCATAAGCTAAAGGCAATGGCGGTCCGATCCCCGGATCGGGCCCCGATTTGCAACGCACCGCCCGAAAGGTAGATCATGTCGAATAGTTCAGGCAGCGACAGCAAGAATACTCTCTACTGCAGCTTCTGTGGCAAAAGTCAGCACGAAGTGCGCAAGCTGATCGCGGGGCCGACCGTTTTCATCTGCGATGAGTGTGTCGAGCTTTGCATGGACATCATCCGCGAGGAAACCCGCAGCGCAGGGCTCAAATCCTCCGAAGGTGTGCCCGCCCCACGCGAAATTTGCGACGTTCTGGACGACTATGTGATCGGTCAGTTTACCGCCAAGCGCGTTCTCTCGGTGGCCGTGCACAACCATTACAAGCGTCTGAACAATTCGGGCAAGTCCGGCGATATCGAGCTTCAGAAATCCAACATCATGCTGATCGGCCCGACCGGCTGCGGCAAGACATTGCTGGCCCAAACGCTGGCACGCATCCTCGACGTGCCTTTCACGATGGCGGACGCGACCACGCTGACCGAGGCCGGTTACGTTGGCGAGGATGTCGAGAACATCATTCTCAAACTGCTTCAGGCGTCGGAATACAATGTCGAGCGCGCGCAGCGCGGCATCGTCTATATCGACGAGGTCGACAAGATCACGCGCAAGTCCGAGAACCCGTCGATCACCCGCGATGTGTCGGGCGAGGGCGTGCAGCAGGCGCTGCTGAAGCTGATGGAAGGCACGGTTGCCGCCGTGCCGCCGCAGGGCGGGCGCAAGCATCCGCAGCAGGAATTCCTTCAGGTCGACACGACCAACATCCTCTTCATCTGCGGCGGTGCCTTTGCCGGTCTGGACAAGATCATCGCGGCGCGTGGCAAGGGATCGGCCATGGGTTTTGGCGCCGATGTGCGGGACAAGGACGATCGCGGCATCGGCGAGGTGTTCAAGGATCTTGAGCCTGAGGATCTGCTGAAGTTCGGCCTCATCCCCGAATTTGTCGGCCGTCTGCCGGTTATCGCAACGCTCGAGGATCTGGACGAGGATGCGCTCATCACGATCCTGACCCAGCCCAAGAATGCCTTGGTCAAGCAATACCAGCGCCTCTTCGAGCTTGAGAATGCTCAGCTGACCTTTACCGACGACGCGCTGACCGCCATTGCCAAGCGTGCGATCAAGCGCAAGACCGGTGCGCGTGGCCTGCGTTCGATCCTTGAGGATATCTTGCTCGACACGATGTTCGAGTTGCCGAGCATGGAAAATGTCGAGGAAGTGATCGTCAACGAAGAGGCAGTCGCATCCGGCGCCAAGCCGCTGATGATCTACGCCGAGGCTGCCAAGAAAGAGGGCAAATCGGCGGGCTAAGAGGCCTTGGACCGATGTGCGACAGAGGGGCAGGCCGTTGGGCCTGCCCTTTTGCATTGAGCCAAGCGGCAAGCCGCTTTTGCCGCACGCGCTGACATCATTCCTGCGCCTGTGCCACTGGACCTTTGCGACTTGATGCGCCATATCAGGTGCAACACTCCGAGGAGGACGACATGGGCATTCTCAACTCGCTGCTGCGCGCCGTCACCTGGTGGCACGGCCAGACCCTCAACACTCAGCTTTATACTTGGCGCCGAGGCGTCAAGGTGGGCGAGGATTCGCAGGGCAACATCTTCTACAGGTCCAAGGATGGCGACCGCCGCTGGGTCATCTACAATGGCGAGGCCGAGGCGAGCCGCGTCAGCCCCGAGTGGCATGGATGGCTGCACCACACCTATAAGGAGCCGCCCACCGAGGCGCCACTGCCCCATCAAACGTGGGAAAAGCCGCATCTGGAGAATTTGACCGGCACCGCGCTGGCCTATGCACCCGCCGGCTCGATTAGGCGTAGCCAACCCAAGCCGCGCAGCGATTACGAGGCGTGGCGCCCCGAGTAGGGCGACCCCACCCCAGCAGAGAGCGAACATGGCTGAGAACAAGAGCGAAATCATCGCGGGCGCCGTCGTGCTGGCCGTCGCATTGGGCTTTGTCGTCTATGCGGGCAAGCTGACCGGCGCATCTGCGGGCGGCGATACCTACGAATTGAGCGCCAGCTTTCGGTCGGCCGATGGTATCACCGTGGGCACGGATGTGCGCCTTGCGGGCGTCAAGGTGGGGCGCGTGACGTCCATGGCGCTCGACCCTGCCACCTACCGGGCGGGCACCACAATTGCCGTTGCAAATGGCATTGACGTGCCCGAGGACAGTGCGCTGGCGATCTCTTCCGAAGGTCTTTTGGGCGGCAACTATGTCGAGATCCTGCCGGGCGGTTCGCCCCTCTATTTCGAGCCGGGTGATCAGATCGAATTCACCCAAGGTTCTATCAGTCTTGTCTCGCTCTTGATGAAATTCGTCGGCGGCGACAGCGATCAGGCCCCATCCCAATGATGCGGCTGGCGGCCCTGGCGCTGGCTGTGCTGCCAATGACGGCAGCAGCGCAGGAGGCCACCGAGCTTGGCACGGGCGCTGTGCTCCGCGGGCTCGAGAAGGTGTCTGGCGACATCACTGACATGACATTGGGCCCCGGCGAAGAGGGCCAGATCGGGTCGCTGACCGTCGAGTTGCAGGAGTGTCGTTATCCGCAGGGCGATCCTGCGGCAGATGCTTTTGCCTTCCTCACCATCCGTGACAGTGACGCAGAGACCATCTTTTCCGGCTGGATGTTCGCGTCATCGCCTGCGTTGAATGCGCTGGATCATCCCCGCCTCGATGTCTGGGTGCTGCGCTGCAGGACAGAGTGAGGCGATGGATCGACGGGCAGGCTGTGGATGCTTGCGGGTCGGTTTATGGCCACCGCCAATTCCGCGCGATAAGCCGCACGGCTGATCTCGATTGCGCCCAGGCTTGCCAGATGATCGGTGAGGAACTGCGTGTCAAAGAGGCGAAAGTCACAGCGCCTCAGGTGATCCACCAGATGAGCCAGCGCCAGTTTCGAGCCATCTGTGGCGCGTGAGAACATGCTCTCACCAAAGAACGCGGCGCCCAGGGTGACGCCGTAGACGCCGCCAATCAACTCGCCCCCCGCGCGGATTTCCATCGAATGAGCGTGCCCTAGCGCGTGAAGCATGATGTATTGGCTGCGGATCTCGCTGTTGATCCATGTCTCTGGCCGGTCTGCGCAGGCATCCACCACGCCTGCGAAATCGTGGCTTAGCGCAACAGAATAGTCGGCGCGCCGCATCCGCTTGGACAGGCTGCGCGACACGTGGATGCCATCCAGTGGCATCACGCCCCGCTGGCGCGGATCGACCCAGAAAATCTCGGGGTCGTCGCGCCCTTCGGACATTGGAAATATGCCCGAGGCATAGGCATTCAACAAAAGGTCGGGCGTCAGCGAAAAATCCGTGTCCTTCATGCGCTGCCTCGCAAATGCGGCCTGATGCGATCCGCCAAAAACCTCGGTCACGGCTTTTGGCGGTACGCAGTGCTCAACACGATCAATGCGCGCCCTGCTTTTAGCCGCGCAGGTTTGTCTCCAGCCAATGCTCCAGCCAGTGAATATTGTATCCGCCGGTCTGTATATCCTCTTCCTGCAACAATGCGTGGAAAAGTGGCACGGTGGTGTCGACGCCATCGACGATCAACTCGCCCAATGCGCGGTTGAGGCGCGCCAGCGCGGCGGGCCTGTCAGGCGCATGCACGATCAGCTTGCCGATGAGGGAATCGTAATAAGGCGGGATGCTATAGCCGTCATAAAGCGCGCTATCCATGCGCACGCCCAGACCGCCGGGTGCGTGAAACTGGGTGATCCGGCCGGGGCGCGGCGAAAACTCCGGCAGCTTTTCCGCGTTGATGCGCACTTCGATGGCGTGACCGTTGATTTTCAGATCATCCTGCTGAAACTCCATCTCGAGACCGGCTGCCACGCGGATCTGCTCGCGCACCAGATCGACGCCAAAGACGGCTTCGGTCACGGGGTGTTCCACTTGCAGGCGCGTGTTCATCTCGATGAAGTAGAACTCGCCGTTCTCGTAGAGAAATTCGATCGTGCCGGCGCCGGTGTAGTTGATGCGCGCAACCGCGTCGGCGCAGATCTTGCCGATGCGATCCCGCTCATCGGGGGTGATCGACGGGCCGGGGGCCTCTTCAAAGACCTTCTGGTGACGCCGCTGAAGCGAGCAATCGCGCTCGCCCAGATGCACGGCACGTCCCTTGCCATCGCCAAAGACCTGAATTTCGATGTGGCGCGGCGTGGTCAGGTACTTCTCGATATAAACTTCGTCATTGCCAAAGTTCGATTTGCCCTCGGCGCGCGCGGTCTGGAACGCACGCTCCATCTCGGCTGCGGAATTGGCCACTTTCATGCCCTTGCCGCCACCACCGGCAGTCGCCTTGATGATGACGGGATAGCCGATTTCGTCGCCGATGCGCTGCGCATCGGCGAGGGTCGGAACGCCGCCTTCGCTGCCGGGCACGCAAGGCACACCCAGCTGCCGCATCGTGTCCTTGGCCGTGATCTTGTCGCCCATGACGCGGATGTGCTCGGCGGTGGGGCCGATGAATGTCAGGCCATGATCCTCGACGATCTGCACGAATGCCGCGTTTTCAGACAGGAACCCGTAGCCGGGGTGGATCGCCTGCGCGCCAGTCACCTCGCAGGCCGCGATGATCGCGGGGATCGACAGATAGCTGTCGGTGCTGGCGGGCGGGCCGATGCAAACGCTCTCATCCGCCATGCGCACATGCATCGCGTCGGCGTCAGCGGTGGAATGGACGGCGACGGAATGAATGCCCATCTCGCGCGCTGCGCGGATGACCCGCAGGGCGATTTCGCCCCGGTTGGCGATCAGGATCTTGTCGAACATGGGTATACCTTACTCGATGATCATCAGGGGCGCGCCGTATTCCACGGCGCCGCCATCCTCGACGAGGATGCGCTTGACCGTGCCACCGCGCGGGGCGGGGATATGGTTCATTGTCTTCATCGCCTCGATGATCAGCAGCGTGTCGCCTTCGTTGACCTGATCGCCGACCGACACGAAGCTGGGCGCTCCCGGCTCGGCCTGGGTATAGACGGTGCCGACCATGGGCGAGGTCACTGCGCCCGGATGGCTCGCCGGGTCTTCGCCCTGTGCGGCTGCGACGGGCGCCGGGGGCGCGGCGCTTGGCGGAGCGGATTGGGGCATGGGCTGCGGCATATACTGCTGCGGTGCGGCCGCCTCGTTCCGGCGACTCACGCGCACGTTAAGACTGTCATCCTCGCCGTAGTCGCGCTTGACCTGGAGTTCGGTCAGATCATTATCGTTCAGCAACTCGGCCAGCGCCTTGATAAAGGCGACATCGTCGTCATGCGTGGTTTTGGGCATCGGTGATCCTCAAACGGCTTGCGCCCGGCATGGCGCAGTGTGATTTTCGCTGCTTATATGGTATGCGGGCGCCATAGAAAACCGGGTTTGTGCGGACTGTGGGCCATGGGCGGCGCGTCGCCATCTGCGGCCCCTGCGACCGCGCGGGTTGCCTTGGCTGCGCTGCGGGCTTAAATGCCCCTCACTATGCGGTCGCAGCCTACCCGCTCAAAACAAGGACGAGATATGAAAGTCATGGTCATCTGCTCCGGCGGGATGGACTCGGTCGCATTGGCGCATCGCTATGCGGCGACGGGCGCGTTGCACGCGCTTTTGTCGTTCAACTACGGCCAGCGCCACGCCAAGGAGCTGGACTATGCCGCCGCCTGTGCGCGGCGCCTCGACGTGCCGCATCACGTGATCGACATCTCTGCCATCGGCGCGGCCCTTGGCGGCAGCGCGCTGACGGACGATATCGACGTGCCCGACGGGCATTACGCCGAAGAAACGATGCGGATCACGGTGGTCCCCAATCGCAATGCCATCATGCTGGCCATCGCCTTTGGCATGGCTGCCGCGCAAAAGGTGGACGCGGTTGCCACCGCCGTGCATGGGGGCGATCACTTCATCTATCCTGATTGCCGCCCCGATTTTATCGCCGCCTTTCAGGCGATGGAGGACCGCGCGATGGACGGCTATGCAGATGTCCGGCTGCTGACCCCCTATGTGAATGGCAGCAAGGCCGATATCGCCGCCGACGGGGCGAGGCACGGCACGCCCTTTGCCGAGACGTGGTCCTGCTACAAGGGCGGCGATCTGCACTGCGGGCGCTGCGGCACCTGCGTCGAGCGGCGCGAGGCGTTTCATCTGGCGGGCGTCGATGACCCTACGGTCTATGCCGATCCCGAGTTCTGGCGCGGCGCCACTGGCAACGAGGAATAGCGCATGTATCGCATCACCAAGGAATTCCACTTCTCGGCGTCGCATCAGCTGTTTGGTTTGCCCGACGATCACCAATGCGCGCGCCTGCACGGTCACAATTATATCGTCGTGGTCGAGCTGGTGTCCGATACGCTGAACCCGCATGGTTTTGTGCGCGACTATCTCGAGCTGTCCCCGCTCAAGCGCTACATTGATGACGAACTGGATCACCGCCATCTCAACGAGGTGCTGGGCGATGATTGCGTGACGGCCGAGCGGATGGCCAAGCACCTTTATGACTGGTGCGCCGCCCGCTGGTCTGAGACTGCGGCGGTGAAGGTCAGCGAGACGCCCAAGACATGGGCCGAGTATCGCCCGTGAGCGACGCCATCCGCATATCCGAGATCTTTGGCCCGACGATTCAGGGCGAGGGTGCGCTGATCGGTGTGCCTACGGTATTCGTGCGCACGGGCGGCTGCGATTTTCGCTGCGTCTGGTGCGACAGCCTGCACGCGGTGAACAGTGAATACCGCCATGACTGGACCCCGATGAGCGCGGTCGCGGTGATGGACGAGGTGCGCCGACTGTCGCGCGGGGTGCCTTTGACCGTGACACTCTCGGGCGGCAATCCGGCGATCCAGCCCATGGGCGAGCTGATCGAGGCGGGCCGGGCCGAGGGCTATGGCTTTGCCATCGAGACGCAAGGCTCGGTCGCGCGGGACTGGTTCGCGCAGCTCGACATGCTGGTGCTCAGCCCCAAGCCGCCGTCGTCCGAGATGGAGACCGACTGGCAGATCTTGCAGGACTGCGTGGACGCGGCCAAGGGCGCGCCCACCGTGCTCAAGATCGTCGTCTTTGACGAGGCCGATTATGCCTATGCGCAGGACGTGGCGGCGCGCCATCCCGCGCTGCCGATCTACTTGCAGCCCGGCAATCACACGCCGCCCCCGCCCGAAGATGACAGCGCGACCGTCGATCAGGACGGGATCGACGAACGGATGCGCTGGCTGGTGGACCGGGTGATCGCGGATCGCTGGCACGCCGCGCGCGTGCTGCCGCAGCTGCATGTGATGCTATGGGGAAACAAGCGCGGCGTTTAGGGCCGCCAGAGGAGGCGAGATGAGCGAGAATATCTATCAGGATCTCAAGCAGCTTGGCGCGAACACCGCGCTGCCCGACGATCCGGCCACGGCCGAGCTGGAGCGTGTGAAAAATCCGCAAGGCGACGTGCTCTACAATGTGCGCTTTGTTGCGCCCGAGTTCACGTCGCTTTGCCCGATGACCGGCCAGCCCGATTTTGCGCATCTGGTGATCGACTATGTGCCGGGTGACTGGCTGGTCGAGTCGAAGTCGCTCAAGCTTTATCTGGGCAGTTTCCGCAACCATGGCGCGTTTCACGAGGATTGCACCGTCACGATCGGGCGGCGCATTGCGGAGTTTACCGAGGCTAAATGGCTGCGCATCGGCGGCTATTGGTATCCGCGTGGGGGCATTCCGATCGACGTGTTCTATCAGACCGGCGAGATGCCTGCCGGGGTCTGGATTCCCGATCAGGGCGTGCCGCCCTATCGCGGGCGCGGCTAAGATCTTTCACGCCAAAGCCTTGCTGCAAAAATTGAGCAACATTGCGCGCCCCGCGGGATCATCCGGCGGGGCGCATCTGGTTACTTCTTGTTCATCCGGTTTTCGATCAGATCATCCACCACCGACGGGTCGGCCAGCGTGGAGGTGTCGCCCAATGCGCCAAAGTCATCCTCGGCGATCTTGCGCAGGATGCGCCGCATGATCTTGCCCGAGCGTGTCTTGGGCAGGCCCGGAGCCCATTGGATCAGGTCCGGCTTGGCAATGGGGCCGATTTCGGTGCGCACCCACTTCTCCAGTTCCTTGCGCAGATCCTCGGTCGCCTCGACCCCGTTCATCAGTGTGACATAGGCATAGATGCCCTGACCCTTGATGTTGTGCGGGTAGCCGACAACGGCGGCCTCGGCCACGTCGGCATGGGCGACAAGAGCCGATTCCACCTCTGCCGTGCCCATCCGGTGCCCCGAGACGTTGATGACATCATCGACGCGGCCCGTGATCCAGTAATAGCCATCCGCATCGCGGCGGCATCCGTCGCCGGTAAAGTAATAGCCTTTGTAATCCGAGAAATACGTCTTCTCGAACCGCTCGTGATCGCCGTAGACGGTGCGCATCTGGCCGGGCCAGCTGCTTTTGATGCACAGAACGCCGGAGGCTTCAGGCGTGGTCTGCTCTTCGCCGGTTTGCGGGTCGAGGATAACGGGCTCGATCCCGAAGAAGGGCTTGGTGCAGCTGCCGGGCTTGGTGGGTGTCGCGCCGGGCAGGGGGGTCATCAGGTGGCCGCCGGTTTCGGTCTGCCACCACGTGTCGACGATGGGGCAGTTGCCCTTGCCGACGACATCATTGTACCAGTTCCACGCCTCGGGGTTGATCGGCTCACCCACGGTGCCCAGCACCTTGAGATCGCTCAGATCGCATTTCTCGACGTATTCCTTGCCCTGACCCATCAGCGCGCGGATGGCGGTGGGCGCGGTGTAGAACTGATTGACCTTGTGCTTTTCGCAGACCTGCCAGAAGCGGCTGGCATCGGGATAGGTCGGCACGCCTTCGAACATCAGCGTGGTGGCACCATTCGCCAGCGGCCCGTAGATGATATAGCTGTGGCCCGTGACCCAGCCGACATCGGCGGTGCACCAGAAAACATCGCCCTCGTGATAATCAAAGACATATTTATGCGTCAGCCCCGCATAGAGCAGATATCCGGCCGAGCTGTGAACGACGCCCTTGGGCTGACCGGTGGAGCCGGACGTGTAGAGAATGAACAGCGGATCCTCGGCATTCATCGGGCGGGCCGGGCACTCGGGGCTGACATGCTCCATCTGCGCCTTGACGTCGACATCGCGCCCGTCGACCCATGTGGTCTGCCCGCCGGTATGCTTGACCACGAGGCAGCGCACCTTGTCGTTGCAATGCAGCAGGGCGGCATCGGTATTCGACTTCAGCGCCGTCTTGCGGCCGCCGCGCGGGGCCTCGTCGGCGGTGATGACCACCTTGGCGCCCGAATTGTTGATCCGGTTGGCCAGCGCGTCGGGCGAGAACCCGGCAAAGACGATAGAATGCACCGCGCCGATGCGCGCACAGGCCAGCATGGCATACGCAGCCTCGGGGATCATTGGCAGATAGATCACCACGCGGTCGCCGCGCATGATGCCTTGGCTCAGGAGCACATTGGCAAAGCGGCACACCTTTTCGTGCAGCTCCTTGTAGGTGATGTGCAGGGACGGTGTGTCTGGGTCGTCGGCCTCCCAGATGATGGCGGTCTGATTGCCGCGCGTCTTGAGGTGGCGGTCGATGCAGTTTGCCGCGACGTTCAGAACGCCATCCTCGAACCAGCGGATGTCGACGTTGCCGTGCTCAAAAGAGGCGTTCTTGACCTTGGTAAATGGCTCGATCCAGTCAAGCTTTTGGGCATGTTCGCCCCAGAACGCATCGGGATCCTTGATCGAGGCGGCATACATCTTGTCGTAAGTGTCGGCGTCGATATGCGCGGATTTTGTGAACTCCGGGGCGGGGGAATATGTTTTGTCGGACATGAAAGTGACTTTCTGTAGTGAGTGATCGTGGCTGGACGCAGCGGGGCACATGGTGCGCCGCAGGCGGCGCCTAGATCGCCAGGTATTCCGCGCGCAGCTTTTCGTCGTTCAGCACCTCGGCCGCGCTACCGTCAAAGACGATGCCGCCGGTGTCAAGGATGACGGCCCGGTCCGAAAGGTTCAACGCGCGCACGGCGTTCTGCTCCACAAGGATGGTGGTGATGCCCTGATCCTTGATGATGCGCAGCGTCTTTTCGATCTCGTCCACGATGACAGGGGCAAGGCCCTCGTAAGGTTCATCCAGCAGCAGCACCTTGATGTCGCGGGCCAGGGCACGCGCGACCGCCAGCATCTGCTGTTCGCCGCCCGAGAGGGTGACGCCCTCTTGCGTGCGGCGCTCGGCAAGGCGGGGGAACAGATCGTAAATCCGATCGAGCGACCAGCCGATGGGCGGCGCGATCTGCGCTAGCTGCAGGTTTTCCTCGACCGTGAGGCCGGGGATGATGCAACGATCCTCGGGAACGAGGCCGATCCCGGCGACGGCAGCCTCATGGCTTTTCATCTTGTGCAGGGGTTGGTGGTCCAGCCAGATTTCCCCATGATTGAGCTGGGGGTTGTCCATGCGGGCGATGGCGCGCAGCGTCGTCGTCTTGCCCGCGCCGTTGCGACCCAGAAGGGCGAGGATCTCGCCCTCATGAACGTTGAAGCTGATATCCTGAACGATATAGCTTTCGCCGTAGTAGGCCTGCATTCCCCAGACCGACAGAAAGGCGGGTGCTGTCGCGGCGTGGTTGGCGTTCTTGGTGAAATCGGGTTGTGCGGTCATATCTGTTGTCCTTTTGCGGGCATCGGGGCGGTGTCCGGCCCATGTCTGGCGGCGCGCGCCCGTCAGGCTGCGGTTTCGCCCAGGTAGGCTTCGCGCACCTTGGGGTGGCCCTTGATCTTGTCCGGCGTGTCCTCGACCAGGGGGCTGCCCTGTGCCAGCACGGTGATCCGTTCGGCCAGGCTGAACACCACGTGCATGTCATGCTCGATGATGGCGATGGTGATGTCGCGCTCGTCCTTGATCTGTTTCAGCAGATCAATCGTGTTGTTCGTGTCGGCGCGGGCCATGCCCGCCGTCGGCTCGTCCAGCAGCAACAGGCGCGGCTCTTGCGCAAGACACATGCCGATTTCGAGGCGGCGCTTGTTGCCTCGGCTCATCGAGGCCGAGTGATTGTGCCGCTGGTCGGCCAGGTTCAGGCTTTCCAGCATGTGCTCTGCCTGCTCGACCACTTCGCGCTCGCTGCCGACGCTTTCGATGGCATGCATGCGAAAGGCGCCATCGCGCTTGGCAAAGATCGGGATCATCATGTTTTCCAGGACCGTCAGATCACCGAAGATCTCGGGCGTCTGGAACACGCGGGAAATGCCCATCTGATTGATCTCGTAGGGCTTGCGCCCCAGCACCGACTGGCCGTCAAAGCTGACCGAGCCCGTGTCCGGGATCAGCTTGCCCACCAGCACGTTCAGGAGGGTGGATTTGCCGGCCCCGTTGGGGCCGATGATCGCGTGCACGGAGTTCTCCGCGACGCTGAGGTTCACATCCCCCAGCGCCTGAAGACCGCCGAAACGCTTGTTGACGTTCTTGACTTCTAGAATGCCCATGGCTGCGTTTCCTTATTCGGCCGGAGATGTTTGCTTGGAGGATTTCTTGGCCTTCTTGCCTTGGAAGATGCGGCGGATGCGCTGCCCTCCTTCGACGAGACCGCCGGGCAGAAAGATGACGACGAGCATGAAGACGATACCCAGCGTCAGATGCCAGCCCTTGCCGATGAAGGGATAGATCAGCGCGACAGTCAGATCCTCAAGACCGTCCGGCATCCAGTAGAACCACTCATGCAAGATGCTACCGTTGATCTTGGAGACGATGTTTTCCATATATTTGATCAGACCCGCGCCCAGGACCGGGCCGATCAACGTGCCCGCACCACCGAGGATTGTCATCAGGACGACCTCACCAGAGGCGGTCCAGAACATCCGCTCGGGCCCCACTTGGGTGTCCATCGCCACCATCAGGCCACCGGCGAGGCCGGCATACATACCCGAGATCACGAAGGCCGCCAGCGCATAGGGTCGCGCGTTGAGGCCCGTATAGGTCATGCGGGTGTTGTTGGACTTGATCGCGCGCAGCATCATGCCAAAGGGCGAGCGGAAGATGCGGATCGACAGATAGAAGGCCAGCACAAGGGCGACTGCCGCGATATAATAGCCCGCGTTGAAGGTGAACTGCCATGCGCCGACGATCATGTCGTAACTGTCGGTCATGTCGAGGCCAAAGAGGTTGGCGCTTGCGCGTTCGCCCTGCCCGAGAACACCGTCAAGGACACGTGCATCATTGAATCTGAGTTGCAGACCTGTCTCGCCGCCCGTGATTGGCGTCAACACCGAATAGGCCAGCGCATATGACATCTGCGCGAAGGCAAGGGTCAGGATGGCAAAGTAGATGCCCGAACGCCGCAGCGAGATGAAGCCGACGATCAGGGCAAAGAGGCCCGCAATGATGATCGACATGATGATGCCGGGGATGATGTTGGTCGTCAGCAGCTTCATCATCCAGATCGCGGCATAGCTGCCCACCCCTAGGAAGGCTGCGTGACCAAAGCTGAGATAGCCGGTCAGGCCGAAGAGGATGTTGAACCCGATGGCGAAGATTCCGAAGATCACGAAGCGCTGCATCAGATCGGGGTAGCCCGCGTTGAACTGTGCCATTCCCGAGTTGACGGGAAATGGGTTCAACAGGAAGGGGGCGAGCAGCGCGAGGGCTGCGACGATCACCAGCAACATGGCGTCTTTGCGTGTCAGTCCCAGCATGGTCTTATTCCTCCATCACGCCCTTGCGGCCCATAAGGCCACGAGGACGTGTCAGCAAAACGATGATGGCCACCAGGTAGATGACGATCTGATTGATCCCGGGCAGTGCCTCGAGAACGGCGGACATCGAGGCGAAGCTCTCGAGAATGCCCAGGAGAAATCCGGCCAGCACGGCGCCCGGAAGGCTGCCCATGCCGCCCACGACGACCACGACAAAGCTGAGCACGAGAAAATCCATGCCCATGTGGTAGTTGGGGCTGTTGATGGGCGTATACATCACACCCGCCAGGCCGGCGACGGCAGCGGCGATGCCGAACATGATGGTGAAGCGCTTGTCGATGTTGATGCCCAGCAGGCCCACCGTCTCGCGGTCGGCCATGCCGGCGCGCACGACCATCCCGAAGGTGGTAAAGCGCAGGAAGGCAAAGACACCGCCGACAATCACAAGGGCAAAGGCGAAATAGACGAGGCGCCAGTAGGGGTAGATGATCGAGTTGGCCTGCATCCCCAGAAATTCACCAAAGTCGAACGAGCCGCGAAACGCCTCGGGCGCCGGGGTCGGGATCGGGTTGGCACCATAGAAATACTTGATGATTTCCTGAAGGACGATGGCAAGGCCAAAGGTCACCAGAATCTGGTCCGCATGCGGGCGTTTGTAGAAATGCTTGATCAGCCCGCGCTCCATGATGACGCCGATGGCGATCATGACAGGGATGGCAAAGAGGATCGAGATCGGCACGGCCCAGTCGATCATGAAATCGCCCGCGCTCTCGCCGACAAGACGGTATATATAGGGCACCTCGACTGTCATCGGATTGCCCAGAAAGTCGGTGCGCGACTCGTCCACGATCTCGTGGCTGAACGTCAGAATGCGGCTGAGCGTGACCGCGCAGAATGCGCCGATCATGAACAGGGCGCCGTGGGCAAAGTTCACCACCCCCAGCGTGCCGAAGATCAATGTCAGGCCGAGGGCGATCAGCGCATAGGCCGATCCCTTGTCCAGTCCATTGAGGATTTGCAGGATTATCGCATCCATCGTCTGCCTCACATGTCAGAAATCAGTCCAGCCAATCTCAGTGGCCAGGTCGGGCCCGGAACGAGCCATCGCGCAGGAAAGAGGTGTGTGGCCCGCCCCCGATACCTCGGAGGCGGGCCGTCATGCTCTTATGCGCCGGAGTTGCACTCGCCGAGCGATGCCTCGGAGCCGCCGAACTCGGGGGCATCGGGGGCATAGGTCACCTGATCGGCAGGGGTAACCTCGACGATTTCGACCAGGTCGAATTCGTTCTCGGGGTCTTCCTTGCCGCGCACCACCACAACGTCCTTGAAGCACTGGTGGTCTTCGGCGCGGTAGAGGGTCGGCCCGTTGCCCAGACCGTCGAACTCGAAGCCTTCGAGTGCTTCGACGACTGCGCAGGGGTTGAAGCTGCCTGCGCGCTCGACCGCATCCGCATAAAGCAGGGTCTGAACGTAGCAGGTATGTGCCGCCTGGCTGGGCGGGAAGCCGTATTTCTCGCCGAAGGATTTCACGAAAACATCGGTGCCGACATAGCGGTCACCCTTTTCGCGCTCCAGTTTCCAGTCCCAGTTCTGCGAGCCAAAGATTCCCGCGATGCTCTTGCCGGCGCCGCGCGCCATAAGCTCGGAGTAGAGCGGCACGATGATTTCGAACTGCTTGTCGTTGACCATCTTGTCGCGCAGACCGAACTGGACGGCGTTGGTCAGCGAGTTGACCATGTTGCCGCCGTAGTGGTTCAGAACCAGCACATCGGCGTCCGACTGAAGGACGGGTGTGATATAGGCGCTGAAGTCCGTCTGGGTCAGCGGGGTCTTGACCGCGTTTACGGTCTCCCAGCCCATGGCTTCGGTCGAGTTGCGGATCGCTTCCTCGGTGGTGTAGCCCCAGTTGTAGTCCGCGGTCAGGTGATACGCCTTGCGGTCAGAGCCATAGGCGTTCGCCAGAACGGGCGCGAGGGCCGCGCCGGACATCCAGCTGTTGAAGAAGTGGCGGAAGCCGTTGGCCTTGCGGTCCTTGCCGGTCGTGTCGTTCGAGTGTGTGAGGCCGGCCATGAAAATGACGCCGGCGTCCTGGCAGAGCGCCTGCACGGCGACAGCCACACCCGAGGACGAACCACCGGTGATGATGATGGCGCCGTCTTTTTCGATCATCGACTTGGCCGAGGCGCGTGCTGCGTCGGACTTGGTCTGGGTGTCGCCGGAAACGTACTCCACCTTCTTGCCCATGATGCCGTTGCCTTGCAGCGCCTTGGAGCTGAAGGTGTTCATCATGCCGCCGTCGCCTTCGCCGTTCAGATGCTCGACCGCGAGCTCATAGGCGCGCAGCTCGTCGGCGCCCTCATCGGCATAGGGCCCGGACTGTGGCACATTGAAGCCCAGCGTGACGCTGCTGGCTTCGCTGGGATCATTGGTGAAGGCCGCGACGCTGCTGGCCGTGAAGATGGTCGGAACCGCGAGGCCCGCGCCCGCGACGGCGCTCGTCTTGAGCATACCGCGACGGGTGAAGTTGGATGTGGACATTGAATCCTCCCTTTATGATCAATCTCGACAAACGCCTCCTCCGCGCATTGCCGTGACCGCACTTTGTGCAAAAGGATTATGACACGACGAAAGAAAAATTCTCAACAACTGCCTTTTGCAAAACAATTATTTTGTAAAATTGTGCACAGGACTTTTGATTTTCGTGTAAAGATCGGTCAATCGCATTGGAAACCGCATTGAAACGAAACGAAAATGACACTGGCCCCGCCGCCACGCAGGGTGATGAGGCAGGCACGATCACCGGCACGCGCATCCGCGCGCGCCGGATGGAGCGGGGTTTGGCTCAGGGCACACTTGCGCGGCAGGTGGGCATATCGCCCTCCTATCTCAATCTGATCGAGCATAATCGCCGCAGAATCGGTGGCGGAATACTGCTGCGTATTGCCGCCGCGCTTGAGGTCGATGCGCAGGCGCTGGCCCATGGGGGCGAGGCCGCGCTGATGGACGGTCTGCGCGAGGCGGCAGGCGACATGGCCAGAAGCGGCGCGCCCAACGCTGCTGGGGACGCGCCCGCCGATGATACGCTGCCCCCGCCCGAGTTGGATCGCCTCGAAGAGTTCGCCGGGCGCTTTCCCGGCTGGGCGCATCTGGCTGTTGCAACGTTACGCCGTGCGCAAGGCGAGGCGCGCCGCGCCGATGCGCTGGCCGATCGTCTGGCGCATGATCCGCATCTGGCCGGATCGCTGCACGAGGTCCTGTCGGTCGTGACCGCCATCCGGTCCACGGCGTCGATCCTGGCCGATACCAGCGGGCTGGAGCCGGAATGGCAGGCGCGATTTCACCGTAACCTTGGCGAGGATAGCCAGCGGCTGGCCGAAGGGGCCGAGCGGCTGGTGCGATACCTCGATGAGGGGCCCGGCACGGGCCGCGACATCCTGTCGCCGCAGGACGAGATGGACAGCTTTCTGGATGCTGCCGGTCATCGGTTTGACGCGCTGGAGAAGGGCGGTGATCCGGCCGATATCCTCAGGGATGCAGGCTTGCGCCCCGGCACCGGCGCGCATGAGTTGATCGCCGCCGCGCTGGCGCGCTATGCGGCCGATGCCGCTGCGCTGCCCGAGGCAAGGCTGCACGCGGCTCTGGCGCGGCACGGCACCGCGCCACTGGAGCTGGCGCGGGATCTGGGCGCGCCGCTGCCTTTGATCTTTCGCAGGCTGGCGGCCATGCCCGAGGATCTGGTGGGCCCTGTGGGGCTGGTCACTGCGGATGCCTCTGGGGCTATTCTGGGGCTGAAGCCGCTGGAGGGCTTTGCGGTGATGCGTCTGGCCGGGGTCTGCGCGCTCTGGCCGCTTTTTCGCGCCGGCGCGCAACCGGGGATGGTCCTGCGCCAGCGCCTGCTTCAGCCCGAGCGCGATGCGCGTCCGGTGCTGGCGCTGACCGCCGCCGAAGAGGCGGTGCCCGGCGGCTTCAATTTGCCGCCGCTTTTGCGCAGCTACATGCTGCTTTTGCCGGACCGGGACGCGAGCGGTTGGCTTGCGCAGGGCGAGGATGGCGCGCCGGTGCCCGTGGGCACCTCGTGCCGGATCTGCCCAAGGCGCGCCTGCGCAGCCCGGCGCGAGCCGTCGATCCTGCCCGATGCCGATCCGGGCAGCGCGCCCGCCAGCTAAGTCATATACGTCATATGGGCTTTTGACATAAGCCCATCCAATCGCCAATAGTTACGTTTTGCAGCCACCGATTGGGGGCCGCCAAGAATGTCCGCAGAGCGCACCGGAGGAGAGGTGCGCCCCGCGCGGACAGCAGGGAGGGGATGCGGATGGCAAGGCAGGTCTTGCTGATCGAGGACGAGCCGAACATCATTGAGGCCATCAGCTTCATCTTGTCGCGCGATGGCTGGCAGGTGCGCAGCCATACGGGCGGCGCAGGCGCGATGGATGCGGTGCGCGAGCGGCGCGCCGATCTGATTATCCTCGACGTGATGCTGCCGCATCGCTCGGGGTTCGAGATATTGGCCGATATCCGCGCCGATCCGGAACTGGGCGCGACGCCTGTTCTGATGCTGACGGCGCGCGGCCAGCGCAAGGACCGCGAGATGGCCGAGCGCGCGGGCGCCAGCCGCTTCATGACCAAGCCCTTCTCCAACACTGAGATGCTGGAGGCTGTGCGCGCCCTCGCAGGGCAGGCATGAGCAAGCCGCCGCGGCCTGCCGCAGGGCAAGCGCCCCGGCCTTCAGGCGAGCCCATGACGGATTCTGACGCCGCGCCCGCAGCATCCGAGGCATTCGGCGCGCGCCAGCCGTCAAAATCGAAGGCGGGTTACGCGCTCTTCGTGGCGCGCAGCACGTATCGCCAGCGCCGGATGATTGACGCTGCGGGACTGCTGCCCATCTTGGGCGCATTGCTCTTTGCGCTGCCGCTGCTGTGGTTGGGAGACAGCACGCCCGAAGGGCAAGGGGGGCAAGGCGCAGGCGCGCGCACCTCGCATGTCATGATCTATGTCTTTGTCGTCTGGGGCGGTCTGACGATCTTGTCGGCGGTGATCACGCGCGGGCTGCATTCGGTGGCCGGTGCAGGCGATGGTGATCCGCCAGAGCACGAAGACCCGGACCATGGCGGTGAGGCCAGCCAAGCAGGCAAGGATGCGCCCCATGATGGCGGCGGGGCGCGGGTGCGCTGATGGCGACGCTCAATGTCCTTGCGGCGGTCTGCGTCGTTTATGTGATCTTTCTCTTCACCGTTGCCTTTGCCGCTGATCGCGCCGCACGGCGGGGGCGCGGCGCATGGCTGCGCTCGCCCCTGGTCTATACGCTATCGCTTTCCATCTATTGCACGGGATGGACATTTTACGGCGCGGTGGGCTTTGCCGCGCGCTCGGGCATGGAATACGTCACGATCTATCTCGGCCCGACCCTGGTGATGATCGGCTGGTGGTGGACCCTGCGCAAGATGGTGCGCGTGGGCCGCAGCCAGCGCATCACATCCATCGCTGACATGATCTCGTCCCGTTATGGCAAGTCCAATACGCTGGCGGTTTGCGTGACGATTATCGCGGTGATCGGCACGACGCCCTACATCGCCCTGCAATTGCAATCGGTCACGCTGGCCTTTGCCGCCTTCTCGCCGCAGGGTCTCGAGGGGGGGCGTTCGGTGCAGTCGATTGCGATCTACGCCGCGCTGGGCCTGACCCTTTTCACCATTCTCTTCGGCACCCGAAACCTTGATGCCAACGAGCGTCATCACGGCGTCGTCATCGCCATTGCCGTCGAAGCGGTGGTCAAACTGATCGCGCTCATCGCGGTTGGCGTCTTTGTCGTCTGGGGCCTAGAGGGCGGCCTTGCTGCCACGCTGGCGCGCATCGACGCCTCGCCCATCGCCGACTTCGACGTCTCGGGTAGCCGCTGGACCGCACTGACGCTGCTCTCAGCGGCGGCGTTTCTGTGCCTGCCACGCATGTTTCAGGTCATGGTGGTCGAAAATGAGGACGAGGGCCATTTGCGCACCGCCGCCTGGGCCTTTCCGCTCTACCTGATGCTGATCAGCCTCTTTGTCGTGCCCATCGCCGCCGTTGGTTTGCAGGTGATGCCGGCAGGGTCCAACCCTGACCTCTATGTGTTGAACCTGCCGCTCGTGGCAGGGCAGGACGGGCTGGCGATCCTTTCGTTTCTCGGGGGGTTTTCCTCGGCCACGTCGATGGTCATCGTTGCGGCCATCGCGCTGTCGACCATGGTGTCGAACCATATCGTCATGCCCATATGGCTGCGCGCCACTGGGGGCACGGCGATGATGTCTGGCGATGTGCGCCAGGTTGCCCTGTTGGCGCGGCGGCTGTCCATCGCGGCTGTCGTGATGCTGGGGTATTTCTATTTCCGCATGTCTGGCGGGGGCACGGCGCTGGCGGCCATCGGCCTTGTCGCCTTCGGAGGTGTCGCACAGTTTCTGCCCGCATTGATGGGCGGCCTGATCTGGCGCGGCGCCACGCGCAGCGGGGCGCTGGCGGGGCTGGGTGTGGGATTTGTGCTGTGGATCTACTGTCTTTTCCTGCCGAGCTTTGGCGTCGGGGTGGTCCTGCCGCAGCACGTCTTTGACCAGGGGCTCTTCGGGCTCTCATGGCTGCGCCCGCAAGCGCTGCTGTGGACCGGGGGTATGGATCCGCTGGTGCATGCGGTCATGTGGTCCGTGGGACTGAACACGGCGGCCTTTTGCATTGTGTCGATCCTCAGCTTTCCGCGCCCGGTCGAGCGGCTCCAGGGGGCGCAATTCGTCAATGTCTTTGAACATTCGCGCGGGCCGGGCACATGGACCGGCGGGCGCGGCCAATCGGAGGATCTCTTGATCATGGCGCAGCGCATCATGGGCGCCGCCGAGGCGCAGGAGCTGTTCAGCCGCGCCGCGCGCCGTCAGGGCCTGACCGGCTACCTGCCCGAACCCTCCCCCGACTTTCTCGAATGGCTCGAGCGGCGGCTGTCAGGCTCGGTCGGCGCCGCGACAGCACATGCCATGATCAGCCAGATCGTCGGGCGCACCACCGTCTCGGTCGAGGATCTGCTGGCGGTGGCGGATGAGACGGCGCAGATCATGGAATACTCCAGCCAGCTCGAGGCGAAATCGGCCGAGCAGGCCAGAACCGCGCGGCAGCTGCGCGAGGTCAACGAAAAGCTGACCCGCCTCTCGGTGCAAAAGGACGGCTTTCTAAGCCAGGTCAGCCATGAGTTGCGCACGCCCATGACGTCGATCCGGGCCTTTTCCGAGATCCTGCGCGAGGGTGAGCTGAGCGGTGACGAACAGAAGAAATACGCCTCGATCATTCACGCCGAGTCGCTGCGGCTCACGCGGCTGCTGGATGATCTGCTGGACTTGTCCGTGCTCGAATCCGGGCAGGTGGTGCTGAATGCGCAGACAGGCACGCTGGCAGAGGTGCTTGATCGCGCCGTCGCAGCAACGGTCGGCAGCGCACCGGCTGGAAAATCAGGCGCGCGGTCCGACACCCTGGACATCCAGCGCGACGCGGAGGCCGAGCAGGTGCGCCTCAATACCGACATGGACCGGCTGGCACAGGTGTTCATCAATCTCATCGCCAACGCGCGCAAGTATTGTGACGCGGAGACCCCGGTGCTGCGCGTGCGGTCCGAGACGGGCGAGGCCGGCCTGACGGTGGATTTCATCGACAACGGGACAGGCATCGCCATCGAAGATGAGGCGCTGATATTCGAGAAATTCTCGCGGCTGGGGGCCACGCGGGCGCCGGGAGCGGGCCTTGGCCTTGCCATTTGCCGCGAGATCATGCTGCGCCTTGGTGGCACGATATCCTATTTGCCGGGGCAGGGCGGCGCGGCGTTTCGCGTGACGCTCCCGCGCGAGGCGCTCTGACGCGCCGTTTTCTGGCAAAAGGTCGTTCGGTCGAAACCTTTTGGTAACCCAAGGCGCGTTACGCTCTGTGCCACGGCAACAGGCAAGGGATGGCGGCAGAACGCATGGCACCTCAGAGCGGCAATACGGTCATCCACCGCAAGGCGCGCGCCTCGCGAGAGGAGTATCAGGCGCGTGCGATGTCTCCGGCCAAGGCATTGCGTCTGGCGCTTGCCCAGGCGTCGGACATGCTGTTTGATCTGCCGATGGTCGTGGCTGCGGTCGAACAGGTCGAGATTTCGCAAACCGCGCTCAGGGCGGAATTTGCGGACGGCGGCCTGATGGTGCTGCTGGATGGTCCGCGCGGTGCGCGCGGGGCCGTGTGCGTCGATACCGCGCTGCTTGCCGCGCTGATCGAAATTCAGACGACGGGGCGCGTGACCGGGCGCGGAACGGGCGGACGCGCCGTCACGCGCACCGATGCGGCCATCGCGGCACCGCTGATCGACGCGGCACTCAGCGGTGCCGAGGCCAAGCTGGAGGGGGATGCGCAAGAGCCGGGTGGTGGGGTGCAATCTGTGCCGCATTGGGCGGCGGGCTATCGCTTTGGCGTGATGATGGACGATGCGCGCGGTATGGCATTGGCCCTGAGCGCGCCCGCCTTTCACGTCTTTCGCATGATGGTCGAGGTGGGTGATGATGGCCATCCCGGCGCTGTCACCTTTCTGCTGCCGGTGCCCGAGACGCCCGCGAGGCCCGTGTCTGACCCCAAGTCCTCCGCCTTGCAGCGCACGCTTGAGCAGAGCGCGATGAATGCGCCGGTCAGTCTTGAGGCCGTGCTGGGCCGTGTCACACTGCCGCTCGAAAAGGTGTGCAAGCTGGAGGTGGGCGGACTGCTGCCCTTTTCGGCGGAGCCGAATTTGCAGGTGCGGCTGGAGGCCAGTCAGAAACACGTCGTGGCAGTCGCAAAGCTGGGCCAGCTCAATGGTGCGCGGGCCGTGCGCCTGATTCCCGAGGCCAAGGACGCGCCGCCGGCTCCGTCCGCCAGGCAATCACTCGCAGGAGCGGGGCAAGCAGCGGGCCCCGGCCGATCGGGCGAGATCCCGGGCGCGCCTGCCGTCGATGTGACGCGGATCGCTGACATTGCCGATATGTCGGGCACCGCGCCCAAGGAGGAATGTGCCCTGCTCCCGAACGCGGCCACGCCAGTGCGCGCTGCCGCTGCCAGCGGTGCCCCAAGAGAGATGTCGGATCACGGTGTGGAGTGATGCCTGCCCTGCCCTGCGCGCTCGGCGTGCTGCATCTCGGCTCTTTGTGCTGCAATGCAGTATGGGTTTAGGAATGTGGGTTTGGTGCTTGGCTGGATCTGATGAACGCCAACGTCAGCGCAGCAAGATACCGATGACCACCATCATCAATCCGATCACGGACAGAAAAAGCGCGCCAGTGTTCACGGGCAGCACCTTTTTCAGAACCTCGCGCATTTCAGCGTCCTCGAGCCGCGCGCGCCGCGCGGTCCACACGCGCGCCACGCACCAGATCAGACCGACCAGACCGACAAGAGAGACGGCCGCGCCGCTCCAGATGAGTATTTGCATGACTTCGGTCCTTGGCTAGAGGTCAAGATGTGTGTCTCGTTGCCCTCTAGCGTGCCGCGACGCCAAGCTCAAGTCGCCGGGGCTTGCGGGATGGCAGGGGCCGCTGTAGTCACGGGCATCTTTGAGGATGCGGAGTAGATCCATGGACGACCAGACCCCAGATGCCACCTATCGCGTCACCGCAGATGAACTGCGCCAGTTCATCGAGCGTATCGAGCGCCTCGATGCGGAAAAGAAGGACCTGGCCGAACAGCAAAAGGAAGTCATGGCCGAGGCCAAGGCGCGCGGCTACGACACCAAGGTCATGCGCAAGGTGATCGCCCTGCGCAAGCGCGACAAGGACGACATCGCCGAAGAAGAGGCGGTGCTTGAGATGTATAAAGAAGCGCTTGGCATGCAGTGAATTCATTGTAAGCATTTGATATTTATAAAGAAAATGTCATTTTTTGTGCGGTCCCTGAAATGGTGTTGTGCAGGGCCTGTTTTTTGCCGAAAACTTGGTGCTTCTCAAGGTGTCCTCGGTGCGCGAGGCACTCTTTGGAAGGTATTGGATAACCGTCGGAAATTATTTATGAAAATATGATCCATAAGAACTTTTGGGCAAATCCGAGGCGACAATTTCCCTATATTTCAACTACATGAAAGTTCCGTGCTCCTGTGCCAAAGGCATGATTTCATGTGCCATGACCTTTGTGTCATTTTGTTTTTTCGGAACACCTTGGAGCGATCGTATGGATCGAAGCAAGTTACTGTTTTTGAATTAAAAAAATTGACTGTGCCATCGTGTCAAACAAATGGAAATTCGCGTGCAGTCGACCGGTGTGCTGCAAGTTTCTCGTCAACGTCCCCTTGAGAATGTTAGCGGATGAGAGAAATTTTTTCTTCTTGGTGCCAAGTTTTCTGTGTCACATGCTCGGGCGTGTGCTGCCCAGAAAAGCTGGTGCGCGGTCAATTTTTCCACGATGCGGGGCGCTTGGAATTTCTGCAAAGCATTCGCGAAGCCAGCTGGAAATTCCGACGCTTGAGGCTGGAAATCTCATGCCGTGGCGCTTCGAAGAATTCCTGCGAAAATTATCGGGAAGGCGTTGTTTCCCGGATGCCGGCACTGCGGACCTTCCGGCCGTTCGCTGCCGGCACCTCCCCTCATGCTTTGCTGACGCGGCATCCGATAAGTGGGCGGATTCCGGTCATTCGCTGCAAGTGCAAAGTGTCGGGTTTCGATTGTCAGAACTGACATTCAGGCGATCATCAAAGCCCGCGTTCTTCCGCACTGCCGCATGCCCTTGGCGTTCCGGATGGCGGAGGCCCAGTCGACGACGGCCAGCGACGCCAGTGCGAAATTCGCCCGGAAAAAAGGGGCAGGCTAACTGCCCAGCCCATTAGGTCAGTTAGCTTCTCGGCCTGGCTCGGTATACTCATCATTTATACTAATTTTGGCTTCTACCCGAATTCTGGCGACTGGACGCACGGAAGCCGGCGCCACCTCATCATCACATCGTCAGCAACTCCTTTGCGAACGTGATCCGAAAGGACGCCTTCAATCCCATGCGAATTACCATTCTCAACGAATCCGACACACGATACCGCGGCCTTCTCGAAGCCGCTCCTGACACCATGGTTGTCGTCAACGCAGTCGGCGAAATCGTCCTTGTCAATTTGCGGACGGAGAAACAATTCGGTTATCGCCGCGACGAACTTGTAGGCCAGCAGATCACGGCAATCATTCCACAAGGTTTTGCGGAGCGACTGATCGCCGATGGCACCCGGTCGGCGGCTGAGGCACTTACCCAGCAGATCGGTACCGGGATCGAACTCTTGGCGCGGCGCAAGGACGGCAGCGAATTCCCCATTGAGATGATGCTGAGCCCGCTGGAAAGCGACGATGGCATTCTTGTCACCGCGGCGATCCGCGACATCACCCTGCGCAAGGCCGCGGAACTGAACCTGGTTCAGATGGAGGCCCGATATCGCGGGCTGCTGGAAGCGGCGCCCGATGCCATGGTGGTGGTGGATGAAGACAGCGACATCATCCTGGTGAACGCTCAGGCCGAAAAGCAGTTCGGATATCTGAAATCTACGCTCGAAGCCATCGCGGCCGGACACCCGCAACAGCGCATCGACGAGTTGCTTCCCTGGAATTTCCGGCCGTCAAACTGAAATCCCAGCGCTCTTCAGGCACCGCTTACGCTTAACCGCCCAGCCTCAGCGAATTCCACGAGACGGTCTACAACGTAGCGGATTCTGGGGCTGAGCTGTCCTTGCCGGGCCCAGACGATGTGGACATCAACTGTGCCCTGCGAATGGTCTTCCAGAATGGGAACCAGGGTTGCGGCGTTTAGATGCTCGCGCAAGACCGAGGACGGCATCTGACAGATCCCGAAGCCCGCGACCGACGCCGCTATGATGGCATCGCCGTCGCTGAATTGATGTGTGGGCGGAGGTGTAATTCGCTGTGTATGGCCGTTTTCCTGAACAAGCCAAGTCACGGGGGGCCCCCTTCGCATCCCTACAATGTTCCAGTGGTTCTGCAGGTCGGAGAGCGACCGGGGCACACCTTGCTCCTGTAAATAGGAGGGCGCGGCGCAGATCATGAGCCTTTGACTTGCAAGCTTGCGCGCGATCAGCCCTTGCGTGTCCGGTAGGGGGCCGAACCGGATCACCAGATCGACATCGTCATGTAGCGGGTCGATGACGGCATCGGTGAAGGACAGCGTCAGGCTCAGGCCCGGATGGGGCTTCGCAATCTCCAACAGCATCGGTAACAGGATGCGGCGTCCGAAGGCCACAGGCATATCGACGCGCAGCCTTCCGCCGATGACTAGGTTACTGGAGGTCAGGGTGAGAACGGCGGTGCGAAAGTCGGCCACGGTAGCGGCGGGATGAGCCTGCTGCGGGCGGCGTAAAAGTCGTCCACCTTTACCCTTTCTGGTGACAGGGAGGGCGGGA
>NZ_JBAPKZ010000025.1:0-62162 GCF_037083805.1 Roseovarius sp. D0-M9 | reverse complement strand
TGCCAATCGGCTGCCCGAGATCGTCCAGGGGATTGCCTTCAAGGACGGCATCAAGCAACTTCAAGCCGCCGCCTGATCACGCCGTCACCAACTTTCGGGCATAGCTCGGATAGCGCTCGTCTTCACCTTTATCGAACATGATGACATAGGTAACGAAGGCCCATGCTGTGAGCAGTGCTACTTGAGCCAGCAGAGCCCAGATCAGGCCGACGATGGTGGAGACGATGAAGAAGAAGGCCACGCTGAGGATGAGGCCTACAGCGAGCCTTGATCTCATGAGCCAGTGCCGGCTTTGGAGAAGATACCCTTCTTGGCAGCAGGTGCTTCTTCAGCAGCTGCCGGCTCAGGCTGGGGCTCAGCTTCCTCGACAGGCTTGAGCTCGAGATCACCTTCGTTGTCACCAGCTTTGGCCTTCAGGTTGAAGGACGGCTTTGTGACGTTGGACTTCTCTTCTGGCTCAGGCTTGCGTTGACTGAAAGGATCATCCTTTGTCGGCGCAGGCTTGGACTCTGTCTCGGGCTCCTGGCGGTCATCAGGTGTCTCGGAGATGTTGGCCTTGGTCTCTGCCTTGGCAACAGGTTTAGGAGTTGCCTGGGGCTCGGCCTTGGGAGCTGCCTTTGGTTCAGGAGTAGGTGCTGGGGTTGCAGCCTGTGCCACCGGTGCTTTGAGACCCGCTGGGACGATGTCCAGAGTGGCGGAGAAGCCGTTGTCGCCTCGGCCTGCCTTGAGGTCGATGACGATGTCCTGGTTAGCCGCTACAGTGATCTGCGAGCGGACATATCAATCCGGTCACTTCTCGGCAGATCAATCTCGAGCGGTATGAATGACCCGGACAATGGCCACCGCCTCTTCGTTGCCCACTTGGGTGATTGTGTAAGCGAGAATGTAGGGTAATCCCGTTACTGACTTCTCGTAGGTTCCTGTTACCCGTCCTGGGCGTCCTGTTGGCATGTCGCCGAGGGTTAAGGCTGTTGTATCAATGGCGTCGGCAACACGGCGAGCTGCAGAGGGATTGTCAGCAGCAATATAGGTCACTTGGTCGACAAGATCGCCTAACGCGTCGGTTGACCAATGAACCTGTCGCTTCACGCTGTTTTGTCTGCAGCAGCTTTGTCAGTGGCAGCCTCTATCGCTCGACGCACGGACGTCATCGCATCTTCATGGCTTACTGTCCGACCGGCTTCCACATCAGCTATTCCCCGTTCAATGCCCTCGAGGATTGCCAACTCACGGTTCACATATGCTTCCACTGCTTCGGCCGCGAGAAAGGATCGGCTACGCCTAGTCTCGCCAGCCAATTTCCCTAGTCTGGCCTTCAGCTGCTGATCGAGCCTGATTGTCATCGTCGTACTGTTGGTCATGGCCAGTTCCTCATGTGTACATCTGAACACATATACCACTTGAGTGGCTTTCGCAAAGGTCACGTAGCAATCAAGACCCAGTGGACCAGCCTGCAAGGACGGTGCTCAGCAGCTTCATCATGTCGTTTTGTGGTTGAGGGTGGGTAAGGTCATTATGCGAGGCTTCGGGCAATGTTTGCCCCTAGGGAGTGAAAATCAGAGTGGAACTGCTGCAGAACTCTTTGATCGCAGACTTTGGGCCATTTGCACCTGACCGACCCTTAACAGGCCGCTGAAAAAGTATTTCGAAGAGAATTTCTCGTCGACTTCGTCGATGCCGGGCAAGAGGACTTTTCCTCAGATCGACGAGAGCGCTCGAAAAATCAGCCCATTTGGGCACAAGTATATCCAATTTGTAGCCTCATTCTCGAAATGTGTAAGCACCTGCGATGTACACCGGAAAATTTCCTTACAGGACGATTGTTTTTGACAGACGATTTGCGTTTTCGATCACGAACCGCTGCGACCACCGCGCTGGAGGCAGGCGGGCAAATGTCATGCCACGAGCATACATCGTCGCGGCGCTTTATGCCACTAAATAGCACTCAAAACGCCCTGCCTTGCTGTTTGCAGATATGTCCAATAATTTTGCATTATCGGACATAATTGAAGTAGGTACAGGGACATGTCGAAAAACACCGGGAAATCGAGCTCAGCGGCGCCAAACGGGCCCTCCATCAACGAGGACGACGAGAGAGACCCCACGTCGAGCGTGGCGTTGACACTCCCTTCCTTTGTGGCTGGCTCCGGCACCCTTGATCGGCTGGTGGACACGGCGCAGGACTATGCCCGAGCCGCCGCCTCCGACAACACGCTGAAGGCGTATGGCAAGGACTGGGCGCATTTCGCGCGCTGGTGCCGGATGACGGGCGTGGACCCCCTGCCCCCATCGCCCGAGATGATCGGGCTTTACCTCGCCGATCTCGCCTCCGGGTCGAGCCCCTCCCCGTCGCCGTCCGCGTCCCGGCCCCTCTCGGTGAGTACGATCGAGCGTCGCCTCTCCGGCCTCGCCTGGAACTATGCGCAGCGCGGCTTCGTGCTCGATCGCTCGAACCGCCACATCGCGTCGGTTCTGGCCGGAATCAAACGCAAGCATGCGCGGCCGCCGATGCAGAAGGAGGCGATCCTGGCCGAGGACATTCTGGCCATGGTCGCCACACTGGGTTTCGACCTGCGGGGGCTGCGGGATCGGGCCATCCTGCTCCTTGGCTACGCAGGGGGCTTGCGCCGCTCGGAGATCGTCAGCCTTGACGTGCACAAGGACGATACGCCGGACAGCGGCGGCTGGATCGAGATCCTCGACAAGGGCGCCCTGCTGACGTTGACTGGCAAAACCGGGTGGCGCGAGGTCGAGATCGGACGCGGATCGTCGGACCTGACCTGCCCCGTCCGTGCCCTCAAGCAATGGCTGTATTTCGCAAAGATAGACTTCGGCCCGGTCTTCGTGGGCACGTCGCGGGATGGCAAACGCGCGCTGGAGGCGCGTCTCAACGACAAACATGTCGCGCGGCTGATCAAGAGAACTGTGCTTGACGCCGGCATCCGGGCAGAGCTGCCCGAGAAAGATCGGCTGGCCATGTTTTCCGGTCACTCCTTGCGCGCCGGCTTGGCCAGCAGTGCGGAAGTCGATGAAAGCTATGTCCAGAAGCAACTCGGACATGCCTCGGCCGAAATGACTCGCCGATACCAACGCCGTCGTGACCGATTCCGAGTGAACTTGACCAAGGCCGCAGGGTTGTGACGGTCAGCCGTCAAGCAGATAGGCCGTCAGATTCTGGTGAGCATGCAATATCCGGATGATCTCGACCCACTGTCCATCCAGCCGGTAAATCACCAGATGCACACCGCTGGGATGGATGCGCACAGGAGGCGATAACTCAGCGCGCTCCCGGGCAATCTCTGGAAATTCAGCAAGCAGGCCGAAAATCGCGAACAGACCATCCGCATAGCGATCCGCCTGATCGGCACCCCAGTTGGCTGCTCCGTGGTTCCAGATGTTGGACATGTCGCTTTCAGCAGCGGGTCGAATGACCCAACGACTATTTCCCGACATGCTGGGCGCGCATCCGGGACTTGAACGCGCTGCGATCAAGCGGGGCGGCCGGGCCGCTGGCGAGGCCAGCGTCAACAGCGCTCTGAATTTCCGCGATCGCATCACTTCTTGCACGGTCACGCCGGATAAGGTCGCGAACATAGTCACTGGAATTGGCGTACCGTCCAGCTTTCGCCTGCTCTTCGACCCAGCTCTTCATCGGGTCCGGCAATGAAATATTCATGGTGCCCATGATGATCTCCTTCGTGAAAAAGAAATATGGCAAAGTTTGCCAAAAAGCAATGACACTTCATACAAATCAGAACCATTCGGTCATTTATTGGCGCTATCGAAAATTGCTAGAGGCCATCTTCATGGCTCTTAACGGCTATAACGATCAGGCGTTCTGCCCAAATCCAGGCCATTGAAACTAATGGCTAAGTCAAGACGGTTAAATCGCAAAGTTCAGGCGGTAATCACATCAGGCCGCTGGTAACCCAGATCGGCAAGGGCGACGCCCGGATCCTGGTCCACATCAATCGGCAGTCGGTGCCGCATTGATCAAATCTCGTCGAGCAGCTGGCGACAAATGATACCTTTCCACGTCATAACTATTGCCTTGCCCGGCAGTTTGCCTGCCCTAGTTAAAAATCCAGGTCTACGAAATCTGGAGCCATGCACTAGCGAAGGACGCTTCCGATGATCAAAGCCATTGGTCTCTGCGCGGCCCTGATCCTGCCGGCGCAGGCGCTGGCAATTCCGCTGAGCGGCTGGACCGAGCAGCGGTTTTCTCTCTTTTCCGGCAACGATTGGCGGCAAGGCTCCGACAGCGTCTCGGTCGCGTCGAATGGCGCGGTTTCGATGCTCTGGACCAATCTGCCCACCGCCGACTGGGGCGCCCGCACCGCAAGCTGGAGCTGGTCGGTCAGCACAAGCGTTCCCGCCACCGACCTCACCCGAAAGGGCGGTGACGATCGCAACCTGTCACTCTATTTCGTCTTCATGCCTGAAGAGATCGCCCGCCAGAATGCGAATGCGGGCATCCGCCAGCTGCTGAAGGTTCGAGAGGCACGCGTGCTGATGTATGTCTGGGGCGGGAATGCACCGCGCGGGTCACTGCTCCCGTCGCCCTATCTGGGCAATCAGGGCAAGACGATTGTGCTGCGTCCAGCCGAGACGGGTTCGGCCAACGAACAAGTCGATCTGGCTGCCGATTATCGGCGCAGTTTTGGCGAGGCGCCAACCGCGCTGGTCGGGCTGGCCATATCGGCCGACAGCGACGACACGAACACCACGATCACAGCCGGTTTGTCGCGCCTGCGCCTTGAGTGAGCTTGCGTGCCACCAGGCACCCGCCAAAAACTTGACCAATTGTAAAAATATTTGGCCCCATCAGCCCATCGGCAGTTGACGCCTCGCGCCAAGTTCTGCCTATTGAACGGGCCGGGCGCAGGCTGATCCTGCCGCGATCCCGCATGAATTCAAGGGCCGGCGCACGTCACGAAACTGTTGCACTCCTGTGCACATAAGCGCGGCGGAGCCATCCGGATAACCAAATGGAGATTTCAATGAAAACCATCATGCTCACACTGACCGCTGGTGTTGCCACCACCGCGCTCATGGCCTCTGCCGCCAGCGCTGACACGCTGCGCCTGCTGACCTGGGGCGGCTACGCGCCCGAGAACGTCATCGAGATGTTCGAGGAAGAGACGGGTCACACCGTCGAAGTCACCATGTCCAACAACGAGGAAATGATCGCCAAACTGCGCGCCACGGGCGGCAGCGGCTTTGACCTTGCCCAGCCCAGCCAGGACCGCATCGCAGGCCCGCAGGCCGAATTCGGCATCTACAAGCCCATGGACCTGAGCCAAATCAACGAAGACCTCTTCATCCCCTCTATGCTGGACGCGACGAAGACAAACACCACCGTCGACGGCGAAGTATATGGCGTGCCGCACGTCTGGGGTACCAGCGGCCTGATCGTCAACGGCGCCGAAGCCGAGGGCGTCGCCGATTACACCGACCTGTGCGATCCCGCGCTCGAGGGCAAGGTTTCCTACCGTCTCAAGCGTCCGACACTGATTGGTTTCGCCTATTCGATGGGTCTCGACCCCTTCGCCGCCTACGGCGACGAAGCGGCCTATACCGAGATCATGAACGAGGTCGAGGCCAAGCTGGTCGAGTGCAAGCCCATCGTCAAAACCTACTGGGATGGCGGTGACGAGCTGCTCAATCTGGTGCGCTCGGGCGAAGTTGTCGCCGCGATGGCATGGGATACCGGTGGCTGGAAGCTGAACGCCGACAATTCCGACATCAACTTTGTCGCGCCCGCCTCCGGTGCCCTCGGCTGGATCGACACCTTCGTCCTGCCCGCCAAGGGTCAGGCCGATCAGGCCGCCTATGACTGGATCAACTTTGTCATGCAGCCGGAAGTCGCGGCGATGATCACCGAATCCGCCGGTAACTTCACCGCATCGGCTGGCGCGGACGAGTTTGCATCAGATGCGCTCAAGGCCCAGTATCAGGAAAGCTTCCCACCCGAAGCCGTGGACAACATTAAGTGGTATCCCCCCGTGCCCGCCGGTCTCGAAGCGATCGAAGGCGGCGTGCTGGACCGTGTGAAGGCCGCTCAATAATCTGCGAAATCGCGGGCGGCCCCATTTGCGTGGGGCCGCCCGTTTTCATGTCTGGAAATACCCCTTATGACCGCTGCCTCCGATAACGCCCGCACCGGCGTTCCCGATCTCGAATGCACCAATCTGACCCGCCGCTTTGGCGATACGGTGGCGGTCGATGATGTGTCCTTTTCGGTGCCCGCCGGTTCATTCTTCTCGATCCTGGGCCCCTCGGGCTGCGGCAAGACGACGATCATGCGCATGGTCGCGGGCTTTCTCGAGCCGTCATCCGGCGACATCGCGATCAAGGGACGCTCAGTCCTCGACACGCCGCCCAACAAGCGACCAGTCAACATGGTGTTCCAGCACCTCGCGCTCTTTCCGATGATGAACATCGAGGACAACATCGGCTATGGCCTGCGCCGCGCCGGAGATTCCAAGGCCGAGATTGCCCGCAAGGTGGATGAAGTGCTTGACCGCATCGGCCTGCCCGGTATCGGCAAACGCAAGACGGACGAGCTTTCGGGCGGCCAGAAACAGCGCGTCGCCATCGCCCGATGCATGGTGCTGGAGCCTGATGTGCTGCTCTTGGATGAGCCGCTGGGGGCGCTGGACCTCAAGCTGCGCGAGCGCATGAAGGTCGAGCTGAAATCCCTGCAAGCCGCCTTCGACACCACCTTTGTCTATATCACTCACGACCAGTCCGAGGCACTGGTGATGTCCGACAGCATCGCCGTGATGAACGAAGGCAAGTTCGAGCAGATCGGCAGCGGTCAGGATCTCTACTATCGCCCGCAAACGCCTTTCGTCGCCAGCTTTGTCGGCGACAGCAATCGCTGGCGCGGCACCGTCCAGCGCGTCGAGGGCAATACCGTGGAGCTGCGCACCGATACCGGCCTGACCATGCGCGCCGCCACCAAGGGCGCGACCACCAAGGGCGCGGATGTAAACATCTTCGTGCGCCCCGAGGCGATCCGCATTGGCCGCAGCGCTGATGATCTGGCCCAATTCGACAACCGGCTTTCGGGCCAGGTCGGCAGCCTGCTGTTCAACGGCGCCGCCAGCCGCATCATCGTGACCAGCGACGAGACCGGCGGCGAGGTCGAGGTTACCCTGCCCCAATCGGGTGAATTCGCTGACCTGCAACGCGGCGCCCCCATCCACATCGGCTGGGCCGCCGATCAGGCCAATTGTTTTGCCGCGGGCGAGGGCTGAGCGATGGCCAACAGCGCCCGCCTCGGCTTTATCCTGCTGCTGACGCCGCTCTTGCTGTGGCTGAGCCTACTGATCCTGATCCCGCATGTCGACATGCTGATGCTCAGCCTGCGCGAACGTGTCGGCGTGGGCGAATACGAGGCCAGCTTCGCCAATTACAAAACTATCCTGACCGAGCCGCTTTACATGCGCACCTTCATGCGCACCGCCGTCATGGCAATCATGGCAACGCTCATCACGCTGCTGATCGCCTTTCCGGTGTCCTATTACATTGCCAAGATGGTGCGGGGCCGCGCGCGCTCGGTCCTCTTCTTGCTGTGCCTCATCCCCTTCTGGGTGTCCGAACTGGTGCGCACCTTCGGCTGGATGATCCTCTTGCGCGAGACCGGCGTGATCTCACAATTCCTGCAATGGTCGGGCGTCGTTTCCGGGCCGGTCGAGATGCTCTATAACGACGCCGCCATCATGACGGGGCTCGTTTATACCTCGATGCTCTTCATGGTCGTCCCGCTGGTCACGACACTGGACAGCCTTGACGACGCGGTCATCGAGGCGGGCTATGACTTGGGCGGTTCAGGCTGGTCCGTCATGCGCGAGATAGTGATCCCCCATGCGGTGCCCGGCATCGTCTCGGGCTGCATCGTCGTCTTCATGCTGAGCCTTGGCAACTACCTGACCCCCACCATGCTGGGCGGCAAGGACAGCCTCTGGTTCACCGAGATGATCTATTCGCAGTTCATCGTACGCTTCAATTGGGAACTGGGGGCCGCCTTTGGATTCATGCTCCTGGCGGCGTCGTCGTTCATCATCTGGGCAATGCTGCGTCTGACCGGCCAGACGCTGGAAAGGACGATGGGCTGATGATTCCCACCATTCCCACCCCCCGCGCGCTCAACGTCATCTGGACGGGCTATGTCGCCCTCTTTTTCATCTACCTGACATTGCCGCTGCTGGTCGTCGCCACCTTTGCCTTCAACGACAGCCAATTCCCGTCCCTGCCGTGGGAGGGGTTCACGCTCGACTGGTTCTTTGGCGATAGCGATCCCAAGATCGGCGTCTTTCACGAACGCAGCATCCTTGGCGCCATCGGCACCTCGGCCATCGTCGGCGCGTCCGTGGCCATCCTCTCGGTCGCCGTGGGCACGTCCAACGCGTTCCTCTTCAACCGCTACAAGTTTCGCGGGCGCGGGGTGCTCTATGTGCTGATGCTGCTGCCGCTGGTGGTGCCCGGTATCGTGCTTGGCATTTCCATCCTCGTATTTTCCTCGACGCTCGCGAACGGGCTGTGGGATGCGGCGAACATCGACGCGCAATTCCTGCGGCCAGGCCTTGCGCTGGTCATTCTGGGGCAGTTCTCCTTCATCACCACCATCGCCACGCTGGTCATTTCGGCCCGCCTGCAAAAGTTCGACACCACGCTCGAAGAGGCGGCGCTCAATCTCGGAGCAAACCGCCTGACGGCCGTGCGCACCATCACCATCCCCTTTCTGATGCCCGCCATCGTCGGCGCGGCTGTCGTGGCCTTTCTCATGAGCTTCGAGAATTTCAACACCACGCTCATGCTGGTCGGCTCGGACGCGCCGCTGACCATCGCCATGTTCGACCGCCTGAAAGAAGGCTCGACGCCTCTCCTCAACGCCGTCTCGCTGATGCTGATGATCGGCTCGTCCCTCCTCGCGCTGATCCTGGTCGCCTTTCAGAAACGCGGCTAAACCACTCGCCCGAGGGAACGCACGGGGCCCCCGCGCTGTTACTCCCGATCACAAGGGGTAACGCCGCAGATGACAGACGCTCACACCACCAAGGACCAGCCGCACATTTGCGTGCTGATCAACGCCAGCTCGGGCAAGCAGGGCGCGGACGGCGCGCGTGCGCGCATCGAAAAGGCGTTTCAATCCGCTGGCACCCCCGCCGAGATCCGCGTGCTCGCCAAAGGCGGGCAGATCAGCACATCAGCGCAAGGCGCGCTCGACGATGAATTCGACATCATCGTGGCCGCAGGCGGCGACGGCACCATCGCGGGCATCGCCGGCACCCTGCGCGGCAACGGCACCGTCATGGGCATCGTTCCCTTGGGCACGTTCAACTATTTCGCCCGCTCCCTCGACATCCCCGAGGACATCGAGAGCGCGGTCGAGCTGATCCTCAACGGCGCGCAGCGTCCCGTGCCTATCGGCACCATCAACGGCCACACGTTTCTGAACAATGCCAGCCTCGGCGCCTACCCGGCCATCCTGCGGACCCGCGAGGAGACGTATCGCAAATGGGGCCGCAGCCGCCTTGCCGCCTATTGGTCGGTGCTGGTCACGCTGGTCACGCTGCGCCGCCCGCTCAAGATTCATATTGAGGCGGATGGTTATGCCCGCACGCACCGCACGCCCTTGGCCTTCGCCGTCAACAACGCTTTCCAGCTGCGCCAGATGGGCCTTGAGGGCGAAGAGCATATCGCCGCCGGGCGCCTTGCCCTCTTTGTCGCGCCCGATACCGGGCGCTGGGGGATGCTGAAAAACGCGGCCATGCTGGCGATGGGCCGCGCACAGCGCGACATTCCCTTTGATCTCATCGGGGCCAAGCAAATCACCATCACCGCCCACCGCAAGCGCAATGACGTCGCCTGCGATGGGGAGCGGTCGCGGATGCGCGCGCCCTTCGATCTGCGCGCCATCCCCGACGAGCTGACCGTGATCGTGCCCAAGGACCGGCAGGCAGGCACAAGGTGAGCCGTCTTATCCACCTTTCCGACCTGCATTTCGGTCGCGCCCGCCCCGAGTTGTTGCAGCCGCTCATCGCGCGGGTGAACGCGCTTGGCGCGGACCTCGTGGTCATTTCCGGCGATCTGACGCAGCGCGCGCGCTCGGTCCAGTTTCGCGCCGCACAGAATTTCATGGATTCGCTGGACGCGCCGGTGCTGGTGGTGCCCGGCAATCACGACATCCCGCTGCATGATCCTTTCAGCCGCTTTTTGCACCCTTGGCGCAACTATCGCCGTATCATAGACGAGACCCTTGAACCCGACTATCTGGATGACGGTCTCAGCGTGCTGGGCGTCAATACGGTCAACCGCTTTGTCCATCAGAGCGGTTGGTTCAATCCCGTCGCCCTTTCGCGTATCGCAAGCAGGTGGGAGAATGCCGGAACACGCACGCGCGTCATCGTGGCCCATCACCCGCTGGATCAGCGGCCCACCGATACGAAAAAGCCGACACGCGGCGCGGATCACGCCATCAACACCCTGTCCGAGCTTGGCGCCGATATCGTCCTGTCGGGGCACCTGCACAGCTGGCGGGCCGCGCTGCTGACACCTCCCAACGAGGGGCGCGCGATCTTGCAGGTCCATGCAGGCACGGGCCTCTCCACACGGCTGCGCGGCGAGGAGAACGATTTCAACCTGATCGAGACCGAGCCGGATCGCATCTGCGTCACCCGCTATGCCGCAGGCGCGGGCGACAAGGGCTTCGAGCCGATGCAAATTTGCCACTTCGGGGCGGGTGATGCGGGCTGGACATTGCTGCACGGCGACACCAGCTGACTTGCACTCGGGCCCACGCGGCCCCACCTTGGGGCAAACAGACATCCAAGGAACTTCCCCATGCGCTACTCCGTTCTCGATCTCGCGCCCGTGCCCGAGGGGCATGACACCCGCACCGCCATCGCCAATTCCGTGGCCTTGGCGCAGGCCGCAGAGGGCTGGGGATATCACCGCTATTGGCTGGCCGAGCATCACAACATGCCCGGCATCGCCAGCGCCGCGACGTCTGTCCTGATCGGCCATATCGCGGATGCAACAGAGCGCATGCGCATCGGAGCGGGCGGTATCATGCTGCCCAATCACGCGCCTCTGGCAATCGCCGAGCAATTCGGCACGCTCGCCACCATCCACCCCAATCGCATCGACCTTGGCCTTGGGCGCGCGCCGGGCGGCGACATGAACATCGCCCGCGCCCTGCGCCGGGGGATGGAGCAGGACAGCTTTCCCGATGATGTCGTCGAATTGATCCAGCTTCTTGGCGATCATCGCCCCGGCGCGCCCGTGGCGGCGCATCCCGGCGAAGGCACCCATGTGCCCGTCTGGATCCTCGGCAGCAGCCTTTATGGCGCGCAGCTGGCCGCGCATCTGGGCCTGCCCTACGCTTTTGCCTCGCATTTTGCGCCCGATGCGCTGGATCAGGCGGTGCAGATCTACCGCGACCGCTTCCAGCCGTCGGCCCAACTTGACCGGCCCTATTTCATGCTAGCCGCCAATGTCTTTGCCGCCGAGACGGACGCCGAGGGCGCATATCTGCGCACCTCGATGCAGCAAGCTTTTGCCCACTTGCGCACAGGCAAGCCCGGCAAACTACCCGCCCCGGTTGCGGACATCGAGGCGACCATCGGCCCGGACATGACCCGCGCCGTTGGTCAGGCCCTGCGCGTCAGCGCGACAGGCAGCAAGGCATCGGTGCGCAGCGCGCTCACCGCAATGCAGGATCGGTATACCCCTGACGAGATGATCCTGACCGGACAGATCCACGACGCGGCAGCCCGGCAACGCTCCTTCCAGATCGCTGCCGAGGTGCTGTCGGATATGGGCGCCGCGCAGGCGGCCTGACCCGGTCCCTCAGCCGCTGGGGCACCCTGCCCCGGCGTCGATCCACGCTTTGGTCAATGCGCCAAAGCGTTCCTGACTGCCCGGCGCAGGCTCGCGGCCCTCGCCCGGCTCCCAGCTCCAGCCGACAAGCCCGTCTTCGGCGTTATGCTCGTGCAGCTCGGCCAGCGTGCGGTCGCCGTTGCGCTCGGGGTCTTTGATCTGCTCGCAAATCTCGGGCAGGGTCAGCCCGATCCATCCCATCGACACCGGTGCCAGATGCCACGGGTCATGGCCCGGCACAGATCCTTCGGCGCCCGTGTATTCGACGTTCTCAGCGCTGTGGCAGTTGCTGCACCGCATCCCCGGCGCACCAAATCCGCCTTGCCCGCGCACGACCGGCGGCTGATGCAGCGCCAGATCATCGCCCTGACGGGGCGTGCCGTCCACCGGGTGGCAATTCAGGCAGCGTGGATGCTGAAGCACCTTGCCCATCTCATTAAAGATCGCCGCCGAGCGTTCGCCCTCATCGGCAATCCCGTCAAAGCTTTCGGGCTCGGCCAGATCCTCGGCAAAGGCCGGCAGGGCCACCAAGGGCAGCGCGGCCAGAGGCACGGCGATCAGGAATTTACCAAACATCCGCATCATACCGCTCCCGCTCCAAAGGGCAGCCGGTAAGGCATCTTGCCCGTCAGCGACCGCCACGCATTCGCCACCGCGGGCGCGATGGGCGGTGTGCCCGGCTCGCCCACCCCCGTCGGGTCCACCTCCGACGCGAGGATCGTTACCTCGATCTGCGGCATCTCGTTGATGCGCAGCGTCCCGTAGCCGTCATAGTTGCTCTGCCGGACGCGGCCCCCCTCATCCAGTGTGATCTCACCGTGCAACATGGAGCCAAGGCCAAAACCGATGCCCCCCTCCATCTGCGCGCGCACTACATCAGGCGTCACCGCCACACCGCAATCAATGGCGCACCAGACGCGAGTGACATGCGGCCTGCCATCACGGTCCTCGACCTCAGCGATCTGCGCCACATAGCTGCCGAAACTGCGCACCACCGCGACACCCAGCCGCTTGTCCCCCATGCCCGGCCCGGACCATCCGGCCATCTCGGCCACGCGCATCAGCACGGCGGCATCACGGGGGCGATCCTGACGCATCAGGTTCAGGCGCCCGTCTACCGGATCGCGCCCCGCAGCCAGCAGCACCTGATCCATGAACGTCTCGACTGCATAGGCCGTATGCGTATGCCCGACCGAGCGCCACCAGAGCGTCGGCACCCCCGCCTGCATCTGCGCCCAGCTCAGCCGTCTGTTCGGCATGTCATAGGCCAGATCGTTCGACCCCTCGTAGGCCGTCGGGTCCAGCCCGTCCTGCATCATCATGGCAAAGGGCGTATCTGCGATGATCGACTGGTTGGCGACCGTGTTGGACCAGGCCGTGATGTTGCCCTCCGCATCCATCCCCGCCTTGAAGTGATGCGCCGTCAGCGGCCGGTAATAGCCCGCCCGCATATCGTTCTCGCGCGTATAGACCAGCTTGTAGGCGCCCGGCCCCGCCGCCTTGGCCACATGCGCCAGCTCGGCCGCCAGATGGCTGTCCGGTGTCGCGCGGCGGCCAAAGCTGCCACCCGCAAACATCGTGTTCATGGCGATATTGCCGGGCTCCATGCCCAGAATGGCGCCCATGGTCTGCTGGCTGATCGTCGGGATCTGCTCGCCCGCCCAGACCTCGGCGCCATCCTCGCGCAGCTCGATCACACCGTCCAGCGGCTCCAGCGCGGCGTGGGCAAGATAAGGAAAGAGGTAATCGGCCTCGATCACCTCCGCGGAATTGGCCAGCGCCGTATCCACGTCACCCTCGGCTTCGACCGTCTGGGCAGGCGCGCGCGCCGCCTCGGCAAAGACGCGGGCGATTTCGCCTGACGAGCGCGTCTCAGCCTCGCTTTCGTCCCACTCCACGCGCACCGCGTCGCGGCCCTTGAAGGCGGCGAAGGTGTTGGCGGCATAGACCGCAATCCCAGATGGCACCTGCCGCACGGCATTGACCCCCGCCACGTCAAGCGCGGCGGTATCGTCGAAGTAGGCCACGACGGCGCCGAATTTCGGCGGGTGGACCATCGCCACCACCTGCATCCCGTCGCGATAGACATCCATGGTGAATTCCGCGCTGCCGTTGGTCTTGGCCGCGCTGTCCAGCCGCGTGACAGACTGTCCCCCGATCAGCGTAAAATCCTCAGACGATTTCAGCGCCACATCCACCGGCACGGGCACCTGTGCGGCCGCCTCGGCCAGCGCGCCAAAGCCCGAGGAATTGCCACTGCCCTCATGCGCCACGACGCCCTTGCTAACGGTGATCTCGCCCGCTGGCACGCCCCATGCATCCGCCGCCGCCGACACCAGCATCGCGCGCGCCGCCGAGCCCGCCTGACGCATCGTCAGATAGGAGTTCGACAGGCCCGTCGACCCTCCGGTGCCCTGAATGCCAAACGCCGTGTTGACATAAACCACTGGATCCGAGGGCGCCTGCGCCGCCCGCATCTGCGACCAGTCGGCATCCAGCTCTTCGGCCACCAGAATGGGCAGGCCGGTGTTGGCCCCCTGCCCCATCTCGATATGCTTGACCAGCACGGTCACGGTGTCGTCAGGCGCGATGCGCACGAAAGCATTGGGTGCAAAATCGCCCTCGCCCGCCGCCACGCTGGCACGCCCCTTGCCGGGGGCCAAGTAGAGGCCCAGGATCAGCCCCGCCGAGCCGGCCAGAAATCCGCGCCGTGTGGGGCGCGGCGCAGTCATTGCCTTGATGTTCGGATGCATGTTCTAGCCCTCCAGACTGTCTGAGGCCTGGCGAATCGCCTGGCGGATACGGGCGTAGGTCGCGCAGCGGCAGATGTTGCCCGCCATCGCGTTGTCGATATCCTCGTCCGTGGGCTTGGGGATCTCGCGCAAGAGCGCGGTCGCGGACACCACCTGCCCCGATTGGCAATAGCCGCATTGCGGCACATTGATCTCTACCCATGCCGCCTTCACCGCCTTGGCCTCGGGGCCGTCCATCGCCTCGATCGTGCGCACATCCGCGCCCTCAAGCGTGCCGACGGTGGTCACGCAGGACCGCACGGTCATCCCGTCCAGCATCACGGTGCAAGCACCGCATTGCGCGATGCCGCACCCGAATTTCGTGCCGGTCAGGCGCAATTCATCGCGCAGTGCCCAAAGCAGCGGCATGTCGGGATCGACGTCCAGCGAGACGGGGTCACCATTGACGGTAAGGCTTATGGCCATGGGGGGTCTCCTTTGGCGTGTGCGCTGAAATGTAGCACACTCCCGGTGATTGGCGAACGGGCGATGTGCCAAGGCCGCCGCACCGCGCCTACCCCGCTGCCCGTCTTAGGTTTTTTTTCTGGGTCCCAGCCGCGCAATCACCGCAAAGAACAGCGGCACAAAGAGCACGCCCAGCACCGTCGCCGTAATCGTCCCCGCCAGCACGCCCGACCCGATGGCCGTCCGCCCGCCCGAGCCCGCCCCCGAGCTGAGGACCAGCGGCAGAACCCCCAGCGAGAAGGCCATGGACGTCATGATGATGGGCCGGAACCGCTGCCGCGCGGCATCGACGGCGGCCTCCAGAACACTTTCGCCTGCGGCGCGTTTGTCGCGCGCGAATTCAACTATCAGGATCGCGTTTTTCCCCGTCAAGCCAATAACCGTCAGCAGGCCCACCTGAAAGAAGACACCATTCTCGAACCCGCCCAAATATGCGCCCCCCAGCGCGCCCAGAACCCCGATGGGCATAGCAAGCATCACGGCGAAGGGAATCGACCACGATTCGTAAAGGGCCGCGAGCGCGAGGAAGATCGCCGCCAGCGACAGCGCATAAAGCAGGGGCGCCTGATTGCCCGACTCCTGTTCCTCCAGTGACAATCCGGTCAGCGAGATCTGGAATCCGGGCGGCAGTTGCCCGGCCAGACGCTCGATCTCGGCAATCGCATCGCCGGTCGAAACACCTGGCGCGGGGCTGCCCTGAATCTGCATCGACGGCACGCCGTTATAGCGGTTCACGCCTTGCGCCCCGTAACTCCACGCGGCATCGACAAAGTTCGAAAACGGGACAAGCCCGCCGCTTGCGTTGCGCACGCGCCACTTCTCGATATCCGAGGGCACCGCGCGGGCATTGGCCTCGCCCTGCACATAAACCCGTTTGATCCGGCCCTCGTCGATGAAGTCGTTGACGTATCTCCCGGCCCATGCGGTGCTCAGCAGGTTGCCCACATCGGTCGCGGCCACGCCCATCGCACCCGCGCGCCGCCAGTCGATATCCAGATTGAACTGCGCCGCATCCTCAAGACCCGAGGGCCGCGCGCTGGCGATCAGCGGGCTTTCTGCCGCCATGCCCAGCATCTGGTTGCGCGCCTCCAGCAGCTGCTCATGGCTCTGCCCGCCGCGCGCCTGAATGTAGAAGTCAAAGCCCGAGACGTTGCCCAGCTCGATCACCGAGGGCGGCACGATCGGGAAAACCATCGCCCCCTCGATCTGGCTGAACGCGCCAAAGGCCCGCCCGGCCAGCGCCTGAACGCTCTGGCTTGCGGCCTCGCGATCTTTCCAGTCCTTCAGCCGCACAAACGCCAGTCCCAGGTTCTGCCCCTGCCCCGCAAAGCTGAATCCGGCAACGCCAAAGACACTCTCGACCAACTCGGGCTCCTGCGTCAGGAAGTAATCCTCGACCTGCTTGACCACATCCAGCGTCTGCTCGGCCGTGGTGCCCGTCGGCCCCTGAATGAGGGTAAAGAGAATGCCCTGATCCTCTTCGGGCAGAAAACCCTGCGGCGTGCGCATGAACATGCCCACCATCAGCGCAACAATCGCCAGATAGATGATGCCCAGCCGGACCGGCCGCTTGACGATCCAGCCGACGCTGCCCGCATATCCGCCCAGCAACCGCGCGAACCCGCGATTGAAGAGGGCGAATGGCCCGCGCTGGTGCCCGCCGTGCGTTTTGGCCTTCAGCATCGTCGCGCAAAGCGCCGGCGTCAGCGTCAGCGCCACCAGCACCGACAGCGCCATAGCCGAGACAATCGTGACCGAAAACTGCTGATAGATCACCCCAGTCGAGCCGGGAAAGAACGCCATCGGCACGAACACCGCCGACAGGACCACGCCGATACCGATCAGCGCGCCGGTGATCTGGTCCATCGACTTGCGCGTCGCCTCCTTGGGGCTCAGCCCCTCTTGCTCCATGATCCGCTCTACGTTTTCGACCACGACGATGGCGTCATCGACCAACAGGCCGATGGCCAGCACCATCGCCAGCATGGTCAGCGTATTGATCGAGAACCCCATCAGCGACAGCACCCCGAATGTGCCCAGAAGCACGACAGGCACCGCCAGCGTCGGGATCAGCGTCGCCCGCAGGTTCTGCAGGAAAAGATACATCACGAGGAAAACGAGGATGATCGCTTCGATCAGCGTCTTGACGACCTCCTTGATCGAAATTTCGACAAACGGCGTCGTGTCATAGGGGATCACATATTCGATCCCGTCGGGAAAGAATTGCGCCAGCTCCTCTACGCGGGTCTCGACCGCCGTGGCGGTATCCAGCGCATTGGCGCCGGGCGCGAGGCTGATGGCAAGGCCCGATGCCGCCTGCTGATTGAAGCGCGAAATGGTGCCGTAGTTCTCAGCCCCGATTTCCACGCGCGCCACGTCATTGATCAGGACCAGCCCGCCGTCGGTCTCGGCCCGGATCACGATCTGTCGAAAATCCTCGGGCGTGGTCAGCAGGGATTGCGCCGTGATGGTGGCATTCAGCACCTGTCCGTCCACCGCGGGCCGCGCACCAAACTCCCCCGCCGAGATCTGGGCGTTCTGCGCCTGCACCGCCTGCACCACATCTGCCGGCGTCAGTTCGAACGCGGCCAGCTTGGCCGGGTCCAGCCAGATGCGCATGGCGTATTGCGCGCCAAAGACCTGAACATTGCCGACACCCTCCACACGGCTCAGCTCATTGACCATGTTGGTTTCCAGGTAGTCGCCCAGATCGGTCGCATCATAGCCGCCACCAGCAGCAATTAGCGCGATCACCATCAGGAACCCGGCCGAGGATTTTTGCACCGTCACGCCCTGCCGCTGCACCGGCTCGGGCAGCAGTGCGGTCGCCTGCGCCAGCTTGTTCTGCACCTGCACCTGCGCGATGTCCGGGTCGATGCCAGTCTCGAACGTAAGGGTGATCGACGCGCCCCCCGCACTGGTCGAGCTAGAGGAGATATAGCGCAGCCCGTCCAGCCCCGTCATTTGCTGCTCGATCACCTGCGTGACCGTATTGGCCACAGTCTCGGCGCTGGCTCCGGGATAGGCCGCGTTGACCGAGACCGTCGGCGGCGCGATCTCGGGATATTGCGAGATCGGCAGCGTCACGATCGACAGCACGCCAATCCCCATGATGAAGATCGAAATGACCCAGGCAAAGATCGGTCGGTCGATAAAGAAACGTGCCATTGGGTGGCGCTCCGGTCAGGATCGGGTCAGGCGGCGACGATTATCAGATACAGCGCGCCGACAGGCGAGGCGCGCCAGGGTTCAGTCTTGGGCGGCGTCCTCGGCCTCGGTGTCAGTCTCGGCCGCAGGCTCAACTTCGTCCTCGGGCTCGCTGCTGCGCTCCTTGGGGGAGACGGTCGCGCCGGGCGCGGCGCTTTGCAGGCCGGTGACCACCACGCGGTCGCCATCCTCCAGCCCGTCATCGACCACCCAGTCCTGCCCGCGATCCTGAAGGACGTTCAGCACCCGCTGCTCGACCACGCCATCCTCGCCGACGACCAGCGCCGTGGGCTGGCCGCGCCGATTGCGCGTCACCCCCTCCTGAGGCACAAGAATGGCACCCTCGGCAATACCGCTTGGCATCTGGGCCTGCACATACATGCCGGGCAGCAACAGCTTGTCGGGGTTCGCGAACTCGATTCGCAACACGACCACGCCGGTCAGCGGATCGACCACCGGCTCGGCGGCGGTCAGCATGCCGGTCTGGTCAAAGACACTGCCATCGGCCAGCGTCAGCAGAACCTCCTGCGGCCCGTCCCCGACCCGCGCGCCGCCATTGCCGCGCCGAAACGCCAGCAGCTCGGCAGCCGATTGCGTCACATCCACATAAACCGGATCAATATTGCGCACGGTCGCCAATGGCGTCTGCTGACTGGCGGTAACCAGCGCGCCGGGGCTGACCATCGAGCGTCCGATTTCCCCCGACAGCCGCGCGCGGATCTCGGTGCGGTCCAACTCGATTTCCGCTGATTGCAACTGCGCCTCGGCGACCTGAAGCGTGGCAACCGCCCCGTCGCGCGCGGCAATCGCGCTGTCCAGCGCCTGCTCGCTCACCACATTGCGCTCGGACAGGGTGACAAGGCGGCCGGCCTCGCGTTCAGTCGCCTGCACCTGCGCCTCTGCCTGCGCCACGGCGGCACGGGCCTGCGCGACCGAGGCGTCATAAATCGCCGCGTCGATCCGGTAGAGCACATCACCCTCCTCGACGCGTCCGCCCTCGTCAAAGAGCCGCTCGGTGATGATGCCCGCCACCTGCGGGCGCACCTCGGCCTCAGCAGAGGCGACGACGCGGCCCGGCAGGATGGTGGTCAGGTCAACATCGCTGCTGCGCACCGTCACAACAGTCACACCGGGGGGTGGCTGCTCGCCCTGTTGGGCAGTGGCGGGGCTGGCAATGAGGCTCAGCAGAAGAAGCGGAAGAATGGAAATTATCCGGGGCATCAAATCACTTGTCCTATGGAAGGCGGGACCTTTTCGCGCGACCATAGTCTAAACTTGGCAGTTCACAAGAGGCCCCAGCCCCAGAATTGGCCTTGCGTTGCAGCGGTGCTCAAAAAATAGGCAACCGCCCGGCTCAGCGCAGCCCGCTCACGGCAATTTCGCGTGCAAGCTGGCGGGTCACTTCGCCGCGCGCCGCCGCAATATCCTGCGCCGCACCCTCGCCGCCAATCGGCACCGACAGCGCAAAGAGGCGCGCGCGATCGCGGCCATCCTCGGGCGCGACGAAATACTGCCCCGACATGCGGAAGGTGCCATCCGCATAGGCCAGCATCTCTTCGATCCGCAGCTCGACCTCGGCATCGGGCCGGTCAAGGAAGGGCCAGGGCTCGCTTGCCACCCGCGCGCCGGTGATTTGCGCCAGATAGCGCGCCAGCTCCAGCGTGACCGCCCGGCCCGGATCATCGGCCCACAAAAGGCCCTCCCCCAGCACGATGCGCCCGTCCGGCCCCGACACCCAGATATCCTCCGACGCGGCATAGGTGGGCAGCGAAACGGTCCGCAGCGAAACCGAACTGTAAGAGATCTGCTGCGTCGCACCCGCATCAGCGCGCGGCACGGCCACACGTTCATCCGGTGCGCCGCAAGCTGCGACGAGGGCCAGCGCGCTCAGCGCGGCGATGGATCCAGTTTTCAACATCATGTTACCGTCCTGTCAGCAGGGAATTGGGATTGCGCTCGATCGCCCGCGCCAGCGACGATACCGCCTGCGCCGCACGCTCGACCTCGCGCAGCGCATTGCGCGCGTCGCGGCCCAGACCGTTATTGGCCTGATACCCTTCGATGGTGGTGCCCGCTTGCGACAAGACAAGGCGCGCCTGTTCGATCAGGCGGGGCAAATCGCTACTGGCAGTCGCAATCGTATCGGCTGCGTTGCTGGCAGAATTCAGCGTGTTCGTGGCCGTCTCGACCACGCCCGCTTCGCGCAGCTGCACCAGAACCGCGCTCAATTCATCCAGCGTGCCATTCAGGCTGGCGGGCAATTCACGCGTGCTTCTCTGGTTGAGGAAACTGTCGACCGTCGTCAGCAATTCGGTGACCTGCGCACCCATCTCATCGATGGCCACCTCTTCGATATTGGCGGCCACACCCTCGATCCGGGCGACCAGTTCGGGCACCCCCTCGACAGCGGTATTCACGCCCTTGGCCGCATCGGCGGCATCATCCAGCGCCTTGCCCAGACGCTCGGACAGGGCGGCCTCGTTAAACCCTTCGATAAGCGTGGCAAGCTGGTCGATCGCCTCGTTCATCTGCCCCGGCAGGGCGCGGACATCCTCCGACGTTATGACGCCGCGCGCATCCGCCAAGAGGCCATTGAGGTTCTCGGGCGCGTCGCGCACCCCCTCGCTGGTAATCAAGGCATTGATATTGCCCAATAAGTCGATTGCCTGGCTCATCACCTCTTCGACCGGCAGATCGTTGATCCTCTGGAACACACCCTCGGCAGTGGCCGACACATCCGCAATATCGCTTTGCGCGGTCGGGATGCGCGGGCCGGAATCGCCCATCATTTCCAGCTCGGCTGGCGGCGCATCGGGCACATCGGCCAATTCGACCTTGAGCCCGCCCGTCAGGATCGACGTGGTCGCCAGTCGTGCGCGCAATCCGCCCCTGACTCGCTCGGCCAGAAAGTCCAGCGCGCTCTCTTCGGTCTGATCCCCTTCAAGGCCCAGCCGACCGGGCCGCACCGACAGGGTCGCCACGAGACGCACGCGGTTGTCGCCAAATCGCTCGGGATCGACCAAACCGTTCAGACCGCTGACCCGTCCGATCCTCAAACCCGCCAGTTCGACTGGCGCATCGACAGACAGACCGGCGATGTTGTCCTCGAAGACCGCCGACAGCGTCAGCCTTTCGCCCTCGTCGCCCGAAAAGAGGTTTTCCCGTGCCGCCGATTCATCCTCGTACACGGTCACCACGGCCCCGGATTCGAGCGGCTCGCCTCCCGACACCATGGTGCCGAAGGTGACGCCGCCCGAAATCAGCGATGCGATAGAGGTGAAATCCAGCACCGCGCCCCCTGCCCCGAGGCTGAAGGAGAACCCCGATGTGTCCCAGAACCGCGTTGATGTGTCGATCAGCCGGTCATGCGGCGCAAAAATGACCGCCTCGGCCTCGGCGGTCGAGCCATCCTGACTGATCCGCGTCTTGCCGATCCGGCCCACGTTGATGCCCTGATAGACGATGGGCGACCCCTCGTTTAGTGCCACGCCCTCGTCAGCGCTCAGCGTCAGCACAACCCCCTCGTCGTTCAACCGTTGGAGAGGCGCCTCAGCAAGCCCAGTGAAATCACCGGCCAGCCCACCTGGCTCACCGTCCCAGATACCTTCGAGATAGACACCCGACAGCACCGTATCGAGGCCCGACACCCCTTGGGCCGTCACTTCGGGGCTCACGACCCAGAATTGCGCGTCACGGTCCACATATTCGGCCACATCCTTGTTCAACCGCACCGTCACGACGACGCTGTCCAGCCCGTCGGAAAAGCCAACGCCCTCGACCACACCCACTGTCACGTCGCGGTACCGCAGCTCAGTCGAGCCTGCCGCGACGCCAGACGCGTTCTCGAATGCGATGTCGATGAGCGGGCCTTGGTCCATATAGGTGCGCACGGCCACGGTCAGCACGGCGATCAGTGAGATCAGCGGCACCAACCAGATTACCGAGATTCGCCGAAACGGGCTTTTCTTGGCCGATTTGATCGGCGGCGGGGGCGGTGTGCTGTCGGTCTGTGTCACGCCGTGCGTTCCTTTTCAGTGTCAGTCGCCTCGTCATCCGACGAGGCGCGATCCGCCGTATCGCGCGCACGGCCAGTGTCCCAGATCAGGCGGCTGTCGAAGCTTTGAGCAGATATCATCGTGAATATGACGGACAAGGCGAAAAAGAGGCTCGCCCGGCCGGGGGATATGTTGACCAATGTCTGAAGCTGCACCAGCGCCGACAGGACCGCGACCACAAAAACGTCTACCATTGACCAGCGGCCGATGTATTCGACCACCTCATAGAGCTTCTGGCGCAGCCCGTCCGAGATCTGCGGCCCGCGTTGCACGCCGATGACAAGGCCGAGGATGATGACGAATTTGCCCACCGGGATCACTGCACTGGCCAGCAGGATGATGATCGCGACACCCCATGCCCCATGCCGGGCCAGATCGACCGCGCCGCCGATGATGGTGCTGCTGTCGCTGCTGACCAGCGTCTTGGTCTCGAGCATCGTATAGAGGTTGGCGGGGATGTAGCAGGCCACACCCAGAATCCACCACGCCATCACCTTTTGCAGCGACATCGGATCTCGCGATACGACTTTGCCGCCGCAACGGGGGCAGACTTCGGTCCCCGGCGGCGAGACGCGGGTGCAGCGTTTGCACCCGATGAGGCCCATTTCCTTGGCTGTCTTCATGGTGCGAGCGACTTCCAGATGGAATAGCGGCACATCAAGACATCGGCGGCCACGATGATGACCATCAGGATCGCGAACATCCAAGCGGCGGGCCCAAGGCTGACCTGTGCCAGATCGCTAAGTTTGACGAGGGCCACGGCGCAGCCGATGGCAAAGATCTCGGCCATGGACCAGGGCGTCAGATCCTCGGCCAAGCGAAACGCCGGGCGCGCATAGGGCGCTGGCGGCTTGTTCTGAATAACGGGGACCAGCACATAGATCAGCAGCATCAGCCGGACCATCGGGATAATCACGATGAAGGCCAGAACAGCGGGTGCAAGAATGGCTAGCGATCCGGTAAAGGCAAGGCTGGTCTGAACGATGGACGCCCCATGGGTCACCCCCCCTGCCCCGATCGACAGGAACGGAAAGAACATCGCGGCGGAGATCAGGATCAGGATGCTGGCCGCCATCGCGATCAGCCACTTGCCCGCCCTGTTGCGCGGTGCGATCAAGACCGAGTGACACCGCTCACAATAAGCGCGCTCGTCCTTCTCGATGCGAGGAACAGTATAGACGAGGTCGCAATGGGGGCATGCGATCAACTCATCCATCGGATCGGAGGTGCCCGTTCCGGGAATATCGGCAGCTTGCGTCATAGCCGCCTATTGTTGCCCTTGTTTTCTGCAACCGCAAGCGGAGACGCGCGCATTGATCTGCTGCGTGCCCAGTCCAGTGTCGAAAGCATCAAAAGTGACGTCAAGTTATTGTTATTATTAATTTATATCTTGTTCAAAGTTGCGTGACCGATGCAGGGATCATTCTGGCAAGGGTTTCGCCGCGAAACCTCAGGGCTTGTCCAGGAGTGCCTGAATTTCCACCATAAGCGAGTCCATCAAGTCACTGTCCAGCTTTCCACCCTCGAATCGCAGCACATAGCCGCGCTCGTCCCGCATTTTGCGGATCGTGATCCCCGAAGTTGTCCGAAGCACGTCCGCGTTCTGCCATCCCGCCGGAGGCGCCGTGCGCCGAGGCCTGCCGCCCTGACCGCTCTTGGGCGGCACGTCATCGGAGTGCGCAATGACCGAGTCGACCGTAGCCCATTCCTGCTCGGGGTTTTCCGGCACACGCCGCGCCAATGCCTCGCGAAGCGCCGCTTCGCTACCGGCGCGCAATGCCTGGGCCAGTCGCAAGCCTCGCTTTTCACTGAGCGCCTCTGGAAAGGTGAGCATATCGCCCAATTCCTCAAAAATCATCGCAAAGGACCTAACCTTGCTACGCTTGGCCTTTGAGGCTGACGCATAGAGCCGGTTCACGGCATCCTCGACATTCACGAACGCGCCCTGCTGTGCCGAGATGACCGCGATCCGCCCCCTTTCGAACGGCGTCAACTGTGCCCGGACCTCATTTTCCTCGACCATTGCAACGAAGGCGCCATCCGCCTCAGCGCGGGGCCGCACGATGGCGCGGATTGCCGCGTGCCTCTCCTGCCCAGTGAGTTCATGCAGCGCGCGCACGGCCATGTAACGACGATAACCTGAAATCAGCGCGTACTTGGCCCCGTTGTCCGCAGGCTCGGCCAGCTCAAAAACCTCGATCGGCAGGCGCAGACCGTGCGACGCGATGGACTGCCTCAGCTCGGTCATATCATCCTCGGCCAGGTCGATCCGGTCACGAACCATCGCGTCTGGTTCGATCTCGGAAAGAGGCAGTTCGACCATTAAAAGCCCCGAGACGCGCGCCTCATTCAACTCGCGCAACTCTGCCGCAACCCGCGCCTGTCCTGCTCGCATCTCGGCGCTTGCGGTTTGGAGCTGTTGCGCAGCTTCTCCTGCCACCTGCGCTATGGGCGCGCCCTGCCCCAATGGCGGCCGACCCGAGGTTTCGCGGCGAAACTCATCCTCGAACCGGTTCATATCCTCGGCGCTTGGTGCCTCAAGCTTCTTACGCTTTGCCATTTTCCGCCTCCTGCCTGCGCGCTGTCTCGTCACGATACCACGTCCCGATGACCAATTCCTTAACTTCGGCCCAGGTCCGATCAAAGGTCTCGCGGCCCCTCACGTAGGTATCGCGGTTGAACTCGCGGTAGTCGGCCTCGTAAATCCCGTTCACCTGCTCGCCCGCCTGTCCGACCATGGCGGTCATATCCTGCCGATAGGTCGTCATGAAGTCACCGAAATAAGCTTGAATCACATTGGCCAGATCCGTCTGCTGATTGGCGTCAAACCGAGTGATGAGCGCTCGAACGGCGTCCCATTCAAAGCCGATCTCAGGCAGGCCATCGCGGCGGCGCACGGCATTTTCGCCCTCTTCGATGCTGGCGAAGGTCGAGTAAAGCATGTCGAAAAACCGGCCCGTGCTGTCAAATTCCAGAAAGGACGCACCCAAGGGAACCAGCAGGATGTCAGCCGCCGCGAGCGCGTTGATCGTCAGATACCCCAGCGCGGGGGGTGTATCGAGAAAGATGATGTCATACTCATCCACGACCCCTTCGCCCGTCAGAGCATTGGTCAGCGCATCCCAAAGCGGCCAGCTGCGCAGCCCCATGCGCCACACGGGGATCTGAAATTCAGCCCAATAGAGATTGAGCTGCGCGCCCAGCAAATCAATGTTCGGCCAATGCGTGCCCTGGATAAGGTTTCGCGGCGAAACCCCCAAAGCCTCGGTCAAAGTCTCGTCAAACGGCAGCGGAGGATCACCGGCAGCCTCCCGCACGATGTTTTCGGCTTGCACCGCCTTGGCATAATCCTTGGCCAGAAGGGGAAAGGCGGTCGACCATTCATCGGGGACATCGCCGCCCATGATCGACGTCAGGGAGCCTTGGCTGTCGAGGTCGATCACCAGCACCTTGTAGCCGTCAAGCGCGGCGGACATGGCCAGATGGGCGGTCGTCGTGGTCTTGGATGTCCCGCCTTTGAAGTTGGAAACTGCGACAATCTTGGCCGGCAGGCCATCGGGCCGGTAGGGCAGATACTCGCGCCCCGACGCGCCCTCGGCCGCAAAATGTTGGCGCAGGCGCAGAACATCCTCCAACGAAAACCACTTGGAATTGCCCTCGCCGGTGCCTTGGGGCAGGTCGGGATGCCTTTTGAGGACGCGGCGGAAATGAGCGGGGGCGACTGGGATAAGATACTTGCAAATCTCCCAGGTAGAAAACCGGCGCAGGCGCTTTTTGCCATCGGGCGCATATCCTCGGCGGGCGAGATCTTGGCGACCCTTGCCGGCGAAGGCGGCAGCTTTTGCGAATCGGGCGGTATCGATAGGATCCGAGAGCTTGGCGGCGGCGGCGGCCGGATCGATGTTGAAATAAGGGGGGAGGGGCTCTTTGCCTGAAGTCATTGCACTGCCTTTGCGATGTTCGGTGTTTTGTATGCTTCGCCTTGATCTATGGCACATCAATAGCCCGCAGTGAATCAGTCATTCCATTTTCACTGCAAAATCATGATCTCGTAAGAGAAAAGCAGCCACAAAGTTGTAGAGTCTTTGAGTTAATTTAAGAACTTTGCGCGATATTACCCTAATAAAATCAATGAACTACACTCCTTTAGGCACCCGTTCACGGGGCTTTGCGGACCCGTTTGCAGGGGCAAGAGCGCCTTAATGCAGGGGAAGGGGCCCCGATTCGCGGGGGAAGGGGCACCGGGATGCGGTTAGACCCTGTTTCGGGCAATTTTGCGCACGCTGTGGTGAACAACTATTAACAAATGTCCCGTAAATGGGTGCCATTGCGCCGCTCCTCCCGTACCAGAACCACTATGAGAACCCGTTTACGGGAGGCATCATCATGCGTAATGGGCAGGGACAAGCACCTCGAGGTGGATTGATTGCAGGTGCCTTTGACGCCATAGTAGTTGGAAAAACAGCCAATCGACAAGATCGGCAAAAATTGAGGGCGCGCAGATGAACGATATACCCCGCGAGCAGCTGACCGGATCGCTGAGGCGCGCAGCGGTCAAGAAGCATGTGGCGGCGATCCATGTATCGGGCAAGCTGTCGCTCCTGCAGCGCAAGCTGTCCAATGTGCTCTTGCTGAATGCCTATGACACGCTGACGACCCAGCGCAGCCACCAGATCGATGCGGGCACGCTCTGCCTGATGATCGGCTATAATTCCAACGACACCGCAACGCTGAAGCAGTCTCTAAAGGGCCTTGCAGAGACTGTGGCTGAATGGGACATGCTGGATGCCAGCGGCCAGCAGGAATGGGGCGTCAGCAGCTTGCTGAGCTATGCGACGCTGAAAGGGGGCGTGTGTGAATACGCCTATTCGCCCGCGCTGGCCGACAAGCTGCACGATCCCAAGGTCTTTGCGCTGATCAACCTCAATATCCAGCGGCGGTTCACCAGTGGCCATGCGCTCGCGCTCTATGAGAACTGTTATCGCTTCATCCGCACGGGTAGCACCGGCTGGTGGTCGATGGAGATTTTCCGCCGGCTGATGGGTCTGGACGGGTCAAGCTATTACGAGAGCTTCAAGCACCTCAACGCCAAGGTCATCAAGCCAGCGGTGACCGAGGTGAACAAGACCAGCAATATCGTCATCACGCCCGAGACGCGCAAGCGGGGCAGGGCGGTCACGGACATCCGCTTTCTTATCAAGGAGAACCCGCAGCTGGCGATCCTCGATCTGGATGATGGGGCGGCGGCGCGGCATGGCGCGGTCTACAAGCGTCTGCGCGATCTGGGTGTGAGTGATCGGCTGGCCCGGCAGTGGCTGAGCACCCATGGCGAGGATCAGGTCGAGGCCAAGCTGGAGTATGTGGCGGGGCGCAAGAACGTCGGCAGTATGGTGGGCTATCTGAGTGCGGCGCTGTCGAGCGATTACGGCGCACCCGCCGCGCCCGAGGCCAAGCCAGGCAGCGCGCGGGCGCAAAAACTGGGCCGGATGCAGGCAGCGGCGCAGGCGCGCACGCCCACGCAGCGCGATGCGGACAAGCGCCTGTTCGCGAGCAGGATCGAGGATGCGGCAGCGCGGGCGGATTTCGAGCGCTTTGGCTGGATGTCGGCCCTGAACGCGCGCGCGATCCTGGAGTTCTGGCACGAGATGGATCCCAGCCTTTATGACGGGATCGAAGAGGGCTGAGGGCAGGTATCAGCCCCACGGCAGAAGCGGCGCGATCTCAGCTCAACGATGAGGAGGCGGGGCTATCGGGCAGGGTGTACTGCGCCAGATGACGACGGATGAAGTCCTGCATGTCGGCACCGCCATGCGCGGGGGGGTGATCGCGCGATGATATCATCGCCGTCTCGTGGCGCACCTGCGGTTTGAACGCGCGGCAGACCACGCCGTCACCCAGATCCGCGCTCGCGTTGATCGGGTCGATGATGGCAAGGCCGCCGCCCGCCGCGACCATGTTGCGCGCGATGGCATAGTAATAGCAGAACGCGCGGTAGCGCAGGGGCTTGCCCACCTCCAGCATGAGGCGTTTGATCTGGCGGTCCGTGACATGATCGCCGTTGACGCCGATCATCCCGCGCCCGGCAAGGCACGTGGGGGTGATGACCTCCTGCGCGGCCAGCGGATCATCGGCGCGCATGATGCACATGCATTCCATCGCGAACACCTCGGCCTTGAGCCCGGCGACGGGAACGGGCGTGTCGATCAGCCCGATATCGATCTGCCCGCTCGCGGTCCAGTCGGCAATCTGGCGCGAGGAATGCACGCGCATCTCGACATGGGTGCCGGGGTATTCGACCTGAAAATCGGCGATGAGGCGCGGCAGGAAGTTCATCGCCAGCGCGCCGTTGGAGGCGAGGCTGAAGCCGCCAGCCCAACCTTGGCGGATGTCATCCGCGCGCTGCTCGACCCGTGCCAGCGCCATCAGGCCTTGGGAAATCTCGCCGCGCAATTGCAGCGCCTCGCCCGTTGGGGCGAAAAACCCGCGATTGCGGTGAAAGAGGCGAAAGCCCAGCTCACTCTCAAGATTGCCAAGCGCAATGCTGACGGCGGGCTGGGTCAGGTTCAGGCGCTGCGCGGCGTTGCTGACCGACCCGGCCTCGAAAAGGGCGTTGAAGACTTCGAGGTGGCGGATCTTGAGGGGCAAGAGATTCGGCTCTCATGTATAAGTAAAATGAATTTAAAGATTACACATATTAAATTGCTAAATTCAAGACGGCTACATACCGTAGGGTCACTTGAGGGTATTGGGAGACATGCGGGTATGACCACGGCACGGCAGATCGGTCCCGGCGGCAATGCGAATCTATGGGCGCCAGACTGGTCCGACACGTCCTATTGGCTGGACGGCGTGAGCGCGCCAGAGGTGCCGCAAGGATCGCTGCCGCCCGAGGTGGACGTGGTCGTCATCGGCTCGGGTTATACGGGTCTAAATGCGGCGATAGAGACGGCGCGGGGCGGGCGCAGCACGCTGGTTCTGGAGGCGGGCGCGCCGGGCATGGGATGCTCGACCCGCAATGGCGGGCAGATCAGCACCTCGATCAAGCCGACGCTGTCGAAACTGGCGGCGCGGCACGGACAGGCGCGCGCCGAAGCGATTCGCGCCGAGGGGCGCGCGGCGCTGGCCTGGATCGAAGAGCGCATCCGCACAGAGGACATCGACTGCGATTTCCGGCGCGCGGGGCGGTTTCACGCCGCGCATACCCCCGCCGCCTACGAGGGGCTGGCCCGTGATGCCGAGGTGCTGCGCCGCACCGAAGGGATCGAAGTCGAGATGGTTACGAAGGCCGAGCAGCGGCGCGAGCTGGGCACGGATGCCTATCATGGCGCGGCGCTGTTTGCGCAGCACGGGGCGCTGCATCCGGCGAAATATCTGCACGGTCTGCTGCGCACCGCCATGGAGGCGGGCGCGCAGGTGATGGGCCATACGCCGGCCGAGGCGATAGCCTCGGGGCAGGGGGGGCATCTTGTGCGCACGCCGCGCGGCACCGTCCGGGCGCGCGACGTGATCGTCGCGACCAACGGCTATACCACGGGCACCACCCCATGGCAGCAACGGCGCGTCATTCCCATCGGCAGTTACGTCATCGCGACAGAGCCGCTGGAAAAGGATCTGATGGATCGCCTTTTCCCGACCGACCGCATCGCCAGTGATACCTGCAAGGTGGTCTATTATTACCGCGCCTCGCCGGACCGTACACGCATCCTCTTTGGGGGGCGGGTGTCGGCGGGCGAGACAGATACGACCATCAGCGGCCCGCGTCTGCACCATGATATGTGCAACATCTTTCCCGAGCTGCGCGGCACGCGCATCAGCCATAGCTGGATGGGCACGGTTGCCTATACCTTTGACGAGCTGGCACATTGTGGCACACATGACGGGGTGCATTACGCGATGGGCTATTGCGGGTCGGGGGTGTCGATGGCGTCCTACCTGGGTATGCGCATGGGTCAAAAGGTGCAGGGGCTGGCTGAGGGGCGTACCGCCTTCGACGATCTGCCCTTTCCGACGCGGCCTTTCTATACCGGGCGTCCATGGTTCCTGCCTGCCGCCGTCGCATGGTATCGTTGGCGCGATGCGCGGCAGAGGCATCAGGCGCAGGCACTGCCCGGATAGGGCACGACCTGCACCACAATCAATCCAAAAGGTCACCGGCTGAACCGGGGCCATCATCAACAGAGGAGATAGAGATGAAAAAGAAACTGACACTGACGGCTGCGGGCCTGATGGCCACCACGGCCATTGCGCAGGTCGCATGGGCGCAAGGCCAGGAATTGACCGTGGCAAGCTGGGGTGGCTCCTATCAGGAGGCGCAGAGCAAGGCGCTCTTTGAGCCTTATGAGGAAAAGACCGGCAACACCGTCAAGCAAGAGACCTATGGCGGCATGTCGGACGTGCGCCTTCAGGTGTCCTCGGGGCAGGTGACGCTGGATGTGGTTGCCAGCGGATCGGGGTCGGCGGCACGCGCCGGGGCCGAGGGCCTGCTGGAGCCGCTGGACTATGACGTGATCGACGTCAGCAGTTTCCCCGATGCGTTCTATAGCGAATACTGCGTCGGCGGCGACGTATTTTCGGTCGTCCCCGCGTTCAGCACCGCCAAGTTCGGCGAAGATGGGCCGCGCGGCTGGGCCGATTTCTTTGATACCGAGAAATTCCCCGGATCGCGCGCCTATCGCGGCACCGTCTCGGGCGCGCTGGAGCCTGCGATGATGGCAATGGGCGTTGCGCCCGAGGATGTTTATTCGGAGCTGGACAGTGAGGAGGGGATCGAGCGTGCGCTGGACAAGATCCGCGAGCTGAAGCCGAATATCGCTGTCTTCTGGTCCTCGGGCGCGCAGCATGCGCAGCTGATGAAGGATGGCGAGGTGGATATGACGACCGGTTGGAACGGCCGTTTTGACAATGCCGCCGCCGATGGCGCCGAAGTGTCCTATTTCTTTGATCAGGGCCTGCTGGACTACGACTGCTTTGCCATCCCCAAGGGCGCGCCCAACAAGGATCTTGCGATGGAGTTCATCGCCGAGATTTCCAAGGCTGAGTATCAGGACGATCTGCCCAAATACATCACCTACGGGCCGACCAACTCGGACGCCTATGACACGGGTGAGATCAGCGAAAAGGTCGCCGCCAGCCTGCCGTCATCGCCCGAAAACATGGACAAGCAGCTGGCCATCTCGCTGGAGTGGTATACGGAGTGGGAGCAGATCGCAGCCGAGATGTATCAGGAAATGCTGACCGAGTAAGCAAGGCCGATACATGCAGGACTGACGCGCGGGCGGATCATCTGCCCGCGCGTCCAACCATAACCCAATGGGAGCGAGCAATTGACCAAACCTGAGGCCCTGCCGATCACCGTGCGCGGCGTGACCAAAACCTATGGCAGTATTCACGCGCTGGATGATGTATCGCTGGATGTGAAGAGCGGCGAGTTTTTGACCCTGCTGGGCCCTTCAGGGTCTGGCAAGACCACGCTCTTGATGGTGCTGGCCGGGTTCACGAGGCCCGATTGTGGTAGCCTGCGCTTTGGGGACCACGAGATGATCCGCACCGCGCCGCATCTGCGCGGCGTTGGCATGGTGTTTCAGAATTACGCGCTTTTCCCCCATATGACCGTGGCAGGCAACGTCGGCTACCCCTTGCGGCTGCGCAAGATGTCCAAGGGCGAGGCCAAGGACAGGATCGACCGCGCGCTGGAGCTGGTCCAACTGGAGGGTTACGGTGACCGCGGGATCGAGCAGCTGTCTGGAGGGCAGAAACAGCGTGTGGCGCTGGCGCGCTCCATCGTGTTTGAGCCGCGGATCTTGCTGATGGACGAGCCTTTGAGCGCGCTGGACAAGAAACTGCGCGATCGGATGCAGATCGAATTGCGCCACCTGCACGAAAAGCTTGGGATGACGACCGTCTACGTGACACACGACCAGCGCGAGGCGCTGACCATGTCCGACCGGATCGCCGTGGTGAACCACGGCAAGATCATGCAACTGGCCGAACCGCAGCACCTTTATGATCGGCCCGAGAATAAGTTTGTCGCGGATTTCATCGGCGATTCCAGCTTCCTTCCCGTGGCGCGGGACGGCAGCGGCGTCAAATTCGGAGATATGGCCGTGCAGATGGACGGCGCGGTGCCGCAATCGGACACGCTGCTCCTGATGGTGCGGCCTGAACGCGCGCAGCTGCTGACCGGTGAGGTGCCTGCCGATATGAATGTCTTCGACGCCAAGGTGATCGAGCTGGTCTATCAGGGCGAGAGTTATCTGCTCTATGCGACGCTGACAGACGGCAGCGAGATCGCTGTGCGCGGCGCGATCCGCGAGGGCACATTCGCGGCGCTGCCGCGCGCCGGGGACTCGGTAAAGCTGGGTCTGCACCGGGTGGATACGGTCGTCATCGCGGATGGGGGCAGTTAGATGGCCGTCACCGATATGCCCGCAGACACCCCAAGAGACATGCACGCCGCCGGCCTGCGCCGGGATGAGCGGATGGAGCGATGGAAGCTGTTCGGCCTCGGGTCGCCCGCGCTGCTGCTGGTGCTGGTGATCCTCGTGATTCCGGTGGGTTGGCTGTTCTATGTGTCCTTCGTCGGCGCCAACGGCAATTTCTCGCTGGAGAATTACGAGCGGATGATAACGCGCAAATCCTACGTGCGCATTTTCATCACCACCTTTCAGGTCAGTATCCTGACCACTGCGCTGTGTATCATGATCGGCTATCCGCTGGCCTATTTCATGTCGCAGTTGCCAACCAAATGGGCGAACCTGTGCCTTGTCACCGTGCTCTTGCCGTTCTGGACCTCGCTTCTGGTGCGGACCTACGCGTGGCTGGTTCTGCTCCAGAAACAGGGTCTGGTGAACCAATGGGCGATCAATATCGGCCTCTGGGACGAGCCGCTGAAATTCGTTCACAACATGACCGGCACGCTGATCGGGATGGTGCATATCATGCTGCCCTTCTTGATCCTGCCGGTTTATGGCGCGATGCGGGCCATCGACCGTGACTACCTCAAGGCGGCGTCGAACCTTGGGGCCAGCCCGAAACGCGCGTTCTGGACGGTGTTCTTTCCGCTGTCGACGCCGGGCCTGTTTGCTGGGTCGCTGATGGTGTTTGTGCTCTGCCTCGGGTTCTTTGTGACGCCCGCTGTGCTTGGCGGGGGGCGTGTCATCATGGTGTCGATGAAAATCGTCTCGAACATTGAACTTTTCGTGAATTGGGGCGCGGCCAGCGCGCTTGGCGTGGTCCTGTTGGTGATGACGGTCATCGTCTTGTGGATCGCGTCACGCTTCTTACGGCTGGAGCAGATGACAGGCGGGGGGCACTGATGCTGAAATGGTTCAACTCCCCCGCGTCAGACACGCAAGTGACGCATGGCCAGCGGATCTGGCTCTATGTCTTTTCGATCACGGCGATGGCCCTGTTGGTCATGCCGACGCTGATCGTGATCCCGATGTCTTTTTCGGATTCGCAGTATCTTGAATTCCCGCCCGAGGAATGGTCGCTGCGCTGGTACAGGAACTACTTCGGCTCGGACGAGTGGATGAATGCCACCTGGACATCGCTGAAAACGGCTGTGCTGACGATGTTTGTCGCCACCCCCATCGGCGTCTTGGCGGCCTACGCGCTGCACGCGTCCAAGCTGCCCTATATCCGGGCGGCCTTCGTCATGCTGATCACGCCGATGATGGTGCCTGTCGTGCTGATCGCGGTGGGCGCGTTCTATGCCTATGTGAAGCTTCAGATCCTATACACGATCACCGGGCTGGTGTTGGCCCATAGTCTGTTGGCGATCCCGCTGGTGGTGATCGTCACCGGATCGGCGCTGAAAGGCTTTGACATGAACCTCGAGCAGTCGGCCCGCAGTCTGGGTGCGCCGCGGTGGATGGCATTTCTGACGATAACGCTGCCGCAGATCAAATTTGCGGTGGTCACGTCGATGCTGTTGTCGTTCCTTGCCTCCTTTGACGAAGTTGTGATCGCCATGTTCATCTCGGGCGGGGACAACCCGACACTGACGCGTAACATGTTCAACGCCCTGCGCGATCAGATCGACCCGACGATCGCCGCGATCTCGACCATCATGGTCCTGATCACGACCGTGATGATGATCCTTGCATCGGTGTTTGGCCGTGATAAGCGCTGACCTCGATGGAACACTATGATTATATCGTGGTCGGCGCAGGATCGGCTGGGGCGGCGCTTGCCGCGCGCTTGGTTCAGCACGGCAAATCTGTGCTGCTGCTCGAGGCGGGCGGCACCGGGCGGCATCCTTGGGTCAATATTCCGCTGGGATATGGCAAGGTGTTCTACGATGAACGGTTCAACTGGAAATACTCGACCGAGGCAGAGCCGGAACTGAATGGGCGCCCCGTCTACTGGCCGCGCGGCAAGGTTCTGGGCGGCTCGTCTTCGATCAACGCGATGGTGTGGGTGCGCGGCCATCCCAACGACTATGCTGAATGGGGCGCCGCTGCGCCCGGCTGGGGCTGGGAGGATGTCGCGCCGGTGTTTCGCAGGCTCGAAAAGTGGACCGGCGGCGCAAATGATCACCGGGGCGGCGATGGCCCATTGAGCGTGACGGGCGTCGACAAGGCGATGCATCCTCTGACGCGTGCCTATCTCAAGGCCGCCGAAGAGGCGGGGATACCGACCAACGCCGACTACAACGGCGCGTCCCTCGAGGGCGCGTGTTTCTACCAGATCAGCACCAAGGGAGGGCGACGCGCCTCGACCGCGCAGGCGTATCTGAATGCGGCCCGCAAGCTGAAGAACCTGCGCATCGAAACGGGGGCGATTGCAACGCGCATCCTGATGGAGGGACGGCGCGCGACCGGCATAGAATATCGGCAGCGCGGCAAGACGCTGAGCGCTCATGGGACAGAGGTCATTCTGAGCGGCGGGGCGATCAACACGCCGCAGCTGATGATGCTGTCGGGCATCGGGCCAGCGGCGCATTTGCGCGAGCATGGCATCGAAGTGGTGCAGGACTCGCCCGCCGTGGGCCAGAACCTGATGGATCATCTGGGCAGCGATCACCTCTTTCGCACGCGGCAGCCCAGCCTCAACCAGGTGCTGCGCCCGTGGTGGGGCAAGGCGCTGGCCGGGCTGCAATATGTGCTGACGCAAAAGGGGCCGCTGGCGATGAGCCTCAATCAGGGCGGCGGGTTTATCCGGCTGGCTGAGGGGGAGGGGCCGCCCGATACCCAGCTTTATTTCTCGCCGCTCAGCTATTCGGGCGCGCCAACGGGCAAGCGCCCCTTGATGAGCCCCGATCCCTTTCCGGCGGTGCGCATCGGCTTTAACCCCGCCAAGCCCACCAGCAGGGGCAGCGTTTGCTTACGCAGCGCAGATCCCTTGGCGGCGCCGATCATGCGGGGTGGCTATCTGTCGACCGAGCATGACCGCGACCTTATGATAAAGGGCACGCGCGAGGTGCGGCGCATCGCGTCAATGCCGTCTCTGAGCCGCGTGATAGAGACTGAACTTGAACCTGGAGCCGAGTGCCAGAGCGATGACGAAATCCTCGATTTCGCGCGGCGCGACAGCTGGACCGTGTTTCATCAATGCGGCACCTGCCGGATGGGGCAGGATCCGGCCACCTCGGTTGTCGATCCGCAGTTGCGGGTGCATGGCATCGCCGGGCTACGCATCGCGGATGCGTCGATCTTTCCCACCATTCCCACAGGCAACACCAATGCCCCCGCCGTCATGGTGGGCGAGCGTGCGTTTGACCTGATTACCCAAGGATAGAGCCACATGAAGATCACCCGTATCGAAACATTCACCACCGAGTTCGTCGGCTTCGTGCGCCTTACCACCGAGGATGGCAGCATCGGCTGGGGGCAGGTATCGACCTATCATTCGGATATCACCTGCGCCGTGCTGCACCGTCAGGTGGCACCCCATGTGATGGGCCGCGATGCGAGCGATCTGGATGACCTGATGGATCTCGTGGTTGAGCGCGAGCATAAATTTCCCGGATCCTACCTGCGCCGGGCGATGGGCGGCGTCGATACAGCGATCTGGGATCTGCGTGGGCGGCGCGAGGGCAAATCGGTTGCTGAGCTTTTGGGCGGCACGCCGGGCCGCATCCGCGCCTATGCCAGCTCGATGAAGCGCGACATCACGCCAAAGGATGAGGCAGAGCGGATGAAGCGCCTGCGCGATGCCCACGGCTTTGACGCGTTCAAGGTGCGCGCGGGCGCCGAAGTGGGCCGGGGCCGTGACGAATGGCCGGGCCGCACCGAAGAGATCATTCGCACCATGCGCCGCGAAATGGGCCCCGATGCGGCCCTGTTGATCGACGCCAATAGCTGCTACGCGCCCAAGCAGGCCATCGAAGTGGGCCGGATGCTGGAGGATCACGGGTTTTCCCACTATGAGGAGCCGTGCCCCTATTGGGAGCTTGAGCAGACCGCCGAGGTGACTAAAGCGCTGGATATCGACGTGACCGGGGGCGAGCAGGATTGCGACCTGCCCACGTGGAAGCGGATGATCGACATGCGCGCGGTTGATATCGCGCAGCCCGACATTCTGTATCTGGGTGGCATCGCCCGCACGATGCGCGTCGTGCGCATGGCCGAGGCGGCGAATATGCCCGTCACACCCCATTGCGCGAACCTGTCTCTTGTCACGCTCTTTACGATGCATCTGCTGCGGGCGATCCCGAACGCGGGGAAATACCTGGAGTTCAGCATCGAGGGCGCGGATTACTATCCTTGGCAGGACGGGTTTTTCACCTCTGATCCCTACAAGATCGAGGACGGCCATGCCACGGTCACGGACGCCCCAGGCTGGGGCATCGAGGTGTCGCCAGATTGGCTGGCGCGCGCGCATTACAGGGTCTCAGCCGCAGGTTAGAGACGCAATTAGGAGAGACGGATATGATCAGCCTGGACAGCTTTAAGGATCTGGCGAATGTAGAGTTGGGCCCGTTCAAGCCCAAGCCGACCACCCTGACCGATGGCCAGACCGAGGCGGCAAGCCCCCTTTGGTCCTCGCCCGATGGTCTGACGAACGTCGGCGTCTGGGAATGCACGGAAGGCCGCTTTACCGCCGACCGCACCGCGGCGGGGGAGTATTGCCACATCATCAAGGGCCGCGCGACAGTGCGCAACGCGGATGGATCGAACCCGCGCGACATTGGCCCCGGTGATCTGCTGGTGCTGCCGCAGGGCTGGAAGGGCGAGTGGGAAATCCACGAACATATGCGCAAGCTCTATGTCATCAGCCCGTCACAGTGACTACCTACGTTTGAGAGCACCTTGATCGGCGTATGAGACGGCGATCAAGGGCAGCCCTGAAGAACTGGCGCTGGTGGACGGTGAGGGAAGACTGAGCGAATGACACCGATGACGCGCGCCCTTGTCGACGCCATTCCGATGCCTGCCCTGTTAATCGGGCCGGATATGCGCGTCCTCGCGGCTAATGCGGGGGCGGCGCAGGTTTTGGGCGATTCGGGCATTGGCGGGCATGTGGCGCGGGTGTTGCGGCAGCCCGCCGTGCTGGAGGCGATCGAGGCGTGCCGAAGTGGTGGGGCTCGGACCGAGGCGCAGTATATCGCAGATGATGCCGGGCAAGACGCGCATTTTGACGTGACCTGCGCGCAAGTCGAGGGGGCCGTTTTGGTCTGCCTTGCCGATGTCAGCCCGGCGATGCAGACGGACCGGATGCGCCGCGATTTCGTCGCCAACGTCAGCCATGAGTTGCGCACGCCGCTGACCGCCCTGTCGGGATTTATCGAGACGCTCATGGGCCCGGCGCGCGGCGATGTGACCGCGACGGACCGATTTCTGGGCATCATGCAGGGCGAGGCGGCGCGGATGGAGCGTCTGGTGCATGACCTGTTGTCGTTGAGCCGTGTCGAGGCGCAGCAGCGCCAGCGCCCCAAGACGCTCGTCGACCTGACGCGCGTCGTCCGGGGTGCGGTGGATGGGCTGTGCGGGGTGGCGCAAAAGGCGGGGATGCAGCTGTCTGCGGAGCTGGCTGATACGCCGGTGTGGGTGCAGGGCGATGCCGATCAGCTACGCCAGATTTGCATTAACCTGATCGAGAATGGCCTAAAATACGGCGGGCAAGGGGGCAGGGTTGATGTCACGCTTGGCGTCGAGGCGCATTACGCCGCGCTGCGCGGGCCTGCGGCGATCCTGTCGGTGCGTGATGACGGGCCGGGAATCGACCCGTTGCACATCCCTCGCCTGACCGAACGGTTCTATCGCATCGACAGCCACCGCTCGCGCCAGAAGGGCGGAACGGGCCTTGGCCTGGCCATCGTCAAGCATGTGGCGCAGCGCCATCGCGGGCGCCTCATCATCGAAAGCCAGCCGGGCAAGGGCTGCGAGTTTCGCGTTGCACTGCCTTGGGCCGAGGCCGAGTGACGGGATTGTGGCTGCGGCACACCCTGCGCTGATGGTTTCGCCGCAAATTCTATCCACATTTTGGCAATTGTCATCAAACTGTTACAAAACCTTTGCAAAGCCGTCGTCAGAGGGCGTTAGCACCCATTGGAACCATGCTGCCGTGCGACGGCAATCATTGAACCAAGAAGGGGCACTCCCGCCTTTCGCGAAACACCACAAGAGACACCACCGCACGAAACCGCACGGAATAGGAACAAGACATGAGCCAGCACATCACATCGGCATATGACCGCGATCTGGAATCGGTCGAGGTGCTCATCACCCGCATGGGCGGTCTGGTCGAGCAGGCGATTTTGAACGCTGCCAGCGCCCTTGAGGCGCAGGACGAAGAGGCCGCCCAAGAGGTGCGCAACGCCGACCGCGCCATCGACGCGCTTGAGGATCATCTGAACGAGGAGGCGGCGCGCATCATCGCGCTGCGCGCGCCGATGGGCGTCGATCTGCGCGCCATTCTGGGCGTCATCAAGATTTCGGGCAACCTTGAGCGGATCGGCGATTATGCCAAGAACATGGCCAAGCGGACCTCTGTCTTGGCCGGGATGCCGCCTGTCGAGGGTGGCACCGCCGCGCTGCGCCGCATGGCGCGCGAGGTGGGGCTCCAGCTCAAGGATGCGCTGGACGCGTATGTGCGCCGCGACGTGGAGCTGGCCCGCGAGGTGCTGCGCCGCGATGAGGATATCGACCAGATGTATAACGCGATCTTTCGCGAATTCCTGACCTTCATGCTGGAGGATCCGCGCAACATCACGCCTTGCATGCACTTGCATTTCATCGCCAAGAACACCGAGCGCATGGGCGATCACGTCACCGCAATCGCCGAGCAGGTGATCTATATGGCGACAGGCGCCCACCCGGACGAGGAACGCCCCAAGAACGACAGAACATCTGTCGATCTGGGCGTGCCCACCGCATGAGCCCGGCCGTGGCCAACGGGCGTCCCACCGTCCTTCTGGTCGAGGACGAGCCCGCGCAGCGCGAGATTCTGGCCTATAACCTTGAGGCGGGTGGCATCAACGTGGTGCAGGCCGGCGACGGGGAAGAGGCGCTGATGCTGGTGGCAGAGGGCATGCCGGATCTGATCCTGCTGGACTGGATGCTGCCCAATGTCTCGGGCATCGAGGTGTGCCGCCAGATCAAATCGCGCACAGCCACCCGCGCTGTTCCCATCATCATGCTTTCGGCGCGCACAGAAGAGGTCGACATGGTGCGCGGCCTCGATACCGGCGCCGATGATTACATGACCAAGCCCTATTCGCTGGCCGAGCTGATGGCGCGGGTGCAGGCGCAGCTGCGCCGGTCGCGCCCGGCGGCAGTCGGCTCGCGGCTGGAGTACGAGGATATTGTGCTGGATGGCGAGACGCACCGCGTAACGCGCGGCGGCACAGCGATCAAGCTGGGGCCGACCGAGTTCCGCCTGCTATCGACCTTCATGGAAAAGCCGGGCCGCGTGTTGAGCCGTGAACAGCTGTTGGACCGGGTCTGGGGCCGCGACATCCACGTCGACAGCCGCACCGTCGATGTGCATGTCGGGCGCCTGCGCAAGGCGTTGGGGCAGGGCGGCGAGGGCGATCCGATTCGCACCGTGCGCGGTGCGGGCTACGCGCTGGGATAGCGCGCCCTAAAGCGGCGCGCCCATGTCGGCCATCATCTGGCGCAACCCTGCCTCGATCTCGCGCGTGCCTGCGCTGGCGGCGGTTTCCAGAACCTTCGAGATGCTGGGCGAGGCCTCGGCCCCCGTCACGCGCGCGATCGGCTGGTCCAGCCAGTCAAAGACGCGGCGTTGCAGCGCGTCAGCCAGCCACCCGCCATAAGAGGTGCCTTGCGCGCCCTGCTCGACGATCAGAACATTGTTCGTCTTGCGGATCGACGCTTCGATCGTCTCCCAATCCAGGCCGGCACGGTCAAGGCTGCGCAGGTCGATCACCTCGGCGTCGATGCCCAGATCCTCGACCACTTGCCGCGTTTTCTCGACCATCGCCAGATAAGTCAGAACGGTCAGCTTGGTTCCGGGGCGGACGATGCGCGCCTTTCCCAGCGGAATGATGTAGTCGAAATCCTCGACTGGTGCGGTGCCTTTGGAATTGTAGAGCTCGACATGCTCCAGCACCAGCACCGGATCCCGGCACAGCAGCGCGGCGTTCATCAGGCCGACGTAATCAAAGGGCGTGGAAGGCGCGACGATGCGCCAGCCGGGCGCGGTGGCAAAGATGCCCGCTGGGTCCATCGAGTGCTGCGAGCCATAGCCCGTGCCGATGGCCACCTTGGTCCGCAAGACCAGCGGCATATCCGCATCGCCGCCGAACATATGGCGAAACTTGCCGATCTGGTTGAACACCTGATCAGCGGCGACCCACATGAAATCGGGATACATGAACTCGATGACCGGGCGCACGCGCCCATCAGCGGCCATGCCCGCCGCGATGCCGGTAAAGGCATTTTCGCTGATTGGGGTGCCGAGGATGCGGCCTGGATAGGCGTCTGACAGGCCGCGCGTCGCACCATTGGTGCCGCCTTTGAGGCGGTGAACATCCTCGCCCAGCACGATGATGCGGTCGTCCTGCGCCATGCGGCGATGCATGACATCAGCGACGGTATCGACGAATTTGGCCTCGTGCAGATCGCCGTCAAAGCTGTCTTGCTCGGCGGTGCGCACGCCGCCGAACTCGGATAGATCACCGCGCAGGCCCGCGTCGCGAAAGCCTTCTTCGGGCCAGAGGGCGGGGATGATGCGGGGGCGGCCCTCGTGCATCTCCATCAGTTCGCTCGCGACATCCTCCATCAGGGACACCGCGCGATCCCGCAGCGCGGTGATGTCATCCTCGCCCAGCACCTGACGCTCCATCAAGTTGCGGGCCATCGCGTCCAGCGGATCACGGGCGCGCCATTCTGCCTCCTCTTCCTTGTCGCGGTAGCCAAAGGCGCTGCCGGGCAGGGGGCCGTTCTGGTGGAAATACCGATAGAGATCGGCCTCGATCACCGTGGGGCCGTTTCCGCCGCGCATGATTTCGTTGGCGGCCAGTGACGCGTGATAGGCGGCCACCGGGTCCATCCCGTCGACCTTGAAGGCGGGGATGCCAAAGGCAAGGCCGCGCGACGACAGGCGCGGCTCGGCCGTGGATTCCTCGACCGTGGTCGAGACGGCATAGCGGTTATTCTCGATGAAAAAGCAGATGGGCAGCTTCCACGCCGCCGCGATGTTCATCGTTTCAAGGACCGATCCGATGTTCGTCGCGCCGTCACCGAAGTAGCTGTAGACGACGCGATCCGTGCCCGCATTGCGGTGCGCCCAAGCCGCGCCCGCCGCCATGGGCACGCCGCCGCCGACGATGGCGTTTGTTCCAAGGTTTCCGGCCTCTTCCCACCGCAGGTGCATCGAGCCGCCGCGCCCCCGGCAGAAGCCTTGGGCAAGGCCCATGATCTCGGCCATCGTGCGCTTGGACAGATCGCGGATATCGCTCGGGAACGCCTCGGTCGCGGAAATCACGCTGGCCACATGCCGCAGGGATTTCGCCAGAAACTGGTGATGCGCCCGATGCGAGCCGTTGATCTGATCGCCGTCCCCCAGCGTCATCGCAGAGCCGACCGCACCTCCCTCCTGCCCGACGGCAGAGTGGGCGGGGCCATGCACCAGCTGCTTGCCCGCAAGGTCCAGCACCTTTTCTTCGAATGCGCGGATCAGGTGTAGCTGCGCCAGTATTGTGCAGCCCGTCTCGGGGTCGATGGCGTTACGGTCGTCGTCGGTGACGGTGATCTCGCGCCAGGGGGCGAGGGGGGGGATGTCGCGGTATTCGGGCATGTATCTGGTCCTTTGCGGTCAGGCGACCATGTAGAGGCCGCCATTGACCTGTATCGTCTCGCCATTGACGAAACTGGCCGCATCGCTGGCGAGGAAGGCGGCGACACTGGCCACCTCCTGCGGCTGGCCGAGGCGGGCGAGGGGGGTGAGCTTCAACGTCTCATCGGCGCGGGTTTTCTTGAAATCGCCGATCATCGCGGTGTCGATGATACCCGGCGCGATGGCGTTGCAGCGGATACCGGGGGCCAGCTCTCGCGTCAGGCTGCGCATCAGCGCGCCGACCGCGCCCTTGGCGGCGGCGTAATGCGCGTTGGTCTGCGCGCCCCGATGCGGGGCGAGCGACGTCAGGAACACCAGCGCGCCGCCCGGCTTCAGATGCGGCACCGCGCGGCGGCAGACATAGAACACTCCGTCGAGGTTGATCGCCATGAGGCGGCGCCAATCCTCGTCTGTCATCTCGGCAAAGGGCTGCGCGGGGTAGATGCCCGCGCCGGGGATGAGAAAGTCGATCCCGCCAAAGCGCGCGGCGGCCAGACCGACCAGCGCTTGCGCGTCCTCGGGGCTGGCGGCGTCCCCCGCGAGGGTGGCGATGCGGCCCTCCCCGAGGTCATCGGCAAGCGCGCTCAGCGCCGCCTCATCCCGGTCGCCCAGCACCAGATTGGCGCCTGAGCGGTGGAAAAGCTCTGCGATGCAGCGCCCGATGCCGCCCGCCGCCCCGGTCAGGACCAGCGTGCGGTCCGTGAAATCGAAACTTGCGTTCATCGTCTAAAATCCCCGCGCGCGAAAGCCGCCATCCGACAGATGCGAGTGCCCATTGATGAAAACCGCCGCATCCGAGGCGAGGTAGACGGCCATCTCGGCCACTTCCTCGGGTGTGCCCATGCGGCCCTGTGGGGTGCGCGCCTCGATCGCGGGGAGGTCGAGCTTGCCTTGGGAAATCAGCTCGTCCGTCAGGGCGGTGCGGATATAGCCGGGGCAGATCGCGTTGACGCGGATGCCGTGGCCCGCCCACTCATCAGCCAGCACTTCGGTCAGGGAAATGACCCCGGCCTTGGAGGCGCAATAGGCGGCGCGGTTGGCCGAGGCCGACAGGCCCCACATCGACGCGGTGTTCAGGATCACGCCGCCGCCCTGCGCGATCATGTGCTTTGCGGCGGCCTGCGCGCAGATGAACGTGCCGGTGAGGTTCACGTCAAGCGCGCGGCGCCAGTCATCAAGGCTCAACTCGATGCTGGGGCGGTTCATCGAAATGCCCGCATTGGTCAGCAGGATGTCGAGGCTGCCATAGGCGTCCGCGCAGGCGGTGCAGGCCGCGGCGACATCGGCCTCATCGGTGACGGAGCCTTGATACGTCTCGACCCTCGCATCGGGATAATCAGTGCGCAGCCGCTCTGCCGCCGCCTCAAGCGCGGCGCCGTCCATATCCACCAGCATCAGATGCGCGCCGTGCCGGGCGAACGCCTGGGCCATCGCATAGCCGATGCCCTTGGCCGCGCCGGTGTTCAGGACCGCGCGCCCCTTGAGGCCGGGATAGGTAGCGGGGAAAAACTCTCGTGTCATGGCATCCCTTTATCTTGCGTCCCGCAGGATCAATTCGGCGCCTTTTTCGGCGATCATGAAAACGGCGGCCTGCGTGTTGCCCGACACGATGGTCGGCATGATCGACGCATCCACGACGCGCAGCCCGTCCACGCCGCGCAGGCGCAGCGATGGATCGACGACTGATGCGTCGTCATTGCCCATCCGGCAGGTGCCGCTGGCGTGATAGATCGTCTGTCCGTTGTCGCGCGCGAATTGCAGCCAGTCGCCATCGCTCTGGCAGGCGTCGCCGGGGCTGATCTCGGGGCCGCGAAAGGCGTCCATCGGAGCCTGTGCCACGACCTCTCGGGTCATCTTCATGCCATCGACCATGGCGCGGCAATCCTCGGGCGTGGCGAGGAAATTGGGGCGAATCACGGGGGGCGTCTCGGCGTCTGGCGCGGCGATATGCACCGTGCCGCGCGATTCCGGGCGCAGCTGCGTGACGCCGATGGTCATGCCCGGCTGCCTGTCCAGCTTGCGCTCGGCCGCGTTGGCATAGCTGGCGTGCAGGAAGAAAAGCTGCACATCCGGCCCCTCAATGTCGGGGCGGGTCCGCATGAAGCCATGCACAAGGCCGGTGCCATAGGTGAGGATACCCTTGCGCGTCAGCGCGTATTGCAGGACCGATTTGACGAGGGACAGCCCGCGCGTCATCTCGTTCAGCGTGACGGGCTGGGTGACGCGCCAATTCATGCGCGTGCAGTAATGATCGATGTAATTCGCGCCAACGCCCGGCGCCTCATGCACCACCTCGACACCTGCCGTGCGCAAAACGTCGGGATCGCCGATGCCAGACACCTCCAGCAATTGGGGCGAGTGAAAGGCGCCTGCAGCGAGGATCACCTCGCCCCGCGCGTGGACCTGCCGCAACGTGCCGCGCTGCATCACCTCGATGCCGGTGGCGCGGCGCCCCTCCAGCAGGATGCGCCGGGCGTGGGTGCCGGTCCAGATCGTCAGGTTGGGGCGCTTGCGGACAGGGTCCAGATAGGCGGCGGCGGCCGAGACGCGGCGGCCGTTCTCCTGGTTGACCTGATAATAGCCAAAGCCGTCCTGCGATGCGCCGTTGTAATCGTCGTTTTCAGGGTGCCCCGCCGCGCGGGCGGCGCGGATGAAGGCGCGCCCAATCTCGGGCCGCTCCTGCACCGTGGTCAGGGGCAGGGGGCCGCCGTGCGCGCGCAGATCATCGGCGCTGCCATCTTGCGTCGGCCCATCCCAATCCTCGACCTTCTTGAAGTAGGGCAGCACATCGTCGAACGACCAGCCGGTGCAGCCGCGCTGCGCCCAGCCGTCGAAATCCTGTGGTTGGCCGCGCACATAGATCATCCCGTTGATCAGCGTCGAGCCGCCCAGCCCCTTGCCCTTGGGGATCGAGATCACGCGGTTCATTGTTGCCTCTTCGGGCTCGCTGGCCAGTCGCCAGTTGTGGCGCGGGTTGGTCAGCAGCTTGGAGAAGCCTGCGGGCACATCGACCCAAGCGCTCTGCCCGTCCTCGCCCGCCTCGATCAGAAGGACGCTATGCTTGCCGCTCTCGGTCAGGCGGTTGGCCAGAACGCAGCCCGCGTTGCCGCCGCCGACGATGATGTAATCGTACGTCTCAGTCATCTTGCGGCACCACCTTGCCGGGATTCATCAGGCCACCCGGATCGAGCGCATGTTTGATCCGGCGCGTCAGGTCATGCTCGGGCGCGCTGGCCAGCCGCGCCCATTCGGCCACGCGATATTGCCCCAGCCCATGCTCGGCCGAGATCGAGCCGGCGTGCCGCGCCACCACGTCATGCACGGCGGCGTTGACCGTGCCTGCGTCCGCCTTGGCCACGTTCATCACGTTGTAATGCAGGTTGCCGTCGCCCAGATGGCCAAAGACATTCAGCCGGGCGTCTGGCGCGGTGCTGCGCAGCATGTCGCCCACCTCGGACAGAAACGCGTCGATGCCGGTGATGGGAACCGAAATGTCATGCTTGATCGCGCCGCCTGCCTTGCCCTCGGCCTCGGTCAGCGATTCGCGCAATTGCCATAGCCCGTCGGCCTGCGCTTCGGATTCGGCCAGAACGCCATCGGTGGCCCAGCCTTCCTCGAACGCGGTTTCCAGCAGCGCCTCGGCAGCCTCGCGCAGGCCGGGCAGGGATGATCCGGCCTCGATCAGCAGATACCACTCGGCACCGCTGACGGGGGCGTCCTGACCCATATGCCGGGCGACAAGGGCGAGGCCATCGCCCGAGATCAGCTCGAACGCCGACAGCGCCTCGCCAATATCGCTCTGCGCGCGCTCGTAAAGGCGCACGGCGGCGGCGATATCGGGCACGGCGATCAGCGCGGTGGCGCGGTGGCGGGGCAGGGGGACGAGGCGCAGCACGGCGGCGGTGACGATGCCAAGGCTGCCTTCGGTCCCGATGAAGAGCTGTTTCAGGTCATAGCCTGCGTTATCCTTGCGCAGGTGGCGCAGACGGCTCAGCACTTGCCCGTCCGGCAGAACGACCTCAAGCCCCAGAACCAGCGCGCGGGTCATCCCGTAGCGCAGCACATCGATGCCCCCCGCATTGGTGGCAATCAGCCCGCCGATCCGGGCCGAGCCTTCGGCGGCAAGGCTGAGGGGCAAGAGGCGGTTTTCGTTCTCGGCGGCGTCCTTGACCGTTTGCAGGATCGCACCCGCCTCTACCTCGACCGTCATGCCGATCGGGTCGATGTGGCGAATGGCGGTCATGCGGTCCAGCGCGATGATGACCTGCGTGCCGCTGGCGTCGGGCGTGGCCCCGCCCGCAAGGCCGGTATTGCCTCCCTGAGGCACGATGCCCGCCCCCGCCTTGGCGCAGGAAGTGACGCAGCGGGCGACCTCATCGGTGTTGGCTGGCCGTACCACGCAAAGCGGCGTGCCGTGGAACATGTCGCGCCAGTCGGTGGCATAGGCGGCGGTATCGCCGCCGGTCAGCACCGCCGTGTCGCCGCAAATTCTGCGCAGCGTGTCCAGCAGGGGCGCGCCATCGGTCATCAGGCTGCGCCCATGAACTCGGCCATCAGGCGTGCCTGACTTTGCAGCATGGGCAGGCCTGGATGGGTGTGCGCGCCCACCTTCTCGGCGGCGGCCAGAAGGGGAGTGATGGCGGGGTCCATGATGGCCTCGGCGACAATCTGATCCTTGTGGAGCTGGCTGATATCCAGCGGCAGGGCGTCGCCCTCGCGCATGCCTAGCGATGTGGCGTTGACCACCAGATCGGCCCCGGCAACGGCGCTGGCATCGGTGGAGAGGGTGACATCGGGATAAGCGGCGCTGACACGATCGGCCAGATCACGGGCGCGCGCCTCGGTGCGGTTGGCGATGGTCAGCGCGGTGGCGCCCGCCTCGGCCAGCGCAAAGGCGATGGCGCTGGCCGCGCCGCCCGCACCGGCGAGGATCACCGATAGCCCGCGCGGATCATGCCCCTCGCCGCGCAGCCCCTCGACAAAGCCGACGCCGTCGAGGATCGCACCGGTCAGTGTGCCGTCCGCGTCTCGGCGGATGCAGTTTACTGCACCCACCATGCGCGCCTGATCGGTCAGCGCATCGCAAAGATCAGGGATCGCCGTCTTATGCGGAACCGTCACGATTACGCCCGATAGGCTCTGAATGCGGCGCAGCCCACGCACCGCATCTTCCAGCCCGCCAGCGGCGACATGCAGGGGCACCAGCACGCCGTCATGGCCCACCTCAGCAAAGAGGCGGTTCATCACTTGGGGGGTTTTGACGTGGTGAATGGGATCGGCAAGGATGCCGTATAGCTTCGTATTGCCGGTGATCTCGTTCATGTCATTGCCTTTCAGATACGTGGGGCCACCGCCTCACGTCATGTAGAGCCCGCCGGCCACGTCGATCGTCTGACCGGTGACAAAGCTGGCCTCGCTGGAGGTCAGCCAGAGGGCAGTATCGGCCACTTCAGTGGGCTGGCCCAGCCGCGCCATGGGGGTCAGCGCGATCTGCGCGTCATTGGCGGCCTTGCCCGCGCCTGCGACCATTGGCGTCTCGATCCGGCCGGGGGCCAGCGCGTTGACGCGGATGCCGTAGGGGCCCAGCTCGGCTGCGAGGTGGATAGTAAATCCGACGATGGCCGATTTGGTCGCGGCATAATGGCTGGCCACGATGGGCGAATGCGTCTTGCCCGCCACCGACGACATGTTGACTACCCAACCGCGCCCGGCGTCCCGCATGGTGGGCGTCAGCGCGCGGATAGTGTTGAAGCTGCCCGTCAGGTTCACATCCACGACGCGGCGCCACTCGGCTGGGTCCATTTCCCAGACGCCATGCGGCTTGCCCTCATGTTTGGGTGAGATGCCGGCGTTGTTGACGACCGTATCAAAAGGCGCGCCCAGATCGCTGGCCGCGCGTGCCAGTGTGCCCTCGACCGCGTCCCAATCGGCCACGTCGAGCCGCAAAGGAATCGCGCGGCCCAGACCGGCCTTGGCAATCAGCGCCTCGGTTTCGGCAATCGCGTCCTCGTTCATGTCGGCCACGCCGACGACCGCGCCACGCCGGGCAAAGCCGAGCGCGATGGCGCGCCCGATGCCGTTGCCCGCGCCGGTGACCAGAACATGGCGGCCCGCGTGACTGGGGCGGATATCGAGCGCCTCGGGGGTGATTTCACTGCGTTCCATCGCCTCAGATCCCCAAGTAAGCTTTCCGCACATGCGGGTTTTCCAGCAGCGCATCGGCATCATCGCTCAGCACGATTTCACCGTTTTCCAAGACATAGCCACGGTCGGCGGCCTTGAGCGTGTGAAAGACGTTCTGCTCGACGATCAGCACGGTCGCGCCGGTTTTCACGATGCTGTCGATCACCTCGAACACCTGGCTCACGATAATCGGGGCAAGGCCCAGCGACGGCTCGTCGAACATCAGGAGGCGCGGTTTGGCCATCAGGCCGCGCGCGATGGCAACCATCTGTTGCTCGCCGCCCGAAAGGGAGTTTGCCTTTTGCTCCAGTCGTTCCTGAACACGCGGGAAAAGATCGAGAACCTCCTCCATCAGTTGCGATTGGCTGGCCCGCGCACCCTTGCGATAGGCACCCATCTGCAGGTTTTCGCGCACCGTCATGTCCGGAAAGAGCTGGCGCCCCTCGGGGATCAGGGTAATGCCCAGCTCGACCGTCTCATGCGAGCTGAGCCTGGTGATGTCCTGCCCGTCAAAGGTGATCTTGCCCGCCGTCGGCTTGATCAGGCCCGAGATGGTGCGCAAGGTCGTCGTCTTGCCCGCGCCGTTGGCGCCGACGATTGTGACGACCTCGCCCTCGCTCACGTTCAGCGACACGTCCTGCAAGATGGTGGTCGAGTCATAGCCCGAATGAATGCCGCTCAACTCAAGCATGGGTAAACTCCTTGCCCAGATATGCCTCGATCACTTGGGGATCCTCGACGACCGTCTTTGGCTTGCCCTCGGCGATCACCTCGCCCGAACTCAGCACGATGACATGGTCAGACAGCGACATGACCGCCTGCATCACATGCTCGATCGCGATGATCGACACGCCTTCGTCGCGGATGGACAGCATCAGGTCGATGGCGCGGCGCACATCGGCCTGGTTGATGCCTGCCATCACCTCGTCCAGCAGCAGAACGCGCGGCTCCATCGCCATGACGCGGGCCACCTCCAGTCGTTTCAGGCCGCCGATGGTCAGCGACGATGCCTCGGCGTTCAGATAGGGCGCGAGGCCCATCTTTTCCGCCGTGCGCCGTGCGGCGGCGCGCGCATCCTCGACATGGGGATAGCGGTGGAACGCGCCGACCATGATGTTTTCCTCGACGGTCATGGCCGCGAAGGGCTGCACGATCTGAAAGGTGCGCCCGACGCCCAGTGTCGCGAAATCAGCAGGGCTTTTCGGTGAGTGCCATTTGCCGTCCGCCCCCTTGATCTCGACCGTGCCGCTATCGGCGTCCAGAAAGCCCGAAATCATGTTGAAGAGCGTCGTCTTGCCCGCGCCATTGGGTCCGATCAGGCCAAGGATCTCGCCCTCGCGCAGGGTGAAGGACACGTCATTGGTCACATGCAGACCGCCGAAATGCTTGTTGAGGTTCTTGACGCGCACGACCTCCTCGCCCGGCTCGGGCGGGGTAAAGGTGCGCGCCTCCGTCGGCGCCTCGACCTCGGCAGCCTGTTTGCTGCTGGTGTCACGCCCTTTGAACCAGGGCGAGATGAGGCCCATCAGACCGTTCGGGATAAAGATCACGACCAAGACCAGTACCGCACCATAGACGAAGCCATGGAGGCCAACCGCCTCGGCACCAAGCGCACCGCGCGCGAATTCGGTGATCGGAACCAGTAGGACCGCGCCCAGAAGGGGGCCGAACACACTGCCCAGCCCGCCGATCAGCGCGAACATCGCGATCTGGATCGAAAAGGTGAGAGAGAAGGCCGACTCCGGCTCGATGAAGGTTAGATACATGCCGTGGAATGTGCCCATCATCGCGGTCAGTGCCGCCGAAATGGCAACCGCGATCAGGCGCACCTTGACCGTGGCGACACCTGCGGCCCGCGCCGCGGACTCGCGTTCGCGCGTGGCGACCAGTTGAAAGCCCAGGCGGTGCGTGCGGATCCACCAGGCGACCGCGAGGATAAAGCACATCATGCCAAAGGCGATGACGAGGGCCGGCAGACGCTCGCGGAAAACCATCCATTCCCAACCGATGTTGAGCGGGATCATCATGCCCGACGCGCCGCCGGTGAAATCCTTGAAGTGAATCGCAAGCTGATGGAACACCTCGAGGAACGCGATGGTCGCCAGGGCAAAGAACGGCCCTTGAAGGCGGAAGCAGGGGTAGCTGATGATGACCGCGACAGTGGCCGCGATGCCCGCGCCCGCAAACATGCCGATCCAGGGTGAGATGCCCAGATTGGTCAGCATGAAGCCCACATAGGCCCCGATCCCGTAGAAGATCGCGTGGCCCAGCGACAGCTGCCCGGCGAAACCGCCGACGATATTCCACGCGGTCGACAGACCTGCAAAAATGCAGATCGTGATGAAAATATGATAGACGAACTGGTCGTCGAGCGCGACCGGCGTGATGAAGATCGCCGCGAGGAGCACGGCAAGGGCGATGGCCCCGCCCGTGCTGCGCTTGGCCGTCGGGCTGATCGTCTTGGCGGTTGGTTTTGTGCTTGTCTGATCCGTCATGATACGTGCGACAGGTTCAGTCGCCCTCCGAACAGGCCCTGCGGACGCAGGATTAGTATGAGAAGAAAGACGCTGAACACCGCGACTTCGCGCAGGTCAGAGCCGATATAGAAGCCCGCGAGGCTGTCGATCAGGCCGATGATCATCGCCCCGAGGAACGCCCCCCCGATCGAGCCGAGGCCACCAAGGACCACGACGACGAACGAGATCAGCACGAAGTAGGTGCCGATGCCCGGCGAGGTCGGATAGAGCGGCGCAACAAGGCAGGCGGCGACACCGACACAAGCGGCGCCGAGGCCGAAGGTCACCATGTAGACGCGGCTGACGTTGATCCCCATGAGCTGCGCGGCAGCGCGGTTCTGTGCGACGGCGCGAATGCCTCGGCCCGCTTGGGTGCGCTGCAAGAAGAGGTGCAGACCGATCACCAGCGCGGTCGCGACGGCAAAGAGGACAACCTGGCCAACCAGCATACGGATGGGCCCGAACTCAACGGATGCGCGCAGGCCAAAGTTGGGCGTGTTGTAGATGTTGGCACCGAAGATGAGCAGCGCGAGATTGATGAGCGCTGTGGAAAGGCCCACGGTCGCAAAGATCTGGATATCGTGATTACGCGCCCCCATGAGCGGCTCGATCATCAATTTTTGCGTCAGCATCCCGAGCACGAAGAGGATCGGCACCACCGCCCCAAGGGCGACATAGGGATGCATCCCGAATTGGGCGGTGATGAGGTATGTGGCATACATCCCAATCATCAGGAATTCGCCGTGGGCGAAGTTCACCACCTTGACGATACCAAAGATCAGCGTGAGGCCCACGCTGGTGATGGCGAAAAGGCCGCCCAGTAGCAGGCCATTCACCACGACTTGAAGAAACACGTCCATCGACTATCCCACCTTGTCCTGAAAGGGGGCGGGCCATGCTGCGGCCCGCCCCGGTCGATCCCGCGAGGGGATCAAAGTGCCAAGATCAATTCTTGGTGCGCATTTCGGCGGCGGCGGCATCGTCGGGATAGACCGTCACCAGCTTGCCGTCCTGCCATTGCAGACCCATCATGCGGGCGCGCTCGTTCTGATTGTTCTCACCGAACTTGACGCCATACCCGGCAGCGGTCGTGCCCTCGGGGATGTCGATGGCCGAGACCGTTTCGATGATGGTTGCAGGCTCAAATCCATCAGCCTCGTTCAGGGCCTCGAGGATCGCCATCGCGCCGACATAGTTGGTGAGCGAGTGGCCCGACAGCGGCTCAGAGTCGAACTTCTCTTCGTAGGCGGCAAGGAAGTCGTCGATGCCGGGAGTGAACTCCTTGTTCACGATATACTGCGTGAAGTCGGCATTCAGCACACCATCGATGATGTCATGGCCCACGGCGTCCGCCGTGGCTTGGGTCGAGTAGCCACCGCCACCACCGATAACCGCCATCGGTTTGAACTCGGCCTCATTTGACTGTTGCAGGAAAAGGACTGAGTCATTCTGATAGGATGTTTGCAGAACCACATCGACTTCGCGCTGCTGTAGGTCCAGCACGATGGACGACATATCGACAGTGGATGCCGGATAGGCGAGCGTGGTCACGACGTTAAGGCCTGCCTCTTCGGCGAGACGCTCCTGGTGGCCCGAGACCGAGCTGCCGTAGCTGCTGTCCTCGTGGATGATGCCGATCTTGAGGTCGGCGGCGTCCATGTCGGCGGCTGGGGCGACCTTGTCGACGATCATGTTGATGATCGTATCGGCCATGTCCTCGGCGGTCGGGTTGACGCGGAAGAGATATTCCAGCCCGCGGCCGGTAACCTCGTCAGCGACGGCGCCCAGTTCGAAATAGGGGATACCCGACAGTTCGGCCACCTGGCTGGCAGCGATCGAACGGCTGGAGGAATAGGTGCCGAAGATTGCCTTGACGCCTTCGCGCGAAATCAGGCGACGGGCCTCGCCGATTGCCTGGTTGTTGTCGACGGCATCGCCGCGCTCCAGCACGATCTGCTCGCCCTGCAAGCCACCTGAGGCGTTGATTTCATCCACGGCCAGCTCCAGACCGCGCGAGGATTCCTCGCCCAGCAGCGCCAGAGGCCCGCTATACGGATAAAGTGCGCCGATGGTGACCTCGGCATAGGCCGCTTGCGCGCCCAGAAGTGCACCTGCGGCGACCGTTGTTTTCAGGATATGTGTCAGTTTCATTGGGTTCTCCTCCCCTAATTTGACGTCAGTAATCGAGAGCGCTCTTGCCCTCGAAGCTTGTGATGGGTGGATGGGCCTTTTCGTCGGTGACGACGTCGATCACCGTGGCCCGTCCACTGTTGATCGCCGCGGCAAGTGCCGGGGCGAAATCCTCTGCCGCATCGACGCGCACACCGTCACAGCCGCAGGCGCGCGCGATTGCGGCGTGATCCACGGGCTGGAAATGCACAACGTCGGTGTGATTTCCATAAATGGTTAGTTCTGCATGCTTCTGATAGCCGAGGATCTGGTTGTTCAGAACGATCACCGTCACCGGCAGGTTCATGCGGCGAGCCGTCTCAAGCTCGCCCCAGACGTGGCCAAAGCCACCGTCCCCGGTCAGGCAGATCACTGGCGCATCCGGACGCGCCGCCTTGGCCCCCAGCGCAAAGGGCAGGCCCCAGCCCAGCCCCGCAAGGCCGCGCGGCGTCAAGAAGCGCTGCCCCGCCTTTTGCGCGGTCAGATAGGCCGCAACCCAGATCGACGAATAGCTGGCATCTGCCACCACGATGGCGTCACCGTCGATGGCCGCATCAAGATCGCGCATCATTCGTTCGGGCCGCAGCGGGCTGGCATCCAAGTCCAGCGCCTTCATGTCCTCGGCATAGGCGTCGCGGCTTTTTGCGATGCGCGCCTCGACATCCTTGCCCGCGGACGACAGATGGGCCGTATCGCGTGTCTTGAGCGCGTCGGTTAGGGCCGCCAGCGTCAGCTTGGCATCCCCGACAAGGCGCAGGGCCTCATAGTTGCGGCCGACCTCGGCCCCGTCGATGTCGATATGGATATAGCGCGCATTCTTGGGATAAAGCTGCCAACTATCGGTGCCGTTCTGGTTCGTGCGGTTGCCGACCAAGAGCACCACATCGGCCTCAGTGACCATGCTGCGCATGTGATGTGTGCGGCTGCCCTTGGCCATGAAATAGCCTACGACGCCCAGCGACAGGGGATGCGTCTCGTCCACTGTTCCTTTGCCCATGACGGTCGTCGCCACTGGCAGGCCCAACTCTTGCAGTTTCGCCAACTCGCCCGTGGCGCGGGCGGAATGGACGCCGCCCCCGGCAATGACGATGGGCGCGCGGGCAGAGGCCAGAAGGTCCGCAGCCTCGGCGATGCGGTCCGGCGCGGCGACGCTGCGGTCCAGCGGGTAGTGCCCCAAGGTGGCCTGCCGGCCCTGTGGCGCAGCCATCTGGTCCAAGACATCGACCGGCACCATCAAGACCGCCGGCCCCGCGCGCCCACTGGCGGCAGCGGTAAAGGCCATGTCGACGTAATCGTCGATCCGCGACGCGTCACTGATGCGCCGGATCCATTTCGACACGCCGGAAAAGAGCGCGAAGTGATCCAGCTCCTGAAAGGCGTTCTTGTCGGTCGCGCCGCGATGCACGTCCTGCACGATGGCAACGACCGGGATCGAGGCCTTGAGCGCCTCGCCCAGACCCGGCACGAGCAGCGTCGCCGCTGGGCCGTTCTGTGCGGTGACGATCGAAACCTGCCCGGTGATCCGCGCATAGGCATCGGCCATCGCCGCGCCCGCGTTCTCGGTTCGGTAGCCAACCTGCCGGATGCCGTAGTCCGGCGCGGCCAGAATCAGCGCGGTCGGCAGGCTCTGCCCAAAGATCTGCGTGACCCCGTGCCGGGCCAGCGCGGCGGCCATGATATGTGCGCCGGTGGTGTTGGCCCCGGTGGGATTGGTCCCTGTCAGATTGGCTGCGGTCGGGCTCGGAGGGGTGGTCATGCCGCGTCATCCGTCATGGTCAACACGATTTTGCCCACATGCCCGCCGCTGTCCATGCGCGCATGGGCGCCGCGCACATCATCCAGCGGATAGGTGCTGTCGATCACAGGCTTTGCAATGCCCTTGGCCAGCAGGGGCAGCACGTGCTCCTCCAGCGCGGCGGCCAGTTCGGCCTTCATCTCGACCGGGCGCGCGCGCAGGGTCGATCCGGTCCAGGTCAGGCGCTTGGTCAGAAGCTGGAGCATGTTCAGCTCGGCCTTGGGCGGCTTTTGAAAGGCGATCTGGGCGATGCGCCCGTCGATGGCCACCGCCTCGATATTGCGCTGCATGTAGTCGCCGCCGACCATGTCCAGGATGACATGCGGGCCATTGCCGTCGGTGGCCTTCTTGGCCTCTTCGACAAAATCGGATGTCTTGTAGTTGATCGCCACATCCGCGCCGTTGGCCTTGGCCGCCTCGCATTTCTCGTCGCTGCCGCAGGTCACGATGACGCGGCTCCCCAGCGCCTTGGCCAGCAGGATCGTCGTCGTGCCGATGCCCGAGGTGCCGCCATGAAGCAGGATCGTCTCGCCCTTTTTCAGACCCGCGCGCTGAAACACGTTGGACCAGACGGTAAAGAACGTCTCGGGGATCGCGCCCGCCTCGACCATGCTCAGGCCTTCGGGCACCGGCAGCGCGTTGGTCTCATGCACGGCGCACCATTCGCTGTAGCCGCCACTGGGCACCAGTGCCATCACGCGGTCGCCGACCGCGAAACGGCTCGCGCCCTCGCCCAGCTCTTCGACGACACCGGCCATTTCAAGGCCCAGGATGTCGGAGGCGCCGGGGGGCGGCGGGTAATTGCCCTCGCGCTGCATCACGTCGGGGCGGTTGATGCCCGCCGCATGGACCCGCACCAGAACTTGGCCGGGGCCGGGCGTGGGGCGGGGCAGGCTCACCACGTCCAGAACCTCGGGGCCACCCGCACCACTGGCCGTGACGGCCTTCATCATGTCACTCATCGCTGTCTCCTCCTTTGGTGCGCGCCGTGCGGGGCTATCTGTCTGCCGCTCCCTCCCCGGAACGGCAAACACCCCGCGACCCTTTACCCATGTTGCGTTTCGACCTCGCTTTGAAAGCTGTCTTTACGTAAGTTTGGGCTATCGGCGCGAACGCGTTATTTGTTATAACAAGACTAAGCAGGGGAGACACACACTTGTCAACGCGCAGTTTGGAAAACGGCGGAGAATTCGCCGACAGCCATGCTTGGGCCAGCCCGATCACCAAGGAAAACTTGGGCGATCGCGCCTATTTTGCGCTACGCGCTGCGCTGATGGGCGGGCAGCTGAAGCCGGGCGAAAAGTTGCGGCTGCGCCCTGTGTCCAAGCGATTCGGCATCAGCGCGACGCCCATGCGCGAGGCGTTCTTGCGGCTTGTTTCGCTGGATGCGCTGGCGCTGGATGCGCGTGGCACCGCGATGGTGCCCGAGCTGACCCGCGATCAGTTGATCGAGATTCGCAACATCCGCCTCGATCTGGAGGGGCGCGCCGCGGCCGCCGCCGCCACCTGCGCGACCAGGGCCGAGATCGACGCGTTGGACAAGATGCACGCGCAGTTGTCGCGGGCCTTCGAGGCAGGGGATCACGCGCAGGCCATCGACCTCAACACGCAGTTCCACCTGAATCTGTGCCGCGCGGGACGGATGCCGATCCTGCTGGAAATCGTCGAAAATCTCTGGGTGCGCTGCGGGCCGCTGCTGTCGCATCTCTATGATGCCGGCAACCCCTTCCACGATGTCCACCCGCACCTGTCAGTGATCGCGGGGCTGCGCGCTCGTGATCCGGCGATGACCCAAGCCGCAATCTGCCATGACATCGAACACGGGGGGCAGGGGCTGTTGCAGCACGCGCGCGCCACACAAGACGGCACGGCCGCGAAACGCACCCCGGCGGAATAGGACTGTGCCCTAATCAACGCCCGGCGGTCAGCGATGTCTGGCGCGTCACTTCGCGGCCTTTCCCAATGGGTGAAATTGCAGTAACTGACTGCCAAGATGTTCTCTGATCGCCATCATATCCGGGGCGCGGCCCGCACCATGACTGTGGTGTTTGCGCTGATCGCAGCCCTCATGGTTGCAGGCAGCGGGGTCTTGCGCGCTCAGGCGTCCGGCCATCTTGCCCAGACTGAGATTGCGCTTGCGCCGCTGCTGGAGATGGGCGGAACGCTCGACGATCTGTGCGCGGAGGAGGGCGAACATTGCCCCGGCTGCGTGGAATGCGACAGCTGCTGCCTGCAACTCTCGGCCCCGCTGCCGATGCAATCTGCCTTGGCCGCCACCCGGTGGCAGCTTGTCATCGCGCAGGGCGCGCCGCTGAACCGGATTACGGGCCTCCCGCTCAGGGCGCCGCCCAGCCCGCCAGCCCGCGCGCCGCCGCGCTTTATCTGAAGTCCCTCACATCACAAATTCAATGGCCCTGCGCAGGATCGCGTCAGGGCAACGTCTTGATGGAACTATCAGATATGCTCAAGAAACTTGTAATTATCGCGGCCTGTGCCGTCTCGTCCACCGCGCTCTGGGCCCATGAGTTCACCGCTGGTGATCTGGAAATCGCCCACCCCTATGCCTTTGAAACCCCGTCGATGGCCATGGCCGGCGGCGGGTTCATGACCATCACCAATACCGGTGACACCGCCGACCGCCTGATCGAAGTGCGTGCTGATTTTCCCAAGGTCGCGGTGCACGAATCCGTCGTCACCGATGGTGTGGGCCGGATGCTGCCCGTCGATGGGGTCGAGATCGCGCCGGGGGCGAGCGTCACGCTGAAACCCGGCGGGCTTCATGTGATGTTCATGGGTCTTAAGGATCGCAAACTGGTGAGCGGAAAAAGCTTTCCCGCGACGCTGGTTTTCGAACGGGCAGGNTCATGTGATGTTCATGGGTCTTAAGGATCGCAAACTGGTGAGCGGAAAAAGCTTTCCCGCGACGCTGGTTTTCGAACGGGCAGGCGAGGTCGAGATTGAATTCGTAGTCGAGACGCGCCCCACCGATGCGGGCGAGTCGTCGGATCATGGCGACATGGATCATTCCAGTCACTGACAGCCGGGGCGCTGCGCGGGTCAAGGGCCACGCGCAGCGCCAGCATCCCATCCCTTTCGCAAAGAGAGACATCCCATGTCCAGAACTCCGCTATTCATCGTCGCGGGCCTCGCGGCGGCATTGATCGCGGGCGGCGCAGCGTGGTGGCTGAACCGCCCCGCCGCTGACCGTTTTGCCCAGTGCAGCACATCTTCGGTTGCCGGTGGGTCCATCGGCGGCCCCTTCACACTGGTGTCCGAAACCGGCGAGACCGTGACCGACGCCGAGGTCATCACCAAGCCTTCGCTGATCTACTTCGGCTATACCTTCTGCCCCGATGTCTGCCCGATGGACACGGCGCGCAACGCCGAGGCGCTGGACCTGCTTCAGGACGAAGGCAGGGACGTGCAATCCCTCTTCATCACGGTCGATCCCGAGCGGGACACGGTGGAGCGGGTGGATGAATTCACCGACTTCTTTCACGACGACATGATCGGACTGACCGGCAGTCTCGAGCAGATCGACACCGCCTCGCGTGCCTATAGGACGTTCTATTCAAGGCAGCCGGGGAATGAAGACTATTACCTCTTGGATCATTCCACCCATACCTATCTGGTTCTGCCGGATGCAGGCTTTGTCCAGTTCTTTCGCCGAGAGCATACCGCCCAGCAGATCGCCGATACGGCGGCATGTTTCATCGACGTGGTCTGAGCCGCTGTTGCAGGCCGCGGCAATCGACTTTGAGGTATGAACCGGTTGCCGGGAAGACGCTCCTGACGATGATTCAGTTTTGGGGCATGATTGCCGGGGGGGCATCCACACCATCAGTGTCTAGTCTTCGGTGAGCACCTCACTTGCGAGAAAATAGGTGCTGTCCTAGTCTTGAAGTCAAATACGGACAGGAGGAAATGACATGCGGGCAGCTCTTAACGCCGTTTTCTTCTTAGCGTTTGGAAGCTCCTTCCCAGGCCATGCCGCTTCCGAACCGATGCTGAGACCCACGCTGGCAGCTGAGATGATCCGTATTGAGACGTTGGTCGAAACCGCACCGCAGAGCGCGCTTGTTGAAGTTGATGCGCTTCTTGAGCTAGCAGGCCTTGAGGCGGCTCCTACGAACCGCCCTCAATTCGATCTGTTGCTCATGCGAGCTCGATTACTTGATGAGCTCGGGCAGACGCGGGAGGCGGCACAACTCTTTGCGGAACTTGGCCAAATTGCTGAAAGTACGGGATCTGAATGGTATGATCCGGTGACCTTTTTCGAAAGGGCTGCGCGTCTCTTTGAGCAGGCAGGCGATTTGACGGCTGCACGGCGGCAGATTATTTCAAAGATGCGCGTTCTTCGTGCCTCGGCTGCTTCCGAGGCGGAGATCTCAGCCGCACGCGCTGCGCGCGAACGTCTGACTGGGCTTATGTCGGATGAGCCCCTAACTTCCTCGTCATCATCCTCCGCAGGCGTGGCCCCACTTACAGCGGTGCCATCGGCCGCCGCTCCTGCCGCTGGTGCCAAGCAAGCATCCGAGCAAGGGTATCATACTATCGACGTGTATTACGGAACGGACCGCGCCCGAACCGGTGAAATTCGACCCGCCGATTTCTACGGCGCGGGTCGCGGGACGTTGGAAACCGGCATCGTCACGGTCACCATTCCTGAAAACCACACGCCCGGTGAAATCGAGGCTCCGTCTGTCTGGCAGCTTGAGTTTGCGCCTTCGCCGACCCGGCACATGACCCTTCAGAGCATCCAGCCCCTGGACAGCAATGCCTTTTTCCGGCGCATGAATGCAGAATTTCGCGAGGCGCCGGACCGCGATGCCTTTGTCTTCGTCCATGGCTTCAACGTGAGCTTTGATGCGGCGGCTAAACGGGCCGCACAGCTGGCGTTCGACATGCGTTATCCTGGTGTGCCGGTCCTGTATTCTTGGCCGTCACATGCGCGCACTTCCGCATACATCGCTGATAGCGCAGTCGTGCGTCTATCCGGCCGTCGCTTAGCCACCTTTTTGCAAGATATCGTTGATCAGTCTGGAGCGCGGCGTATCCATCTTGTGGCGCATAGTATGGGCAACCGGGCGTTGACTGACGCGCTAGAATTGTTGTCTCTGCGTAATAGCCTAGCGAAGGGAATGGATCCACTATTCGGACAGGTTATTTTTGCCGCGCCGGACGTAGACGCGGGACTGTTCAAGGAGATGCTGCCCACCATGCGCCCGACCGCCGAGCGCATGACACTTTATGCATCTGAAGCAGATTGGGCCCTCGAAACTTCGCGTCTTTTGCATGGCAAGCGGCCACGGGCAGGGCAGGGTGGGGACGAAACCATCGTGTCGCCGTTGATCGACAGTATCGATATGTCGGATCTTGGTGAGGACTTACTCTCGCACGGCTACTTTGCAGACGATCCTTCGGCGCTGGCAGATTTGATGCTGATGTTCTGGCGAAACTTGCCGCCGAGCGGGCGCTGCGGGCTGAGCTCGGAACAACAAGAACTGCCGGTCTGGCGTTACCGTATCGGAACCTGTCCCGCACGAGATATCGTCCCGCTTCTCGCACATGTTATGCGCGAAAAAATCACGAACGCCGAAGATCTGCGTAGGCTCGTGGAGGCTACCCGCCCGTCGGACGACCAAGCCCGCATGGAGCGCGCGTTATCGACGATGGGTATTTTCTTGTCGGAGTGACGTGTTTCGGGGTCAGCAACAACTCCCAAAACACGTCACAGGCCCACTTAGTTTCCGCCACTCAAAAGGTAATCAACCTCGTCCGAGGCGAACGGCAGGGTGGGCCGTTGGTCGCCACGGGTCAAGGCTGACACCCGGCCGCGCGTATAGAGAATGGTTTCCTGTAAGCTGTTGAAGCCGTCCTGATCGCCGACATTCGTATCCGCCATCCCGCGCAGCGCCTCAAGGAGCGCCGCCGTAAATGAACCGTGGCCTCCACCATAAGTCTCGCTCTCGAGCGATTGCTGCGAGCCAGAGGAGGACGCAAAGACAACCGCCCCCGTGTTGCGGGTCAAAAGTGGACTGCCCCCATCGAGTGGTCCGAGTTAATTGTTAGTGCATGATGGGCCTCTGGTCTATCGGGATGAAGGTTTCAGGTGCGGGCGGACGGTATCCCAGAGAGCTGTGCGGCCTGACGGTATTGTAGTGGCGACGCCACCTTTCGATCAGGATCTGGGCCTCTCTGAGCGAATAGAAGACTTCACCATTGAGTAGCTCGTCGCGAAATCGGGCGTTGAAGCTCTCACAGTAGCCGTTCTCCCAAGGCGATCCTGGCGCGATGAAAGCCGTTTTGGCGCCGACAGCCCCGATCCAGGAACGCACCTTTTTGGCGATAAATTCCGCGCCATTGTCGGATCTTATGTATTCTGGCGGACCGCGCAGGATGAACAGGTCGGTCAAGGCATCGACTACATCGACTGAATTGAGCTTGCGTTTGACGCGGATCACCAGTGCCTCCTTCGTGAACTCATCGATGATATTGAGCGTCCTAAAGACCCGCCCATCGTGGGTCCGATCCTGGACGAAGTCATAGGACCCGCTGCCCGTCAGGGTATTGCGTAGCAATGTCCCGAGAGGGAGACATGGTTCGGGCGCTCCGGCCGGAGCCGGATGCATGAGCCGTCGTTCAGCCAGAGCCGGCCCTTCTTTGGTTGTTTTTGCGGGACTTTCAGCCCTTCCTGCCACCAAATGCGTTCGATGCGCTTGTGATTTACATGCCAGCCTGTCAACGGCGGAGACAAAACCGGCCACGTGGCGGCGCAAAACCAGGCCAGTGGCGGGGTGCCAAGCGCCATGGCACGTGCGCTCCCCAGATAGCTGGCGCGTGCCAT
>NZ_JBAPKZ010000024.1:0-68921 GCF_037083805.1 Roseovarius sp. D0-M9 | reverse complement strand
TCGCCGGTCGGCTCAAGCACCTGCCCGCGTCACCCTACGACACAACATCTGGTGTGGTCGTGAACTGACCGGAGACCCGCACACCCACACAAACCGCGAAGAAGCCGGTCTTTTCCAAGGATTCGATCATCCACATCCCGGACAAGGAATTCCTCGCCCGCGAGGCCGCGCGCGTGTTGGCGCCGGGAGGCTGGTTCGCGGCCTCGGACTGGATGATTGCCGGTGATACGCCGACGGACCAGATGGCGGCATATCTCGCGCTGGAAGATCTGGATTTCCAGATGGCCTCGCCCGCGCGCTACCGCGCGGCGCTGGAGGCGGCGGGATTTGTCAACATCACCCTGACCAACCGCAATGCCTGGTATCTGGAGGTTGCGAGAGGCGAGCTGTCGCTGCTGGAGACACGCCGCGATGCACTGGCCGCTGCCCATGGGGCCGAGTTCATCGACCATTCCATCGTCACATGGCGCGCCATGATCGGCGTGCTGGAGACGGGCGAGCATTGCCCGCATCACATTCGCGCACAAAAGCCAGCCTGAAAAACAATCAGCCTCGGACATGAAAAAAGGCGGGCCGCGCGGCCCGCCTTTTCATGTTCTGCGCAGCCGCCTTAGAAGCCGGCTTTGATCAGCTCGAACTCGGCGATCATCTTTTCGCGCAACTCGGATGATGTCGGCGCCTGCCAAAGGGTGTTGGCGCGCAAATCTTCGCTGACCGTCAGGCCGACCGAGCTCAGCGTCTCTTCGGAGATGTCAGCCATCGCGGCGACATTCGAATGGCCGTAGCCCCACTGCGTCACGATGTATTCAGCCGAACCCGGCTCGAGCCATGCGTTGATGAAGTCATAGAACTTGTCTTCGGACTCTTCGGTGGCGCTGGTCAGGCGCGTATAGCCGCAGACCCAGCTTGATGCGCCCTCGTCGGTGTCGCGCTTCAGCGCGATGGGATGGCCCTCGCCGCTCATGGTGGCATACGTCTCGTTCCAGGCCCAGGTGAGGTACACCTCGCCGCTCTGCATCAGCTGACGCAAGGATGCGCCATCCGTCCAATAGGTGCGCACATTCGTGTGCAGTTTGCGCAGCCAGTCGGACGCCGCCTGAAAATCCTCATCCGTGGCCTTGGTCCAGTCCCTGACCCCCGTGGCGAGGAAGGCGAGCGCATAGGCATCATCGACATTGTCACCGATGGAGATCCGGCCCTCATGCTCCGGGTCGACGAACACCTGAAGCGATTGCACATCCTCCTCGCTCAGAACATCAGTGTTGTAGATCAACGCCGTGTTGCCCCAATCGACAGGCACGAAGTAATGCTCGCCATCCTTCATATACGCTTCGATGTCGCGAAAGCCGGGCTCGAGATCGTCCCAGCGGTCGATCCGCGAGGTGTCGATCGGCGCAAGCAGATCCGCGTCCATCCATTTGGGCACCGATTGCGAGCATGGGTGCGACACATCAGCCTGAAAGCCCGCGCGCAGTTTCTGAAAGGCCTCTTCCTCGTCGCCAAAGAAGGCGTAGGTGGGCGCGCCGCCATGCTCTTCGATATATGCTTGGAAGAATCCGGGATCCTCGTAGCCAGCCCAGTCAAAGACGACAAGCTCGGCGTCATCGGCCAGCGCCGCGCCCCCTGCCGCGACCAGAGCGGCAGATGAGACGGCCAGCGCCAGATTTCGGTAAGCAAACATATGATTTCTCCTTGTTGTTGGTGGCATCTTTCGGGCGCAGCCTGCGCCCCCGTGCCTTGGTTGGTGACTTGATCCTAGTGACCTGCCGTGATCGTGCGTGTTGCCCCTCAGAGACTCGCAAGATCACGGCGCGGCATGTCTTTTTTCTTCGAGTGCTCAGCTATTGAGATGAAACCCTTTTTTTCATTACATTTCATTATCTTGCGTGCAGACGCCACAGAACTCATTCATTCAATCTGCGCTCCACTTCTTCCAGCGCACGCTCCAGAATATCGAACATCTCGTCGATCTCGGCCTTGGTGATGATGAGGGGCGGGGAAAACACGGCCATATTGATCAGCGGGCGCACAAGCAGCCCCATCTCTTCGCAGACCTCGTCCAGCATTGCGCCCAGACGCCGCTCGCCCGCGAGCGTGCGCGCGCCGCCCTCGATGCAGCCCAGAAGGCCCATGCCGCGCACATCGCCAACGATATCGAACCGCCGCAGCGCCTGAAGGCGGGCCTGAAAATGCGGCGCAATCTGCCGCACATGCTCCAGGATTTTCTCGTCCTCCAGAATTTCGATGTTCTTCAACGCAGCGGCGCAGCAAACCGGATGCGCCGAATAGGTATAGCCATTGGCAAAGAGGACAGCATCGTCGGGGTCGGTCATCCGCTCCATCACCGCATCCGAAATGATGCACGCCCCGAGGGGCAGGTAACCCGATGTCAGACCCTTGGCACAGGTGATGATATCGGGCGTGATGCCAAAGACCTCCTCGGAGGCGAACCAATGCCCGAGGCGGCCAAAACCGGTGACGACCTCGTCCGAGATATAAAGGATATCATGCGCCCGGCAGATTTCGAGCGTGCGCTTGTGATAGCCCTCGGGCGGGATGATGACGCCGCCCGAGCATAGGATCGGCTCGGCGATGAAGGCCCCGATGTTCTCGGCGCCCACGTCGGCGATCATGTTCTCCAGATCTGCCACCTTCTCGTCGCACCAATCCTCGACGCTCTGCCCCTCGGCGCGGCGATAGGGATTGACGTCCGGCAGAAACCGGACCAGCCGCGCCTCGACGTCAAAGCGGCTCTTGTCGCGCTCTTTGCCCGTGACGGAAGAGGCCAGATAGGTCGAGCCATGATAGCCCTTTTCGCGGGCGATCACGATCTTCTTGTCCGGGCGCCCAAGCTGATTGTTCAGGAAATGCATCGTGCGAATGGCGGTATCGACCGCTGTCGAGCCGCCGGTGGTGAAGAACACGTTATTCAGATCACCCGGCGCCATATCGGCCAGCTTTTTCGCCAGTTGTGCCGAAGGCTCGGTCACCGTGGTCCAGGGCGAGGTATAGGGCAAAGTCATGACTTGGGACGCGATGGCATCGGCCATCTCGCGGCGGCCATAGCCGATCTGGACGCACCACATGCCCCCCGGCCCGTCGATGAATCGTTTCCCGGTCGCATCCCACAGGTAAATGCCCTTGGCCGTGTCGACCATCATGTGATCGTAGCCGCGCCAGTCGTCCATCGCAGCCCAAGGGTGCAACTGGTGCGTGCGATCCCAGCCGTGCAGATCCGTGGTCGCGGGCTGGTTGGTATCACGGTCTCTTGCACGAACGGCGGGTGTGGTCGTCATGGGTCTTGCTCCTCTTGAATTAGGGGCAGGCTATCACATCTACGCTTGAAATAAACTTTTTTTGAGCGCTCAAATAAATATATTTTCTATGGTATGCTCAGAAACGGACATCTAAAGCGTTTCGCCTTTAACCTGAGACATCAGCGAAAGGCGAAACGCGTGCAACGCCTTGATGTCGCGCTGCGTTTCGCGAAACTCTGTGATTTCGGTTTTTCGCGAAACGCTTTAAGAAATAAGACCACCAGAAGAAAGATGCGCCCGATGATCGACGATCCGTCCCCCACCCCGCCCAAGGAACGCAAAGAGCGCAAGGCCAACGCCGACAAACGGCGCCAGCAGCTGCTGGATGCGACATGGCGGTCGATCGCGGAAAACGGCCTTGCGCGGACGACGCTGGCGACAGTGGCGACGCAAGCGGGGTTATCTCAAGGTGTCGCGGTGTTTTACTTCAAGTCGAAGGCGGGCCTTCTGACCGAGGCGCTGCGCGATCATTACCACCGCTATCAGCAGACTTGGGAGCGCGCTCTGGAGGACGCCGGGCACGATCCGCGCGACCGCCTGATCGCACTTATCCGTGCCGATTTCGACCCCGTAATCTGCAATCCCGAGGCTTTGTCGATCTGGTTCGCCTTTTGGGGCGAGCAGAAATTCACGCCTGACTACGCAGCCATTTCAGCCCAGTTCGACACGGCGCGCAACGAGGCGATCCGCACAGAATGCGCCGCACTTATGGAGGACGCGCCCGAGGATGAGATTCGCCGCGTTGCCGAATGGATCGACACGTTTTCTGATGGATACTGGCAGCGGCTGCACGTCTTGCCCGGAATCTATGATGCCGATGCGTGCCTGAACGAGACGCTGCAAATGGTTGCGCGCCTCGTTCCACACATCGCGGACGTGCCGGAACTGGCGCGCCCGGCAAGGCGCGCTGCCGGCCCGCGCTAGGCGCCCGCCGCCTTGGCCAGCTGCGCGAGGCGCGCCTCGCGCAGGCGCGCGAAATCATCGCCCGCATGGTAGGACGACCGTGTCAGCGGTGTCGCCGAAACCATCAGAAAGCCTTTGCCAAAGGCCGCCTTTTCGTAGGCCTTGAACTCATCCGGCGTGACAAAACGATCCAGCACATGGTGCTTGGGCGTCGGTTGCAGATATTGGCCGATGGTCAGGAAGTCGATGTCGGCGGCGCGCATGTCGTCCATCACCTGATGCACCGATGCGCGCTCTTCTCCAAGGCCGACCATGATGCCGGATTTGGTAAAGATTTCGGGGTCCATCTCCTTCACGCGCTGCAACAGCCGCAGGGAGTGAAAATACCGCGCGCCGGGGCGCACCGACGGGTAGAGGCCGGGCACCGTTTCGAGGTTGTGGTTGAAGACGTCGGGCTTGGCATCCACGACCGTTTGCAGGACCGAGGGATCGCAATGCAGGAAATCGGGCGTCAGGATCTCGATCGTGGTGCCGGGGCTGCGGTGGCGGATGGCGCGGATGGTCTGGGCAAAATGCTCGGACCCGCCATCCTCGACATCGTCACGGTCGACGGACGTGATGACCACATGGTTCAGTCCCAGTTTCTGCACCGCATCGGCGACACGGCCCGGCTCGAACACGTCCAGCTCCTCGGGCGGCTTGCCGGTTGCGATGTTGCAGAACGTGCAGGCGCGGGTGCAGACCTCGCCCATGATCATCATCGTCGCGTGCCCCTGGGACCAGCATTCGCCCACGTTTGGGCATCCCGCCTCTTCGCAGACGGTGGTCAGCTTGTGCTCGCGCATGATGCGCGCTGTATCGGCATAGCCCTTGCCGCCCGGCGCCTTGACGCGGATCCAATCAGGTTTCTTTGGCTGGGCATTGTCGAAGCGGCGCGCCTTCTCGGGATGGCGCTGGCTTGGAATTTTCAGATCACGCACGAATTGGTCCCCGCGAATGGTGTGGTCAGTTGCCCTCTACTATAGTCACGGCAGCGGGCAGTTGCCAGCGCAGCCGGGCCGCAATCCTGCGGCGTCTCGCCACTTGAGCTGCAGGCCGGCTTACCGCGCAGCCGCAGTGATGGCGGTGCCCACTTCGGTCAGCACGTTCGACAGTTGCGCAAACCACCCCTCGCCCGCCGTCGAGGCGCGGCGCACCAGACAGATGCTGCGCCTCGGCTCGGGCGCGGCAAAGCGGACAAGGCGCATGCCCGGCGCGCTGCGCGTCTCGGCTTCGGCCGCCAATTCGGGCATGAGAGTCAGCCCGAATCCGGCGGCAACCAGCCGTGTGAGCGTGGCCAGCGATGAGGCCCCCATGTCGATCTGCGCATGGCCCCTGCCCCGGCGGCATGCCTCCAGCGCCTGATCGGTCAGGCAATGCCCGTCCTCCAGCAACAGCAGTTGCTCGGTGCCAAGATCATCGGGGCGCAGCGTCCGCGCCGCGCTTTGCAAGGCCTCCAGCCGCGCGGCGCTGCCCGCCAGCAGGAAACGATCGTCAAAGAGATGTTGGGCCACCAAGCCCGCTGTATCGACCGGCAGCGCCATCACAGCGGCATCCAGCCGCCCGGCCAGCAAATCCTCGAGCAAGCGGTCGGTTCGCGCCTCCTGCACCTGCACATCCAGCGAGATGTCGCCGCTGCGCAGCCCTTCCAGAACGCCGGGCAAGAGATAGGGCGCAAGCGTCGGGATCAGACCGAGGCGCAGACGCGACGGCACGCCACCATGCCAGCGCGCCGCATCCTCCAGCGCGCGCATCCCCTCACCCACCGCCTCGGCATGAGACAGCATCATCCGGCCAAAGGGCGTCAGAACCACATCGCGCGCCCGCCGCTCGACCAGGGGCTGGCCCAGCGCGCCCTCCAGCTCGCGGATCTGAACCGACAGCGCGGGCTGCGAAACCGAGACCGCAGCAGCCGCGCGGCCAAAGTGGCAGTGCTCGGCCAAGGCCCGAAAATAGGCAAGCTGGCGTAGCGTGATGCTCATAATGAAAACCTATCACAACAAGAAGAAACTGTAATTTGCATTTATGACTGCAACCGATCATGTTCAACCTAGAACGATTCCAGACGGTCCTTCGTGCCAATGGAATCACGCCATCACCAAAGGCGCCGGGCTTATGGCCCCGCGCGATTCAAGGAGTTCTACCATGGACGGCAATATGCAATGCCCCGTCACCGCCAAGAAAAAGCGTACCAATCGCGACTGGTGGCCCGACCAGCTGCCGGTGAACGTGCTTCACCAGCATGGCCGCAGCCCCGATCCCATGGGCCGCGACTTCAACTACGCCGAAGCATTCAAGAAGCTGGACCTCGATGCGGTCAAGGCCGACCTGCATGCGCTGATGACCGACAGCCAAGACTGGTGGCCGGCGGATTATGGTCACTATGGCCCCCTCTTCATCCGCATGGCATGGCATTCGGCGGGCACCTACCGCACCGCCGACGGGCGCGGCGGCTCGAATACCGGCAACCAGCGCTTTGCCCCGCTCAACAGCTGGCCTGACAACGGCAACCTCGACAAGGCGCGTCGTCTACTGTGGCCGATCAAGAAGAAGTACGGCGACAACCTCAGCTGGGCCGACCTGATGATTCTGGCCGGCAATGTCGCGATCGAATCCATGGGCGGCCCCGTCTTTGGCTTTGGTGGCGGCCGCGCCGACATCTATGCGCCCGAAGAGGACGTGTATTGGGGCGCCGAGACCGAGTGGCTGGCCACGTCGGACACCGACAACAGCCGTTATTACGGCGAGCGCGAGATGGATAACCCCCTCGCCGCCGTCCAGATGGGCCTGATCTACGTCAACCCCGAGGGGCCGGACGGCAACCCCGACCCGGTCGCATCGGGCTATGACATCCGCCAGACGTTCACCCGCATGGGCGTCAACGACGAGGAAACCGTCGCGCTGGTCGCGGGCGGCCACACCTTCGGCAAGGCGCATGGCGCGAACGATCCGATCTATCAGGGCCCCGAGCCTGAGGGCGGCGATCTTGCCGACATGGGCTTTGGCTGGAAGAACAGCCACGAAACCGGCATCGGCGCACATACCCTGACGTCCGGCATCGAGGGTGCTTGGAAGCCCAAGCCGACGACATGGGACATGGGATATTTTGATGTGCTCTTCGACAACGAGTGGGTACTGACCAAGAGCCCCGCCGGCGCGCAGCAGTGGACGCCGCGCGACCCCAAGCCCGAGCACATGGTCGTCGACGCGCATGATCCGGACAAGATGCATCCGCCGATGATGACAACCGCCGACCTCGCGATGCGCTTCGACGCCGAATACGAAAAGATCTCGCGCCGTTTCCACAAGGATCCCGAGGCGTATGCCGATGCCTTTGCCCGCGCGTGGTTCAAGCTTACCCACCGCGACATGGGTCCGAAGTCGCGCTATCTGGGCAAGGACGTGCCCGCCGAGGATCTGATCTGGCAAGATCCGATCCCCGCAGCCGACTACGACACGATCGACGCGGCGGACATCAAGACGCTCAAGGCGGCAATTCTGGACAGCGGCCTGTCGATCAGCGATCTGGTCTTTACCGCTTGGGCCTCGGCCTCGACGTTCCGTGGGTCGGACAATCGCGGCGGTGCCAATGGTGCCCGCATCCGCCTTGCCCCGCAGAAAGATTGGGCCGCGAACGAGCCGGCGCGCCTGGCAAAGGTTCTGGACAAGCTGGAGGCGATCAAATCCGATTTCGAGGCCAAGTCCGGGTCCAAGAAGGTGTCCATCGCCGATCTGATCGTCCTGGGTGGCACTTGCGCCGTCGAGAAGGCCGCGGCGGATGCCGGCCACCAGGTGGAGGTGCCCTTCACACCGGGGCGCACGGATGCCAGCGCCGAGCAGACCGATGCGGAAAGCTTCGAAGTTCTCGAGCCGGTCGTTGACGGCTTCCGCAGCTTCCAAAAGCAGAAGTATAGCGTCAAGGCCGAGCATCTGCTGATCGACCGCGCACAGCTCTTGGGCCTCAACAGCCCCGAGATGGCCGTGCTGGTCGGCGGAATGCGCGCCCTCGATGCCAATGTGGGTAGCTCCAAGGACGGCGTGCTGACGGATCGCCCCGGCCAGCTGACGAATGACTTTTTCGTCAACCTGCTGGACATGAACATCGAGTGGAAATCCACCGATGAGGATCAGGACGCCTTCGAGGCAACCGACCGCAAGACCGGCGAGGTCCGCTGGACCGGCACACGTGCCGATCTGGTCTTTGGCTCCAACTCGCAACTGCGCAGCGTTGCCGAGGTCTATGCGCAGGACGATGCAGGCCCGCGTTTCGTGCGCGACTTCGTCGCCGCATGGACCAAGGTGATGGAGGCCGACCGCTTCGATCTGCACTGATCCGGGGCAAATAGCAAAACTTGGGAAAGCGGGCCTCGTTCGGGGCCCGCTTTTTCTTTGGCCTGATCTCTAGGGCGCGGGTGGACCCGGCCCTTGGCAGCTCGTAAACTTTGCACAATCAGCAAGGCGGGACAAAATGGACTGGCAAGAGCATCGCCGCGAGGCGCACGCCCTGGGGCGGACGCAGGAGTTTCTCAAGCAGATCGTCTATGGCGGCAATGACGGGATCGTCACCACCTTTGCCATCGTTGCGGGCTTTGCCGGGGCGCAGGCCGACGGCGTGGCGCAGATCGGCGGCGTCGCGGTGCTGGTCTTCGGACTCGCCAACCTGTTTGCCGACGCGGTCAGCATGGGTCTTGGCGAGTTTTTGTCGCTCCGCTCGCAGCATGACCTCTATCGCAACCGCCGCGCCAGCGAGATGGTCGAAATCACCGAGGATCCCGAACAAGAGCGCATGGAACTGTTCGAAATTCTGCGCCAGCGAGGGGTTCCGGCCGGCGAAGCCGATACGCTGACGACAATCGTCGCGCGCCACCCCGACCTGATGGCAGATCTGATGATGACCTACGAATTCGGCATGATGGACCCTGATGAGGACAGCCCCGCCATTTCGGGGCTGATGACTTTCCTGTCGTTCGTGGTCTTTGGCTGCGTGCCTCTGATCCCTTACTTCATATTTGAACCCACGCCGCAAACCTTCTGGCTGTCGGTCAGCACCACCGGCTCGGCGCTGGTCGCACTTGGCATCGTCCGCTGGAGCGCCACGGGCGAGCGGCTGCTGCGCACGGTGGGCGAGACGGTGCTGGTCGGCGCCGTCTGCGCGCTCGTGGCTTTTGTCGTCGGGGCCGTCGTGAGCGGCTGATGCGGCAAGATCAGCCGATCATGCCGCCTGCCTCGCCCAAGCCCTCATAGTGACGCTTGAGCCTTTGCAGCGCGATGCGCAGCACGATCTTGCCCGAACGCGCGGACCATCCCATCCGCTTTTCCGCGCGCTCCAGCCCCTCCAGATGACAGCAGCAGCGCAGCGCGATATCACCCAGCCCCGGGCCAAGATCATGCAAGGCCCCCTCGACGCGGCGGCGTGCCGCCTCGAAGCCGCGCGCGTGGCCACCGCCCGCGCTACCACCCCCGCCGGGCGTGGTCAGAAATCGGCTCCAGTCCTGAGTGACGCGCGGCCCCATCTGGCTGAGCTCGAAATCCTCGCGCAGACGCTCGCCAGCGCGCACCAGATCCTCGGGGATGAAGCGCGTGCCGTCCCGGTCACGTCGCCGCGCCAGCGCCAGAAGCGGGCTTTCATTCGCCGAATAGCGCAGGCGGCGCGGCGCGGTCTCAGCGCGGCCCGCAAAGGACGCCTGCGCATCGGCAAAGCCCGAGGCGCGGTTTTCGTCCTTGGCCAGCAATCCGCCCAAGGCCGCGCGGCCCGCCTTGGTGATATGATAACGGGCAAGGCGCCCCGGCACGTCGCAAGCGATCCACCCTTTCAGCGCCATGGCCTCGGCCACCGCGCGATCGACGACGGCGGTACGCGTCGGGTCCGACGCACCATCGGCGCGCACGACGACAGCCTTTTCCATTTGCGCGGCAACGGCCAGAACGGCCCCCGCTTCGGCCAGACGGCGCAGGATGCGCCCCGCCTCGGCCATCAGTTGCGCTTCGGTCACTTCGCCTATGTCGATGGCTTCGGCTTTGGGTTGAACACTCATGGCAGTCTCCTGTTCGAGGGGACCGGTCTCATCTCGCGTAGCAATGCGGCAGCCAAGGCGCCGCAGCGCCTCATCCACCATTGGATCGTCTCGGCGGGTCTCGTATTGGCGGATGCGGCGCAGCACTGTCGAAGCGTGACAGCCATGTTGCCGCGCCAGCGCACGGATCGACGATCCCTGCTCGGTATGGGCAAGATATAGCTTTGCCCCATGCGGCACCCATGACGGCACGCTACGCGCGCCGATGTCCTCCGTTGCCCTAACCAACATATAAACCCTTCTTTTGCCCCTTCGCAGCGTTATCGCAGAGGTCCCTCTGTGCGAGTCGCTGGTTATCCACAGACTTATCCACGTCCTTGTTTGCAACCTATGCGAGAAAAAATTACCGGTTCGTTAATTGTAAACTGTTTGGAAACATTGGTTGCAAATGCGTAAACAAACGGGAAGCGGAGCGAGCGCTGACTCCGGGCTTTGCGCAACACCCGCCATGGTTGTGCCATGAAAAGGCCACATTTTCAGATCGGAGAGCCCTTCCATGCACGATGTCCTCAAAGCCCTCGACAGCCTGCGCCGCCCCCGCCTCTTGATCCGTGCAGCACGGATCGGCGCGGCGGAATACCGGCGCGACGCGCATCTGCGCCGCCATTTCGGATATGGCGCGCTGCCGCGCAGTGCAGCGGCGCTGGCCCGTCTGGTTGAGATGGAAGAGGCGCTGAACGAACAGCGACAGATCGGCACGGGCGGCTATTCGGCCACGCGCCATGTCGAGATCCTGATCGCCATGATGGGCGAGGCGCGGATCTTGCGCAGCGCCCACGCGGCCTGAAATCTGGCCGCGTGGGTCTGGTGTGATCCTACATGAAGGCGTCTGGCATCGACGCCTTCTTTTTGGCCACGAAGTCATCCAGAGCTTCCGTGATGCTCTGGTCCAGAATAGGCTGCTGGTAGGTGTCCAGCATCCGGTGCATGCGCAGGTTGGCAAGCGTCATGGTATCGCGTGCGCCTTCCTCGTCCCATGTCTCGAACGGCTTGTAGTCCAGCAACTCGGTGCGCCAGAACGCGTCCTTGAAGTTCTTTTGCGTATGCGCGCAGCCTAGGAAGTGCCCGCCGGGGCCGACCTCGCGGAGCGCATCCATTGCCTGCCCGTTCTCATCGTATTGAACGCCGCGCGCCATGTTGTGCAGGACGCCCAGCTGATCGGCATCCATCACGAATTTTTCAAATCCCGCGACAAGCCCCCCTTCAAGCCAGCCACAGCTGTGCAGCATGAAGTTTACGCCGCCCATCAGCACCGCGTTCAAGGTGTGCGCCGATTCGTAGGCCGCCTGCGCATCGGGCAGCTTGGAGCCACAGAGCGCCCCGCCCGAGCGGAACGGCAGGTTCATCCGCCGCGCGAGCTGGCCTGCACCATATAGAATGTGGCTCGCCTCCGGGGTGCCAAAGGTCGGCGCGCCCGAGTTCATGTCGATCGAGGTGACGAACGCGCCAAAGATCACCGGCGCGCCGGGGCGCACCAGCTGGCTGTAGGCAACGCCCGCCATAACTTCGGCCAGGACTTGCGTCAGCGTGCCCACGACCGAAACGGGCGCCATCGCGCCGCCCACGATGAAGGGCGAGATGATGCAGGCCTGATTGTTTTTCGCATAGACCTCAAGCGCGCCCATCATGACGTCGTCGAAGGTCAGCGGCGAGTTCACGTTGATGAGGGAGGTCATCACCGTGTTTTCCTGAACGAACTGCTCACCAAACAGGATGCCGCACATATCGACGCTGTCCTGCGCCCGGCTGGCCTCGGTGACAGAGCCCATGAACGGCTTGTCCGACAGGGTCATATGCGCATAGAGCATGTCGAGGTGGCGCTTGTTCACGGGGATGTCTGTCGGCTCGCAGACCGTGCCACCCGACATATGCAGCCATTTGGACATATAGCCCAGCTTCACGAACTTGCGGAAATCTTCCATCGTCGCATAGCGCCGGCCGCCTTCCATGTCGCGCACGAAGGGCGGGCCATAGACCGGCGCGGTCACGAGGGTATTGCCGCCGATCTCGACATTGCGCGCAGGATTGCGGGCATGCTGGGTATAGCGGCTGGGCGCGGTGGCGCAGAGCTGGCGGGCAAGGCCGCGTGGAATGCGCACGCGCTCGCCCTCGATCTCGGCGCCCGCTTCGCGCCAGCGGTCCAGTGCAGCGGGATTGTCGACTACGTTGACGCCGATCTCGGCCAGCACGGTCTCGGCGTTCCGTTCGATAATTTCGAGCGCCTCCTCGTTCAGCATTTCATAGACCGGAATGTTGCGCTCGATAAACTTGGCGGTTTCGACGCTGACGGCGGTCCGCTCGGCGCGGCGTGCGGCGCCTCCGCCCCCACGCGCGCGCCGCCCGGCTACTGCTTCTGACATGACCTGTCCCTTCGCAATGCTGTGAAGCCCCGGTGTCCGGGGCCAATTCATGGCCCCTCATAGCGCAGCGCAATGACGCGACTGCGCCGATTTGCGCCATTTGCGGGGGGAAAGCGACATGAGCGCGCCGCGCATCCAAACGCTCCGCCCTCTTGCGCAAATCCGCGCCGCGTCCTACTAGGCTGACATGACCGAAATACATCACGAACGCCTTCTTATCATCGACTTCGGCTCTCAGGTGACGCAGCTGATCGCGCGCCGCCTGCGCGAGCTTGATGTCTATTGCGAAATCCACCCGTTCCAAAAGGTGACGGATGCCTTTCTGGATGAGATGGCGCCCCGTGCGATCATCCTGTCGGGCGGCCCGGCCAGCGTCATGGACGAAGGCTCGCCCCGGCCACCGATGAAAGTCTTCGAGATGGGCATTCCCGTCCTTGGCATCTGTTATGGCCAGCAGGTGATGATGCACATGCTGGGCGGCAAGGTGGAACGCGGCGACGGCACCGCCGAATTCGGCCGCGCCTATGTCACCCCGGCCCAGACGCGCATCGACCTTCTGAAGGGCTGGTTCCTGGAAGAGCGCGAGCAGGTCTGGATGAGCCATGGCGACCACGTCGCCGCAATCGCCCCCGGTTTCGAGATCTACGGCACCTCGCCCGGCGCACCCTTTGCTGTGACCGCCGATCTTGAGCGCCGCTTTTATGCGGTGCAGTTTCACCCCGAGGTGCATCACACCCCGAACGGCAAGACGCTCTATCAGAACTTTATCCAGGATGCAGGGTTCACCGGCGACTGGACGATGGCCGCCTACCGCGAAGAGGCAGTGCGCCTGATCCGCGAACAGGTGGGCGACAGGCAGGTGATCTGTGGCCTCTCCGGCGGCGTCGATTCGTCCGTCGCAGCCGTCCTCATCCACGAGGCGATCGGCGACCAGCTGACCTGCGTCTTTGTCGATCATGGCCTTTTGCGTCAGGGTGAGGCGGATGAAGTGGTCACAATGTTCCGCGATCACTACAACATCCCGCTGATCCATGCAGATGAGGCAGAGCTGTTTCTGGGTGAGCTTGACGGCGTAAGTGACCCGGAAACCAAAAGAAAGATCATTGGCCGCCTCTTTATCGACGTGTTCCAGAAATATGCGAACGAGATCGAGGGCGCCGAATTTCTGGCACAGGGCACGCTCTATCCCGATGTCATCGAATCGGTCAGCTTCTCGGGTGGTCCCTCGGTCACGATCAAGTCGCACCACAACGTCGGCGGCCTGCCCGAAAAGATGGGGCTCAAGCTGATCGAGCCGCTGCGCGAGCTGTTCAAGGACGAGGTGCGCGCCCTCGGCATGGAACTGGGCCTGCCCGCCAGTTTCATCGGACGCCATCCCTTCCCCGGCCCCGGCCTCGCCATCCGCTGCCCCGGCGAGATCACCCGCGAAAAGCTGGAGATCCTGCGCAAGGCAGATGCGGTCTATATCGACCAGATCCGCCGGCATGGTCTGTATGACGAGATCTGGCAGGCGTTCGTCGCAATTCTGCCCGTGCGCACCGTCGGTGTGATGGGCGACGGGCGCACCTATGACTTCGCCTGCGCGCTGCGGGCCGTCACTTCGGTCGATGGCATGACCGCCGATTACTATCCCTTCACCCATGATTTTCTGGGCGAAACGGCAACCCGCATCATCAACGAGGTGCGCGGCATCAACCGCGTGACCTACGATATCACCAGCAAACCGCCCGGCACGATCGAGTGGGAATAGCGTCATAACGAGGCGCCCCCACCAGCCAGGACGTTCAAGGCAATGAGGCAGGTCATGCTCTATCCCGACGCTGAAACCTGGCGCGCCGCGCCTGCAAAACATGTGCTGTTCTACGGCATGTCCGGCCTCGGCAAGACACATCTGTCGAACATGCTGCGCGCGGCGGGCAACTGGTTTCATTACTCGATCGATTACCGCATCGGCACGCGCTACATGGGCGAGCTGATTGCCGATAATGCCAAGGCACACGCGATGCAGGTGCCGTTCCTGCGCGACCTGCTGTTGTCCGATTCGATCTATATCGGCTCGAACATCACCTTCAACAATCTCGCCCCCGTCTCGACCTATCTGGGCAAGCCCGGCGCTATCGAACGAGGCGGCATGCCCATCGAGCAGTATCGCACCCGGCAGGAGCAGTTTCGCCGTGCCGAGATCGCCGCACTCAATGACACCGGCTATTTCATCGAACGCGCCGTGCAGCTCTATGGCTATCCAAACTTCATCTGCGACACCGGCGGGTCGACCTGCGAATGGGTGGATGGAAACGATCCCGACGATCTGCTGCTGACCGAATTGTCGCGCAACTGCCTGCTGGTCTACCTTGAAGGCACCGAGGCCCACACTGCCGAATTGATCCGTCGCTTTGACCGCGCGCCCAAGCCAATGGCCTACCAGCCCGAATTCCTCAGCGAGGCATGGGAGGAATATTTGCGTGAAAACAAGTGTGTAGAAGCTGATGTTGATCCCGACAGTTTTATCCGCTGGACCTATGCGCGCGCGCTGGCGCATCGCAAACCCCGCTATGAGGCCATGGCACCTTGGGGTGTCACGCTGACACCAAGGGACGTCGAGGCGATCACCGATGCCGACAGTTTCAATGACCGGATCGCGGATGCCCTTGAGCGTAAGGAATCCGCGCCTAACTAAGACCTTTCCGAAGACCGGAGCCGCGAGCCATGCCCATCAAGATCCCTGCCAACCTACCAGCCTTTGACGTCCTCACACGTGAAGGCGTCATGGTCATGGACGAGGATCAGGCAGCCATTCAGGACATCCGGCCCCTGCGCATCGGCCTGCTGAACCTCATGCCGAAAAAAATACAGACGGAAAACCAGTTCGCGCGTCTGATCGGGGCAACGCCGATCCAGATCGAGCTGAGCCTGATCCGCATGAGCGAGCATCAGACGCGCAACACCGCCGCCGATCACATGGAGAGCTTCTATCGCTCCTTTGCCGAGGTCGAGGCGTCGGGCGAGAAATTCGACGGCCTCATCATTACCGGCGCGCCGATCGAGCATCTGGAGTTCCCTCACGTGACCTATTGGGACGAACTCATCCGCGTTTTTGACTGGACCCAAGGCCACGTGCATTCGACCTTCGGTGTCTGCTGGGGCGGCATGGCGATGATCAATCACTTCCACAGCGTTCGCAAACATATGCTGCCCGCCAAGGCGTTCGGCTGCTTCCGGCATGAAAACATGCAGCCCGCCTCGCCCTACCTGCGAGGATTTTCCGACGATATGGTGATCCCGGTCAGCCGCTGGACCGAGATGCGAAAGGCCGAAATCGACGCCGCGCCCGGCCTGACAACATTGCTGCATTCGGACGAGGTGGGGCCCTGCCTCGTCGAGGATTCCGCGCATCGCGCGCTCTATGTCTTCAATCATTTCGAGTATGACAGCGACACGCTCAAGCAGGAATATGACCGCGACATCGCCAGCGGCAAACCCATCAACGTGCCCTGCAATTACTATCCTGACGATAATCCCGCGCTGGCCCCGCGCAATCGTTGGCGCAGTCACGCGCATCTGCTCTACGGCAACTGGATCTCGATGATCTACCAGACGGTGCCCTACGACATCGACGCTATCGGTATATGACCGGATGCGTAAGACCTTGATATACATAGCACTTTTCATATCGGTGCTCATCGCGGCCGTTCAGATCATGGCAAATATGCGCGAACGGCGCGCCGTCACCGAATATCCACCCGAAGGCCAGATTCTGAATGTCGGAGGCGTTGAGGTTCATGCCGTCGTCATGGGGTCCGGCCCCGATTTGGTGCTGATCCACGGGGCCAGCGGCAACACCCGCGACATGACGTTCAGCCTCGCCCCCCGCCTCGCGGAGCGCTATCGCGTGATCGTCTTCGACCGGCCCGGCCTTGGCTATACCCAGCGGCTCAACGACACAGGCGCCAGCATCATGCAGCAGGCCGACCTCTTGCGCGATGCCGCGGCAAAACTGGGCGCCACCCGCCCCATCCTCATCGGCCAAAGCTATGGCGGCGCTGTTGCGTTGGCCTGGGCTGCGCGACACCCCGCTGAGGTGGCCGCCTTGGTGCCGGTCGCGGCCGCGTCCAATCCTTGGGATACCGGCCTTGGCACCTTCTACAAGGTCACGTCATCGCGGTGGGGACAGGCGCTGGTCGTGCCGCTGATCACCGCTTTCGTGCCGAACGCGGTCGTCATCTCATCGGTGGAGGCGGTTTTCGCACCCCAGGACGCACCCGAGGGCTATGCCGAGGCGATTGCCGCGCCGCTGACCCTGCGCCGCGTGTCGCTGCGCGCCAATGCCGATCAGCGCGCCAGCCTCTTGGGCGAGATCGAGGCACTGCTGCCCCGCTACGGCGAGATCACCGCCCCGACAGAGATCCTGCACGGCACCGCCGACACGACCGTTGGCCTCGAAATCCACTCGGAAAAGCTGGTAAACCAGATCGACGGCGCGGTCCTCACGCGTTTGCCGGGGATCGGGCATATGGTGCATCACGTGGCCGAAGACGCCGTCGTGGAGGCCATCGACCGCGCCGCCGCGCGCGCCGGGCTCTAGCACAAGGCCGCCGAGCCGATTGCACCTTGGCCGCATGGACCGCATAGTGCGGAGAAGCCGGAGTTTTACATTATGAGCCTTCCTTTCGACGGCGCGATCAGCGCCTTTTTCCAGACCGGCGCGCCCACCCAGATCCGTGACGCGATCCGGCGCGTGGAAAAGGATGATATCCTCGCCACCGATTTTCCCTACCCCGAGCGGATGGGCCGCAAGGCTTATGAGGCGCGCCTGGACCTGATGCAGATCGAGCTGGTCAAGATGCAGGCCTGGGCCAAGACCACAGGCGCGCGCATCGCCATTATCTTTGAAGGGCGCGACGCCGCCGGCAAGGGCGGCACCATCAAGCGCTTTCGCGAGAACCTCAATCCGCGCGGCGCGCGCGTGGTAGCCCTGCCCAAGCCCTCCGACACCGAGGCGACCCAGTGGTATTTTCAGCGCTATATCGCGCACCTGCCAGCGGCAGGCGAAATCGTGTGCTTTGACCGCAGCTGGTACAATCGCGGCGTGGTCGAGCATGTGTTCGGATTTTGCACCCCGCCCGAGCGCGCCCTCTTTTTCGATCAGGCCCCCGCGTTCGAGCATATGCTGGTGCAGGACGGTATCATCGTCATCAAGCTTTGGCTGAACGTGGGCCGGGCCGAGCAATTGCGCCGGTTCCTCGACCGTGAGAGCGATCCGCTGAAGCATTGGAAGCTGAGCTGGATCGACGTCGAGGGCGTCAAGAAGTGGGACGCGTATTCAGACGCAATCGCCGAGACGCTGGCACGTACACACAGCCCGCACGCCCCTTGGACAATCGTTCGCGCCGACGACAAGCGCCGCGCTCGCCTGGCCGCCATCCGAAGAGTGCTGAGCGCCGTGCCCTATGACAATAAGGACACGCACGCCATAGGGCCATTCGACAACGGCATCACCGGTGGACCCGAACTGTGGTCGGATGGTGCGGCGCCCTCTGCGCATGAGTAAACGTGGGTATCACCACGGCAACCTCCGCCAGGCCCTGGTCGAGGCGGCGCTGGCGCTGATCGAGGACAAGGGTCCGACCGGCTTTACCCTGTCCGAGGCCGCAACCCGCGCTGGCGTGACCCCCGCCGCCGTTTATCGCCATTTCAGCGGGCGCGAGGATCTGATCGCCGAGGCCGCGCTGCAAGGCTACGAGATGTTCGGCGCGCTCATGACCCATGCTTATGCAGATGGTCAGCCTTCGGCGCTGGCCGCCTTCGAAGCGACGGGCCGGGCCTATCTGGCCTTTGCCCGCAAGCATCCGGGCCACTATATCGCCATGTTCGAAAGCGGCATCAGCGTCAATCGCACGCCCGAACTGGCTGCCGCAGCACTGGCCGCCCGCCGCGTGTTGGAGGCGGCTGCCGCACAGTTGTGCCAGCATATCCCCGAGGCGCAGCGCCCCCCCGCCACGATGTTTTCCGCCCATATCTGGGCGATGAGCCATGGCGTGGTCGAGTTGTTCGCGCGCGGCGCGCCGGGCAGTGCCAGCCCCTACGCGCCCGAAGATTTGCTGGAGTCAGGAATCGGGATCTACCTGCGTGGCCTCGGTCTCATCCCGCCCGATCAGGGCGCCAAATAGCTGCGCGACAAGAGCGGCGAAAGCGATAGCGCGCCTGCGACAGACACATGGTTCGTGTCGCGATAAAGCGAGGCGCCGTCCCGGATCCACGCAAAGGCATTGCCCTGCTGAAACGACCCTGCAAGCGTCAACACCTGCGCACCGTAGCGCGCGGCCACGCGCCCGATGATCTCATCGGAAGCTTGCACAAGCGCCTCGGCCATGTCGCGCTGCACAAAACTTCCCTCGAATTTCTGGGCCGCCTGCGGGGAATCGAGGCGCATCAGCATCGCCTGCTCGATCATCGTCTGCGCCATCACAGTCTGGAGTGGCACCTGACCAACCAGCACCACCCGCACCCCCGCCGCCACGTAATATGCAAGCGTCCGGTCCAGCGCCGCCTCGAAATTGGCAAGTCGCGCTGCGCGATTGACCTGCTGAGCGCCGGGCGTTTCGACCAGCGCAAAGGTCGACCTGGCATCGGCATATTCGCCCGTCGTGTAAAGGCTCCAGCGCGCGACGAGATAGACAGTCTGAATGCCGTCCTGAACAACCTCCTCGGCGGACCGACGCACGAAGTCATGGCAGTCCCGTGCATAATCGCCGCCCCTGGCAAGATAGACCCCGAGGAGCGGGGGACAGGCGCCGCGTGCCGCCACCTGCACATCGACACCGTGCACCTGCGACAGACTTGCAAACCCCGGCAACAACGCCTGCCCGTGACTGTCACCCAACAGGGCAATCTGCGGCGCATCCCGGGACGGGCCACCAAAAACGGTGCAGAGCGCCTCATCGCTGCCAGCCCCGCCGTCAATGCAAGGGGTGGCAGGCCGGTCGGCAAGCAACTGCGCGCGCATGTCGCTTAGAAATCCAGGCGCGCTGGGGCCCAGCCGCGCGGGAAAGCCAGCCGTCGCAACACCGGTAAAGCCTAAGGCAGAAATTGTGACGATACTGATCGCACTGACCGACAAAAGGGCGCGCCGTCCCGGCAGGATGCGGCGGCGACGAAAGGGCGTCTCGACAAAGCGCATGGTCAACCAAGCCAGACCAAGCGTAACCAGCGACAGCGCCGACATCACCCAAAGCGACGGCTCGGCAATGCTGCGGATGCGCGCGAAGGCAAAAAGAGGCTGGTGCCACAGGTAGGCGCTGTAGCTGATGAGGCCGATCCAGACCATCGGCGCAGCGCTCAGCGCGCGCGCCGCCCAAGTGCCGGTGTCGGCATAGAGGATCACCAGAGCAGTTCCGACGATGGGCACCAAAGCATAGACCGACGGAAACGGCGTGGCGGCCGTGTAGTTGAAGACCGACCACATGATCAGCAAAAGACCCGCCAGTGCAGCCGCATTATTGCGCAACTGCGGCCGCGCATAGAGGATCACAGCGCAAATCGACCCCGCCAGAAGCTCCCACAGGCGCGAGAAGGTGAAATAGAAATTTTCGTCCGGATAGCTGCGCCAGCCCCATTCAGCGACCGCCAGCGACAGCGCCGAGAGAATGAGGAAAGCCACCATGAATTTGCCGCGCGCGAAGGCGCCCAATGGCAGCAGGACAAGGGGAAAGAGCAGATAGAACTGCTCTTCGACCGCAAGGCTCCAGGTGTGTAAAAGCGGGCGCAGGGCCGAGCCAATGTCATAGTAGGACGATTTTTCCAGAAAATGGATGTTCGACAGGAAGAGCGCTGCGAAGGCCTGACTGCGCGCATAATCCTNTAAAAGCGGGCGCAGGGCCGAGCCAATGTCATAGTAGGACGATTTTTCCAGAAAATGGATGTTCGACAGGAAGAGCGCTGCGAAGGCCTGACTGCGCGCATAATCCTCGAATGGGTCCGGCGCCAACCAACGCCAGGCAAAGGGGATCGTGACCAATAGCACCAGAAAAAGCGCGGGCAGGATGCGCCGCGCGCGCCGCTCGTAAAAGTCGAGCAGCGAATAGGTGCCTGCCTCGCGCTCGGAAATCAGAATTGTCGTGATGAGATAGCCGCTGATGACAAAAAATACATCAACACCGACATAGCCCCCTTCAAAGGCCGAAAACCCGGCGTGAAAGAGGATGACCGGGACGACGGCAACAGCACGCAAGCCATCTATTTCGGGTCGGTATCGCATGACTTGTCTCGGGTCGAGCGGCGGGCCCTTGCGGCGCGCTCTTGAAGAAAAATGGTTAATCAAAATAAAGGGCGCGGCGGATATCCCGCCGCGCCCATTTGCATGTCTTACTCGCCAAGGCCCAAATTAGCGCTTGGAGAATTGGAAGCTGCGGCGGGCCTTGCGGCGGCCATACTTCTTACGCTCGACAACACGGCTGTCGCGGGTCAGGAAGCCTGCCGCCTTGAGTGCGCCGCGCAGGCTGGGATCGTAGAGCTGCAGCGCCTTCGAGATGCCGTGCTTGACCGCACCGGCCTGCCCCGAAAGACCGCCACCGACAACCGTGGCCATCACGTCGAACTGATCCTCGGTGCCCGAGATCGTGAAGGGCTGGCGCAGGATCATCTGCAAGACGGGACGCGCGAAATAGGCGTTCAGCTCTTTGCCGTTGACGGTGACCTTGCCCGAACCGGGCTTGATCCAGACGCGGGCGACCGCATCCTTGCGCTTGCCCGTGGCATAGGAGCGGCCCAGCTCGTCGCGGATGGGCTCGCGCGGCGCGGCCGCTTCAACATTGGTCGTGCCGGTTGCGACAGCCGACAGTTCTTCGAGGGAGTTGATTTCGTCAGCCATCAGTAGTTCACCCGCGTGTTCTTGGAGTTCATGTTCTTGACGTCCAGCACCTCGGGGCCCTGTGCCTCGTGGGGGTGATCGCCGCCGGCATAGACGCGCAGATTGGTCATCTGCGTGCGGCTGAGGCGGTTGCCCGGAAGCATGCGCTTGACCGCCTGCATGACGACGCGCTCGGGGAATTTGCCCTCGAGGATCTCGCCGGTGGTCCGCGACTTGATGCCGCCCGGATGGCCGGTGTGCCAGTAGTTGGGCTTGTCACGCTTCTTGCCGGTCAACTGGACCTTTTCGGCGTTGATGACGATGACGTTGTCGCCCATGTCCATGTGAGGGGTAAAGCTCGCCTTGTGCTTGCCGCGCAGGCGCATGGCGATAACCGAGGCAAGACGGCCCAGAACGACGCCGTCTGCGTCGATCACGATCCATTTCTTGTCGATATCCGCCGGTGTCGCTGAGAATGTCTTCATGACCGCAGAATCCTTGATTGCCTTAACGGGTGCAGGCCGTGCCAGCCCCTTTTGGTGATGGGCGGGTTATATAGTAGGGCTGCGCCGCGTCAACATGCGTCTAGTCTGATTTATATATGTAAATCAATGGTTTGAAAATTAGGTATTATAATACCCCATATCTTTGCCTGAAAAAGCACCTTGTCAGCGCTCCACCTCGGATGGCGGGATCGAATAGGTCAGATTGGCGCGCGCGGCTGGGGCCTCTGCCCCGTCCGACCGGACAAGCACGTCGCCCACCGCCAAAACGCGGCCCAGCTTCAGCAGGCGCACATCGGCGATCAGATCGGCGCCAGCGACGGGCTTGCGCATGAAATCGAGGCTGCAATTCGTGGTCACTGCCAGCGCCTGGGGGCCGATCATGCTCAAAACCGCCAGATACATCCCCACATCCGCAAGCGCAAAGATTGCCGGCCCCGACACGGTGCCACCGGGGCGCAAATGACGCTCGGCCACCCGGAGGCGCAATGTCAGATGCATCGCGCGCAGGTCGTCGATCATGAAGTCATCGGCCACCTGCGGAAACTCACGCGTCATGAATGCTGTCAACTCGGCCTTGGTCATCTTGGGCGACATGCAGTGCTCCGGCTTGCATTGCCCTCTCTTCACCGGGGGGCATCTTGCCGGAGATTGACCCATCCCGCGCCCAACGACAAGACGGCGATGAACGCGCCTCGCCCAACAAGTGCGGCGTGCCTGCTCTGGCTTGGTGCACCGAGCAAATGCCCAGCGGCAGGACGCCACAGCCAGTTCCCGTGGTAAGCGCGGCACGGATTGGTCACATTAAAGCCCGATTCGTGCGCGGGGTCATTCAGCACTTCGAAATTTGTCTCCGTCTTCAATGCAATCTTAATACATCTGTGCGAAATGTTTCCAAGCCGCCCTACCAGAGGCCGATCGCTCGCCATTTTTCCGCCCTATTCGCTCAAGATGTTCTTTCCAAAAGTTTTATTTGAAGCTAAGCTGAATTTAGATATTGGGTCACCGCAGCCGCCGTCACGTCCCTCCAGGCCAGCCTCTCTCTGGCCCCCGATGTGCACGGCGCGGTGACCCGATCTTCCCAATCCCAAAATCAAGCGTTTTTACTTGCAGCGTATCTCGCAGCAACAGGCAGCGCCGCATCAGTCCCGCGTGACAGAACGGCCCGCGCGACAAGGCGCGCTTTGATGCCGCAGATCAGCACGCCAACCTCGCCCCTTTCCATGAGGCCCGCGATGGACTATCTGCCGCTGCATGACACAGGTTCTCAATATCATCGGCGGCGGCATGGCCGGGTCCGAGGCCGCATGGCAGGCCGCCAACATGGGCGTGCAGGTCATCATTCATGAAATGCGCCCGCGCGTGGCCACCTTCGCCCATCGTACCGGCGATCTGGCCGAGATGGTCTGCTCCAATTCCTTTCGCTCCGACGACGACGAACAGAACGCCGTGGGCCTCCTGCACTGGGAAATGCGCGCGGCCAATGGCCTGATCATGCAGACCGCGGACAAGCATCGCCTGCCCGCTGGCGGCGCCCTCGCTGTCGACCGCGATCCTTTCGCCGCCTCGGTAACGGAGGCCCTGCGCGCCCATCCGAACATCACCGTTCAGGACGCCGAGATCACCGAGATCCCCAAGGATGGCAGCTGGATCATCGCCACCGGCCCGCTGACCTCCGCCGGATTGGGCCAGGCCATCGCCACGGAGACCGGCGCTGATGCCCTCGCCTTTTTTGACGCCATCGCGCCGATCATCCACCATGACAGCATCGACATGAGCCGCGCCTGGATGCAATCGCGCTATGACAAGGGCGAGACGGAGGCCGAGCGCACTGCCTATCTCAATTGTCCGATGGACCGCGAGACATATGATGCCTTCATCGACGCGCTGCTCGCCGCCGACAAGACCGAGTTTCACGAGGGCGAGACAGCCGGTTATTTCGACGGCTGCCTGCCCATCGAGGTTATGGCCGAGCGCGGCCGCGAGACATTGCGCCACGGCCCGATGAAACCCGTTGGCCTGACGAACCCCCATCAGCCAGACATCAAGCCTTGGGCAGTAGTCCAGTTGCGCCGAGATAACGCATTGGGAACGCTATACAATATCGTCGGATTCCAGACCAAGATGAAATACGGCGCGCAGGCCGACGTCCTGCGCATGATCCCCGGCCTCGAAAATGCGCGCTTTGCCCGCCTCGGCGGCATCCATCGCAACACGTTCCTCAATTCGCCCACGCTGCTCGACGATCAGATGCGCTGGCGCAAGCATCCCCATGTTCGCTTTGCCGGCCAGATCACCGGCGTCGAAGGCTACGTGGAATCCGCGGCCATGGGCCTTCTGGCCGGTCGTCTCGCCGCCTCGGAAATTCTGGGCCAGCCCATGAAGACGCCGCCCCAGGACAGTGCCATGGGCGCGCTCATTCACCACATCACCGGCGGCGCCGAGGCCAAGACGTTTCAGCCGATGAACGTCAACTTTGGCCTTTTCCGCCCGGTCGAGGGGCTCAAAGGCGGCCGTCGCGGCCGCACTGACCGCTACAAGGCCTATACCGACCGCGCGAAAAGCGCCTGGCAAGAATGGCTCACCGGCGCGCCCGCCTGATGCCGTTTCGTCACATCAGCTTGATCTCGAAAGTGGCTGATATAAAATGACATTCATCACGCGCTTTGCCCCCTCTCCAACCGGGCCGCTCCATCTCGGTCATGCCTACTCCGCGCTCCTCGCACATGACATGGCCAGGTCGAAGGACGGTGTTTTCCTGCTTCGGATCGAGGATATCGACCAGACCCGCAGCCGCCCCGAGTGGGAAGCGCAGATCCTGAATGACCTCGCGTGGCTTGGCCTCAACTGGCCCGCGCCCGTGATGCGCCAGTCAGATCGCATGCAGACCTACTCGGACGCCCTGCAAACCCTTTGGCAGCGCGGCCTCCTATACCCTTGCACTTGCACGAGGCGCGATGTCGCCGCCTCCGCCAGCGCCCCGCAAGAGGGCGCGCCCCTCCTCGGGCCCGATGGCATCGTCTATCCCGGCACATGTCGGCCGGCTCCGGGCACCCAGCCCAAAGGCCCGATGCCCGCCGATACCGCGCTGCGTCTCGACATGCGCGCCGCAGAGCGCGCCATCGGCGCGCCACCGCACTTCACCGAAACCGGCGCCAGCCCCAAAGGCGAGACGGGCCGCATCCAGAGCGACTGGGAGCAGGTCCGGCAGGGCATCGGCGATATCGCCCTCGCCCGCAGCGCCATGGGCACATCCTATCACCTGTCGGTCGTGCTCGACGATGCAGCCCAGTCAGTCACCATGGTGCCGCGCGGCGCAGATCTTTTCGAGGCGACGACGATCCACGTGATCCTCCAGCGCCTCCTTGACCTGCCCACACCGGTCTACCACCACCATCGCCTGATCCGTGACGGTGAAGGCAAGCGTCTGGCAAAACGCGATGATGCCCGCGCCATTTCCAGGTATCGCCAGGACGGTCTCACCCCGGCCCTGATACGGGAAATGCTGGACATGCCGCACGCACCATCATGAGGCTTCATCTTGGCAAAAATACTCAAGATCCCTCAGCCGGGTTCAGGCGCCATCACCACCGTCTCGCCACTCTCCTCGACAACTGTGTAAAAACAACTGCGCCGGTTGGTGTGGCAGGCAGGCCCCACCTGCTCGATCTTGAGCAGCAGGCAATCACGGTCGCAATCGACACGCATCTCTATCAACCGCTGGGTGTGGCCCGATGTCTCGCCCTTGATCCAAAACGCCTGCCGCGAGCGCGACCAATAGGTGACGCGCCCGGTCGACAGCGTTTGCGCGACCGCGTCTGCGTTCATCCAGGCCATCATCAGGACCTCGCCCGTCGCGGCATCCTGCGCAATCGCCGGGATCAGGCCGCGCGGATCGTAGGTCAGGCTGGCGGGATCGAAAGGCATCGGCTTTTCCTTTTGCTTCTGGCGGCGCCCGCCTTATCTAAGGGGCACCAAATGAGGACACAGACATGACCGCCAAGACCGATATGATCAAGCTCTACTCTCAGCGCATCCTCGCATTGGCGGCCGATATCCCGCATCATCATCGGCTCGAGGCGCCCGGCGCCACCGTGCGGCGGCGCGCGCCCCTGTGCGGATCGGCGATCACCGTGGACATCACCTGCAAGGACGGCGTGGTTGCGGACTACGGGCAGGACGTCAAGGCATGTGCGCTGGGTCAGGCGGCGGCCAGCGTCGTGGGCGGCGCAATTGTCGGGTGCAGCCGCGAGCAGGTCATCGAGGCGCGCGATGCGCTGCAGCGTATGTTGACCGAGGACGGCCCGCCGCCCGCTGCCCCCTTTGACGGACTTGATGTGCTGCGCCCCGCGCAGGAATACAAGAACCGCCATGCGTCGATCATGCTGTCGCTCGAGGCTGCTGTCGAGGCGCTCGACACTGCCTGCAACGCGTAACGACTGGCGTTCAAAACAAAAAAAAACCGCCGCACATCCGATGTGGATGGCGGCGGAGGTATGCGTGTTCCCGTGGGGACCCTGGGCGCGTATCTCGGACAAGGCAAAGTCCGAAGCGATCGGTGACAGGCAGTGTCGGTCGTTCGTGGCTCATCATATGTTGGGGACAGAAGATGCAATCACGCGCAGGCACGGGATTTCGCAGGCAGGAAACGGCGGATCAGAACCCCTGAACGAGGCCCGGAAGGTAAAGGCACCCCATCAGCATCACCACAAGGGCCATCGCCCCAAGCGCATCGGCCAGCAGTGTATCTTGCGACCGCGCAGCGGCAGTTTTGATCTGATGTATCATCGTGGCACCCCTTCATTGGATCAGTTGCCACTTTGTTCTCATTTTCGCTCATCAAAGTAAAGAACTTTTTAAGAACATTTGAGAACCTATCAGAACATCTGCACTAACCTACTGAAATCAAACGAATCGCCTGATCCCGCTCCATCAGCCACAAAAGCACGCGCGCCGCTTGGCCCCGCGGGCCGGTCAGGTCCGGATCATCGCTCAGCAGTTTGCGCGCGTCACTTTGTGCCACGGCCATCAGCGCCGCCTGCCCTTCGAGATCCGCGATGCGAAAGCGCGGCAAGCCCGATTGCGCGGTGCCTATCATGTCGCCCGCGCCCCGCATTTCCAGATCGACCTCCGCAATGCGAAAGCCGTCCTCGGTGTCGCGCATGGTCGCCAGCCGCCGCTCGCCGCTCTCGCTCAGCGGCGCCTGATACATCAAAAGGCATGTCGAGGCCGCGCTGCCGCGCCCGACGCGCCCCCGCAGCTGGTGCAACTGCGCAAGGCCAAAACTTTCGGCCCGCTCAATCACCATGATGGACGCATTGGGCACATCGACACCCACCTCGATCACGGTGGTCGCCACTAACACGGATGTCTCGCCGCGCTGGAAGGCGGCCATCGCGGCATCCTTCTGCTCGGGGGGCATCTGGCCATGAACCAGCCCGACGCGCCCCTCGCCAAGCGCCGCGCGCAGGCGGCGATATCGCTCTTCGGCGCTGCTCAGGTCACTCACCTCGCTCTCGTCGACCAAGGGACAGACCCAATAGGCTTGCCGACCTTCGGCAATCGCATGGCGCAGTTTTTCGGTCACCTCGTCAAGCCGGGCCATATTGACCAGCGCGGTGGCAATGGGCTTGCGGCCGGGCGGCTTTTCGTCGAGCACCGAGATGTCCATATCGCCGTATTGCGCGAGGCTCAGACTGCGCGGGATCGGTGTCGCGGTCATCACCAGCACGTCCACCGCCGCGCCCTTGCGCCCCAGCTCCAGCCGCTGGCGCACGCCGAACCTGTGCTGTTCATCGATGATGGCAAGGCGAAGGTCGTGGAACGCGACGTCCTTTTGAAACACGGCATGGGTGCCGACAAGGATCTGGATATCGCCCGCGGCCAAGGCGGCCAGCTTCGCGCGGCGCTCAGCCCCCTTGTCGCGGCCCGTCAGGATATCCAGCACCACTCCGGCACTTTCGGCCAGAGGGCGCAGCCCCTCAAGATGCTGGCGCGCGAGGATTTCGGTCGGCGCCATCATCACGCCCTGCCCACCCGCCTCGACCGCGATCAGGAGCGCGTTGAGTGCTACAAGCGTCTTTCCCGCGCCAACATCCCCCTGCAAAAGGCGATTCATCCGAATGTCCCGGCCCATATCTGCGGCGATTTCGGAAATGGCGCGGGTCTGCGCACCTGTGGGCTTATAGGGCAGCGCGTCCAGAACCCGCGCCTGCAGGCTTCCGGTGCCGACCGATCCGCGCCCCTTGCCGCGTTTCATCTGGCTGCGCGCGAGGGCCAGCGTCAGCTGATGCGCCATCAACTCGTCATAAGCGAGGCGCACCCGCGCCGGATGCGCGGCGCCCAGATCGCCCATCGTCCGGGGGGCATGCGCCGCCTGGAGCGCCGCGTGCCAATCCGGCCATGCCTCGCGCGCCTTCTGCGCCGGGTCGATCCACTCGGCCAGGTCAGGCGCGCGGGCAAGCGCCGCCAGCGCCGCCTTGCGCATCACACCCTGCGTGAGGCCGGCGGTAAGCGGGTAGACCGGCTCGAAATCGGGGATATCGCCCGCCTCCTCCGGGGGCAGCATGTGATCGGGATGCACCATCTGCGCCATCCCATCGAAATACTCGGCCTTGCCCGACAGCACCCGGCGCGCGCCGGTCGGCAGGACGCGGTGCAAATAATCGTCATGCGCCCGAAAGAAGACGATCTGAAACGTCGTCTGTGCATCCTCAGCGGCGACGCGATAGGCGCCACCGCGACGGGAAGGCGCCTGATGCTGGCCAATGGTCGCCTCGACGGTGACATATCCGGGCAAATCAGCCCCAAGAATAGTCTCGCGCGTGCGCCTGTCGATGCCCGAATGTGGCAACGTCAGTAGCAGATCGACGGGCTTTTCGATGCGCAGCGCCGCCAGCAGCTTGGCCGACTTAGGCCCGACACCCGGCAGCGTTTCGATCCCCGCAAAAAGCGGGAAGAGCGCCGGAGGCCGCCCCTTGGGCGCGCTGGAGCCCGCCTCGCTCACGCGCCGCCGATCAGCGCCAGCCAGGCGTCCTCATCCATTGTCTCAACACCCAGCTCCGCTGCCCGCGTCGCCTTCGAACCCGCGCCGGGCCCTGCGATAAGGATATCGGTCTTGGCCGAAACGCTGCCCGAGACCTTGGCCCCCAAGGCCTCGGCGCGGGCCTTGGCCTCGGCACGGGTCATTTTTTCGAGTGTGCCGGTAAAGACGACCGTCTTGCCGGCAACCGGGCTGCCCGAGGTGTCCGGCGCGGCGGCATCCTCAATGGTCAGTTGCTCGACCAGCCTGTCGATGCTGGCCCGCTCGGCGCTCTGGCCAAATCCGGTGACGAGGGCAGCGGCCACCACCGCGCCGATGCCGTCGATCCCGATCAGATCCTCCCACGCGGCGCGGGCGGCGGCATCGCATCCCTCCCAAGCGGCCTCCCGTGCGGGCTTGATCCGGGCGCGGCGGCCCTCCTCTGCGGCGGCCCGGCGCTCGGCAGCTTCGGCCTCATCCGCGCGCAAGTGGCGCGCCGCGGCGGGCGCCGCCGCGTCCACGGCTTGCGTCAAAGCCGACCAACTGCCGAAATGGCGCGCCAGATCGGCCGCAGCCACCTCGCCCACATGGCGGATGCCGAGGCCAAAGAGCAGCCGCGCGAGCGGCACGCGCCGTCGCTCGTCAATGGCGGCAAAGAGGTTGCGCGCGCTCGTCTCGCCCCAGCCCTCGCGATTGGCCAGTTTGGTCAAATTCGCAGCATCGCGCGCCTCAAGGGTAAAGATATCTGCCGGAGTGCGAACCGGCAGCTGATCATCGGCATAGAACATTTCGACCTGCTTGGCGCCCAGACCCTCGATATCGAACGCGCCGCGACTGACAAAATGCTTCAGCTTTTCAACAGCCTGCGCCGGACAGATCAGCCCACCGGTACAGCGGCGGACGGCATCGCCCTCCTCGCGGATCGCGTCCGAGCCGCACTCGGGGCAGGTTTCGGGAAAGCGGTAGGGCGCCGCCCCCTCGGGCCGCTTGGACAGATCGACATCGGCCACCTTGGGGATCACATCGCCCGCGCGATAGACCTGCACCCAATCCCCGACCCGGATGTCCTTGCCACCGCGGATCTCGCCGCCGTCACTGGCCCGGCCAGCGATGTAATCCTCGTTGTGCAAGGTCGCATTGCTGACCACCACGCCGCCGACGGTGACCGGCAACAGACGCGCAACGGGGCTGAGCGCCCCGGTGCGGCCCACGTTGATCTCGATATCCTCAAGCCGGGTCCAGGCCAGTTCGGCAGGGAATTTATGCGCGATGGCCCAGCGGGGTGTGGTGCTGCGATACCCCAGACGGCGTTGCAAATCGAGGTCGTTGACCTTGTAGACGACGCCGTCGATATCATAACCGAGACGCGCGCGCTGTTGCTCTATTTCCGCGTACTGCTCCAACAGGGCATCGACATCGGCACAGACCCGCGTCAGTGGATTGATGTCGAACCCAAGCGACGCCAACCGCTCGACCGCGCCCATCTGCGTCTCGGCAAGGGGCGCGCTCACCTCGCCCCAGGCATAGGCGAAAAACGCGAGGGGGCGCGTGCGGGTGATCTGCGCATCCAGCTGGCGCAGGGATCCGGCGGCAGCGTTGCGCGGATTGGCGAAGGTCTTGGCGCCCGCTTCTTCCTGGCGTTGATTGAGCGCCTCGAAATCCGCGTGGGTCATGTAAACTTCGCCGCGCACCTCCAGGACTTCAGGTGCGCCGGTCAGTTTCTGGGGAATGCTCCGGATCGTGCGCGCATTGGCGGTGACATTCTCACCCACCGTGCCGTCCCCGCGCGTCGCCGCCTGAACCAGCGCGCCATTCTCGTAGCGCAGTGACAGGCTCAGCCCGTCGATCTTTGGCTCGGCGGTGTAGGGCAACGCCGAGCCAGCCCTGACGCCTAGGTATTTGCGCACCCGGTCATCGAATTCGGTCACGTCACTTGCGTCGAACGCATTACCCAGCGACATCATACGCTGGGCATGCGTGACCTTGCCAAAGCGTCCCGAGGGGGCGGCCCCCACCATGTCACTGGGGCTGTCGGCGCGCTTGAGATTCGGAAATCGCGCCTCGATCGCGCTATTGCGGGCCTTCAGCTTGTCATAATCGGCATCGCTCAGCTGCGGGCTGTCTTCGGCATGATAGTCCAGATTGGCTTTCAGAAGCTCTTTCGCCAGCCACTCCAGCTCGGCCCGCGCATCGCTTTCGGACAAACTTTCGACACTGCGTGCTTGCTTCATCCCTGCCCCCTGCAATGCGGCCCGAAGCACCGGGCCTCGATCATTGCTGAAGTGATAGGGCGCTGAGGAGGCAAGGTCCAGCGACGCGAAGCAGACTGCGCAACACCCGGCATCTGCGCACAAGCTGCACGCCAAGCATGCCGAGTCCGCCGAACGGCACGTCGGTAAATCCCGGAGACGGGCACAGCAAAGCCGACGCCATGCCACGCGCCGCGCGACTCTTTCCTCAGGCCGCTATTCCTCCTCAGGCCACCAAGCTTTTTCAGGCCCCCATGGCGAGGCGCTTGTCATCCAGCTCTGACGGCTCGGGATCGCGCAGCACATAGCCACGGCCCCAGACGGTCTCGATATAGCTTTCGCCGCCCGTCGCCTCGCTCAGCTTCTTGCGCAGCTTGCAGATGAAGACGTCAATGATCTTGAGCTCAGGCTCGTCCATTCCGCCGTAAAGGTGGTTGAGAAACATCTCCTTGGTCAGCGTCGTGCCCTTGCGCAGGCTCAAAAGCTCGAGCATCTGATACTCCTTGCCGGTCAGATGCACCGCCTTGGAGGCGACATCGACGGTCTTGGCATCCAGATTGACGTTGATCATACCGGTGCGGATCACCGATTGCGAATGGCCTTTGGAGCGCCGTATAATCGCATGGATACGCGCGACCAGTTCCTCGCGGTGGAAGGGCTTGGTCAGGTAATCATCCGCGCCAAAGCCGAACCCCTTGATCTTGCTATCGGTATCATCCGCGCCCGACAGGATCAGGATCGGCGTTTCGATTCTTGCAAGGCGAAGTTGTCGCAGAACATCGTGCCCGGTCATATCCGGCAGCCCGATGTCCAGCAGGATCAGATCATAATCATAGAGCTTGGCCAGATCGACGCCCTCTTCGCCCATCTCGGTCGTATAGACGTTGAGATTGGCATGGGTCAGCATCAGCTCAATGCTTTTCGATGTCGTTGGATCGTCTTCGACCAATAGGATGCGCATTCGCTTTTCTCCGCAGCAAGATCACTTTTGTCCAAACTGACTAAAATTGTTTAACTACAAGTTACTATAAGCGAACATTTAGCGAATACAATTCAGGGTTGTCTATAGATTTTCAGCGCCGTTGCCTTCAAAGCTTCTTCACCGTGCAAGGAAACCGCACGTACCCACTCCGAAAACTCCTCTTCGCTCAGTTGGTAACGCTCGCGCGCATCTGCCTGCGTCAAAAGGCCATAGAGCACGCCGCGCACCACCGCCAGCTTGCGCGACGCGACCCAGCGCACCGTATTTTCCGGCGGCAGGTCGGCCTGCGTCATGGTCGTGCCATCGGGCAGCGTGACGGCGCGCGGGCGGTCGACTTTTCTCAGATACATCTCATTATCCTCACCAAAACCGAGGATCAAGATGGCCGCAGCGCCCTTAACGCTGGCTGAAACGAAACGGCATAAATACCTAGGATTTTTCTAAACCAAGGGCGCATATCCGCCGCAAAGCGTTTTGCGTTTTGTCACCAGAGTCACTATGTGGACCCTAGACGCCTCAAACGGACCCTGCACAATGCCCCTCGATACCGCCCCCCGCCTGAATTCGCTCGGCTTTGCCAAGCCCGAAGCCGACACACGCGTCGTCGTCGCCATGTCGGGCGGTGTCGACAGCTCTGTCGTGGCGGCCCAGCTGGCAGAGGAGGGCTACGACGTGGTCGGCGTGACCTTGCAGCTCTACGATCACGGCGCGGCGCTGGCCAAAAAGGGCGCGTGTTGCGCCGGCCTTGATATTCATGATGCCCGGCGCGTGGCCGAAGAGATGAACTTCCCTCACTATGTCCTTGATTATGAAAACGTCTTCAAGGAAGCGGTGATTGATGAGTTTGCCGACAGCTACCTGGCTGGCGCGACGCCCGTGCCCTGCATCCGCTGTAACGAGAGGGTTAAATTCAAGGATCTGCTCGAAACGGCGCGCGATCTCGATGCCGATTGCATGGCGACGGGCCACTATATCCAGCGCAAGATGGGCCCGCACGGGGCCGAGCTTCATTCGGCCGCCGATGCGAACCGCGATCAGTCGTATTTCCTCTTCTCCACCACGCCCGAGCAGCTTGATTACCTGCGCTTTCCGCTGGGCCACCTGCCCTCCAAGGACGCGACGCGCGCGCTGGCCGCAAAATATGGGCTCAGCGTCGCCGACAAGCCGGACAGCCAAGACATCTGCTTTGTCCCGAACGGCAACTATGCCTCGGTGATCGAGAAACTGCGGCCCGGCGCGGCCGAGCCGGGCGAAATTGTCGATCATGAGGGGCGCATTCTGGGCCGGCATGACGGCGTGCTGCATTATACCGTGGGCCAGCGCCGGGGCCTCGGCATTGGCGGGCTTGAAACGCCCCTTTACGTAGTCAAACTGGATGTGGATGCCCGCCGGGTGATCGTTGGCCCCAAAGAGATGCTGAGCACCGCGATCGTGCCCGTGCGCGAAATCAACTGGCTGGGCGATGATGCCTTTGATGCGGCTCCCGAACGGCATGTGTCGGTCAAGGTCCGCTCGACCCGAGCGCCGCGCGAGGCGGTCATTCGTCCGCTCTCGCCCACCACGGCCGAGGTTGAACTTCTGACGCCGGAAGAGGGCGTATCCCCCGGGCAGGCTTGCGTTTTCTACGAAACGGGCGGCAGCCGCATCCTGGGTGGTGGCTGGATCTGGCGCGGCTACTAGGTCAGGCGCCGAGGCCGTTCAGGACGGCCCGCGCCGCGCGCAGGCCAGGCGCCTCGCCGCCGCGCCCCAAACGCTCCATGGTCAGCGCCATCGCGTCCATTTGCGCGCCGGGATCCTCAAGCATCTTGAGCACTGCCGCCGCGATTTCGGGCGGGTTGCAATGCTTGCCATTGCATTCGGGAATACTGCGTGTCTCGCTCACCAGATTGACCAATGTCAGCGTGTCGATCCGCAGCATCATCGCGATGATCTGGCGGCTGAGCCAACTCACGTCATAGGCGATGACCATGGGTGTGGCGCTGGCCGCCAGTTCCAGGGACACGGTGCCGGAGGCGGCCAGGGCGCCCGATGCAGCACCAAATGCCGCAGACTTTTCAGACTTGTAGACGTCACTCTTGATGCCAGATGGATCAAGAATGACCGGTGCCACAGGCCACTCCGCCACCACCTCGCGCAAGACAGGCGCGACATGTCCGGTGGTCGGCACGACAAGGCGCAAATCCGGATGCTCCCTCAGAACTGGCGCCAAAGCGCGCCCAAAAATTGGCCCGAGGCGCGCGACCTCGCCCCTGCGCGAGCCCGGCAGGACCAGCATCACAGGCGCATCACCCAGAGCATGACGCGCCCGGAAATCCTCGATTTCCGCTTTGCTCGCCTGCGGTTCGCCCACCACGGGATGACCGACAAAATCGCACTCCATCCCTGCGGCCTGCATGTAGGGCGGCTCGAACGGGAGAAGCGCGAGCACCTGATCGATGACCTTGGCCATCTTGGCCGCCCGGCCTGCCCGCCATGCCCAAACTGAAGGGGCGACATAATGCACGGTGCGCATATTGCTCTGCGCCTTGACCAGCGCTGCGACACGCAGCGAAAAATCGGGGCTGTCGATGGTGATTATCACGTCCGCCTCGCTGGCCAGCGCGGCCTCGGCGGTTTGGCGGATGCGGCGCTTGAGATGGCGGTATTTCGGAAGAACTTCCACGATCCCCATGACGCTCAACTCATCCATGGGAAAAAGACTCTGCAACCCTTCCGCCTCCATCAGCGGGCCGCCGACGCCGAGGAACTCCACGCCCGTCAACTGGCGCAGCCCCGCCATCAGCGCCGCGCCAAGACGATCCCCCGACGCCTCACCCGCGAGGATGAAGACCTTCATTCAAGCGCCTGTGATACAACGAATATCTCTCGATTCTCTGCGCGCTTCAGCGCCTCATCACGATCAAGGATCACCACATTTCGCTCGGCCAGAACCAGCCCTGCCAGCCCCGCATCGGCGACCGCATCCATCGTCGAGGGGCCGACAGTTGGCATGTCGATGCGCAGATCCTGACCGCGTTTGGGTGCCTTGACATAGACCCCGCGCTGCCCGCGCCGCAAAGCCGCCGGTGTTTGCGCGACAAAGGCCAAGAGTGCATCCGTCCCCTGCACCGTCTCGATCCCAAGGCATTGCCCGCCCGCGACAACGCACCCCTGCCCGATATCGAGGGGCGAAATCTCGGCCAGGATGTGCGCCGCACGCGCCGCATCGGCGCGCTCCGCCTCGCTGGGCGCGGGGCCGACCGCCAGCCCCGGCTCGACCGCGAGGCCCGGCAACAACTCATGCGCGCCCAGCACCTCAAAGCCCTGCTCTTCGAAAATATCAATGACGAATCGCAACAGCGCATCGTCCCCGCGCGGGATTGCCGCCATCAGACCCGGGGCGAGCCGCGCCATTTCGGCGTCGAATTCAGCGGGGTTCAGCGCGGGGCGCACCAACGATCCGGCAAAGACCATGCGGCATACGCCCGCCGCCTTCATCGCAGCAAAAAGCGCGCCGATTCGCTCCAGCGGAAATTCCTGCGCGGTTGCCGCGAGCTGGCTTGGAACGCCGCGCAAGGTAAAATGCAGCGCATCTGGATGCGCCTGCGCCAGCATCACGGGCAGCGCACCCCCGCAGGCGACGATTGCCAACCGGCCCGTCATGGCTCAGCCCTGCCCGGGTGTGAGAAAGGATCGATCACTCACACCGGTCACGAACTCAACGATCTGCGCCACATACTTGCTGTCGCTTTCATCGCCCATACGTCTTGCGCGCTCCTGAAATGTGCCCTCGCCCTGCGCCAGCATCTGGAACGCGGCACGCAGCGCGGTAATGTCGTCCCGGCCCACGCCGCGGCGCTTGAGCCCGACAAGGTTCAGCCCATCCAGCACGCCGCGCGGTGCCTGCACGAGGCCGTAAGGAATGACATCATTTGTCACCATCGTGACCGCCCCGATGATGGCGCCGCGTCCGATACGCACATATTGATGCACGCCCGAAAGCCCACCGATGATGACATCATCCTCCAGCACGCAATGGCCCGCGAGCGCGGCATTATTGACGATGATCACACGATTACCGACACGCACGTCATGCGCAACATGGCACCCTGCCATGAGCAGGCAGTCATCCCCTACGCTGGTCAACGCACCGCCTCCTGCCGTGCCTGTGTTGATCGTCACATGCTCGCGGATGCGGGCCCGCGCGCCGATTTCCAGTCGTGTCTTTTCGCCCTGGAACTTGAGGTCCTGCGGCACCTCGCCGATGCAGGCAAAGGAGAAGATCGTGCCGCCTGCGCCGATGACCGTCTCGCCAGTGACGACCACGTGGCTTTTCAGAACACAGCCCTCGCCCAGAACGACGTTCGGGCCGATGTGGCAAAAGGGTCCAATGGTGCAGCCCGCGCCAATCTGGGCGCCCGGTTCGATCACTGCACTGGAATGTATGTTGCTCTCACTCATGTGGCGCCGAGGTCCATCATCGCGGTGAACTCTGCCTCGCAGGCCATTTCACCCTCCACTGTTGCCACGCTGGCAAACTTCCACACCTTGCCGCCCGGCTTGCCGCGCTGCGTGGTCAGGCGCATTTCAAGCACATCACCAGGCACGACCATGCGGCGAAACTTGCATTTGTCGATCGCCATGAAATAGACGAGCATGTTCTTGTCCTGCATATCCAGCGCGGTGCCGACCATCACCGCCGCCGTCTGAGCCATGGCCTCGACGATCGTTACGCCAGGCATGATTGGCTTGGACGGGAAATGGCCCTGAAAATGCGGCTCATTCATCGTGACGTTCTTGATGCCCACGGCAGACTGATATCCATCGATGTCGCGCACCTTGTCGATCAACAAGAACGGATAGCGATGCGGGATCAGCCGTTGAATCATCTGAATGTCGGCAGTGGCGAGCGGCTGGGTCATCTATGTCCTTTCGGCGCCGGTCGGGCGCTGCATGGCGGGCTATCTTGCGCAATGCTTTAGCAATTCATCCGGCACGGAGCAAGGCAGGCAGAGCTGGGCCCGTGCAGGGCTGACACGGCACGGGCTACTACTCGGCGGCATCCTCGGCTGCGTCATCATCCGATAGGGCCGGCGCGTCTGGAATAGCAGGCGCAGACCCGTCCGGATCCAAACCGTTTTCGTCGGGCAAGGCGCCCGAGCCGTCTCCGATCTCGGCATCGATGCGCGCAATGGCGATGTCGGTAATGTCGACCACGTCCGCACGCAGCAGCACCTGCCGGTTATCCAGAATGATCTTGCCGCCCGTGTCGCGCATCAGCTGGACCAGAATGGGCTCGGCCATCCGCATCAGGGTCAAGGGAGCGATTTCACGCCCGCGTTCCAGATCTCGCGCCCTACGGTCGTTTTCGGCCCGGATCGAGCGGACACGCGCGTCGAATGCGTCAGCCTCGGCACGAAACTCGGTAGCTGTCATGGTCTTGCGCGCTTCGGTCAGCTCCTGCTCTTCGGCGCGCAGCTCTGACTCCAACTCACGGTTGTTGGCGATAAGCGCATCACGTTCCGACTGATATTGCTCGGTCAGACGCTGGCCTACTTCGGTGCCTGCAAACAGACGGTCGGGGTCCAGAACCAGAATTTCGCTCTGGACCATGCCGACGTCCTGATTTTGCGCCGCGCCGGGCGCAGGATGCAGCGCGCAGACCGCCAACAGCGCGGCCACGCGCAAAGGCAGGCCGAGGGACAGCATCAGAACGTCGAGGCGATTGACAGATCGAAGGCCTGCGTCCTGTCACCCGGCTGCTTCTCGAGCGCGTGCGAGAAGTTGAAGCGCAGAGGACCGAAAGGCGACTCCCAGATCACCGAAACCCCTACCGCATGGCGTGCATTGAAGCCGGTCGATGCGACCGGGCCAGTCGCCCCTGCCGTATCGACGTCCCAGAGCGCACCGATGTCATAGAACGCGCCCCCTGTGATGCCATATTCCTCCGGCAAGCCCAGCGGGAATTCAGCGTCGAACTTGAGCGCCGCAAAGTAGTTACCCCCCAGTTGCTCAAGCGACTCGGTCGGGCCGATGCCATTGGGCTCGAAGCCACGAATGATCTGGCCGGAGAACCGGTCAACAGCGCGGCTATCCTCGCTGCCGGTGAAGTTCAGCGCGCCGCCCTCGAGCGTGGCACGCAGTGTCAGTTCTTCATTCAACACGCGTGTCTGCGCAATCGCCCGCGCCGAAGTCTTGATGTATTCCTGATCGCCGCCGAGGCCATAGAACTCCTGTCCAAAGGACAACAGAACGCCTGCGTTGGGGTTCAGGCCGGTGCGGCGGGTATCATAGGTATATTCATACCCGACACCGCTGGCGAATTCGCTGCCGCGTGCCGTCTCGGTCGCAAGGATGCCAGAAGTACCGGTGTAATTGCTCATGTCCTTGTATGCGGCGCTATAAAGCAGCGACAGCCGACCATTTTCGCTCACCGGGAAGGTCAGGCTGGGCCGGAACGTGCCGATCGTGGTGTCGTAGAACGAGAAGTCGTCCTCAGTCTCAATGAGACTGAAATCGAGGCCAAACGCCACGTCACGCCCGAGAAATGCGGGCTCGACAAAGTTCAGCCGGTAGTTGGCCCGATCAGCGCTTGCCGCGATCTGAGCCGACAGACGCTGACCGCGCCCGAGAAAGTTACGCTCGGAAAAACCGATCGAGAAGCCGATGCCGCTGCTGGACGAGTAAGAGGCGCCGAAGGACAGTGAACCGGTGCTTTTCTCTTCAACGTCGACGTCAACGATCACTTGATCGGGTGTCGATCCTTCGCGGGCGTCGACCTCGGCGCTTTCGAAATAGTCGAGTGCGCGGATGCGTTCGGCTGCTTCGCGGATTTCGCGCGGATTGAACGGATCGCCCTCGACGGTATCGAACTGGCGCCTGATCACGCGGTCCAGCGTGGTCGTATTGCCCTCGATATCGATCCGCTCGACAAAGATGCGCGGGCCGCGCACCAGCGCGAATTCCACATCCAGCGTCAGATCCCGGTCGTTGCGGGTAATGCGCGGGTCGACCCGCATGAAGTCTATGCCCTGACGCACGCCCAGACGCTCCATACGCGCAATCGAGTTCTCGACCTGCGAGGGTGTGTAGATGTCGCCCGGCTTGATCTTGAGCACGTCCTGATATGCGGCGGAGTCCGCTTCGGACAGCTCGCTCACGGTGGTGATGCGGCCAAATCTGAATTGTTGGCCTTCTTCGATGTTGAAGGTCACGAAATAGGTATCACGCTCGCGCGCCAGCTCTGCGTTGGTGCCGGTGACACGGAAGTCGACATATCCCCGCGCCGAATAGAAATCTGCCAGCAGTTGCTTGTCGAATTCGATGCGGTCCTGAACAAAGGTGTCACGGTTGACCAGCGCGCGGAAAATGCCCGCCTGCTTGCTGTCCACGACGCGGCGCAGGCGGCGGTCGGAATAGGCCCGGTTCCCTACAAAGCTCAGGCGCTGCACCTCGATCTTGCGGCCCTCGAAAATCTCGAAGACGAGATCGACGCGGTTGTCACTGCGACGGATCACCTTGGGGCTGACACGTGCGGCGCTGCGGCCCGATTGCGCGTAGGCGTCGATGATGACGGCGGCATCACGCTCGGCCTTGGCGGGGTTATAGACCTGGCGCGACGCGCTCTCGATCTGGCTGAAAAGGTCTTCGTCCTCGATACGGGTGTTGCCCTCGAAGGCGATCTTGCTGATCGTCGGGTATTCGATCACGCTGATCTCAAGGGTGTTTCCCCGCGGATTGATCGACACTTCCTCGAAAAGCCCGCTGTTCAGGATGCGCTGGTAGGCTTCGTTCAGCTCGCCCGCCGAAACCGTCTCCCCCCGCCCGATTCCCGCATACGTCAGGATGGTGCCGGATTCGATCCGCTGATTGCCTTCGATGGCGACGTCTGTAAAGCGGTAGCTTTGCGCGCCCGCACTTGTCGGGGTCAGGAGAACTGCCAGTGCGATCAAAGCGGTGCAGGCTGCGGCGCGCATTGCCGAGCCGCGCTGACCGATCGCGACAACGATGCTTTTGGCAGGGCCCGAAAGACAGTGCAGTGCGCGCAAGAAGATCGACAATTTCATGATAACACCCAGTCCAGAACCCCAGTACGAAAGTCAGTAACGGGTAGGAGGGTGCTTGTCAAAACGCCAATGCCAAAACCCGCAGACCAGCGGCTCGGGTGGAAAAAGCGCAACACTGTGTGGCACACAGCTGCGCGCGCAGCACATACGGCACCTGACGCCCTCGATGGAACTGGACGCGTGCCATTATCCTTAGAACGAGGCGATGAACGCCCCGACATAAAGCGCCGCGACCAAGGCGCAGGGAATGAGAAAACGGTCGATGTTCAGATCGATGAAAAGGCCGAAGCCACGGTATCCAGTGATGTTCTGCATGGGAAAGCCCCCCGTTCGTTGCCATGCACCCGCCCATGGGATGCGCTGATCCAGCTTATGGCCCACTAATAAGGCACGATCCGGCACAGCATTGTGGCAAAACGGGGGCAATCTACGCCATCACGGGCACAAAATGTCGTTGAAGAGCGCGAACAGCATAAGACCCAGAATAAGCGTGAGGCCAATCGTCATCAGCACCCGCAGCGCACCATCGCTCGGCGGCTTACCCGCCACTGCCTCGTAGGCATAGAAAACCAGATGGCCGCCATCGAGCACAGGCACAGGAAACAGGTTCAAAAGGCCCACGGCGGTCGAAAGCACGGCAATGAACCAGATGAAGTCCGAGACGCCCTGACTTGCCATCGCCCCCGAGGCTTGTGCGATCCCGATGGGGCCGGACATGTTGCAGCTGCTGATCGCACCCGTAATCATATAGTAAAGCCCCGAGAGGGAATTCGCGGCCACCGCGTAGGTCTGCTCCACCCCCGCGCCAAGAGCATCGACAGGGCCCATCCGCTCGGTTCCCGGCTCGAACGACCAGCCGCCCGCTATGCCGATCCGCCACGCGGTGGCAAAACCGCCCTCGGCTTGGGGCTCATCCGTGCGGCGCGGCGTCAGCTCCAGCGAGAGGGTTTGCCCCCCCCGCCAGACATCGAGGGCAAGAGGCGCACCGTTGGACGTCTCGACAATGTTCTTGAGCTGGGTGAAGGATGAAATCGCGTCGCCATTCACGCCCGTAATCACATCCCCCACTTTCATGCCCGCGCGGTAAGCGGCCGATTGCGGGGCCAGCTGGGTCACGATGGGCGGCAGAGGATGAGGGCCTTGCGCGATTGTCTCGGTGCCATCGCGGCGCACGCGATAGTCCATCACCTGCTGGTCGGGCAGCGCGCTGGAGAACGCATCGAACGCGCCGCGGTCGTCATAGCCCGGCACATCCGCGCCCGCCACGTCCAGCACGGTATCACCCGGCCGCAGCTCGATACCCTGCGCGGGCAGCGGCTTGAGCGCGCCAATCTCAAGGGGGTCGGCCATGCGTCCCTGAAACATCAGGACACCCGCAAAGATCAGGATCGACAGGACGAAGTTGAAGATTGGCCCTGCAGCAACGGTCGCCGTGCGCGCCCAGAGGGGCGCACCGTGCATCGTCTGGCGCAGGCGCTCGGGCGGTGTTGCGGCCATCGCCGCCGAATCCTTGCCGCTGGCCGGGTCAGCATCGCCAAGAAACTTGACGTATCCGCCAAAGGGCAGCGCCGCGAGTTGCCAGCGCGTGCCGTGTTTATCCACCCGCGAGAAGATGACCGGGCCAAATCCCAGCGAGAATACCTCGGCCTTGATGCCCGACCAGCGCCCCACGATGTAGTGGCCGTATTCATGAATCGCGACGATGACGGAGAGCGCCACCACGAAGGCGGCGATGACGCCGATGAAACTGCCGAATTGCGGAATAATCGCGAAAATGTCCAAGGAATGTCCTTTTCTAACAAGCCAGTCGCCTTTTGCCCTCAGGCAGCGACAAGCCGGTCGATGTGTTGACGTGTAAAGTGGTCCCAGCGCCGGACGCTTTCAAGCGTGATCGTGTCGCAGCCTGAACCGGGTGTTTGCGTATCGCACACTTCGTCCAGGGCCTGGGCGACCAGCGCGCTCATCCGGGAAAAACCGATGCGTCCGGCGATGAAGTGATCCAGCGCGCGTTCCTTGGCCGCGTTGAAGATGACGCCCGAATGACCACCCGCCTCCATCACCTGCCGCGCCAGCCCCAGCGCGGGATAGCGCGCGGGATCGGGGTGGGCAAAGTCAAGCCGGCCAAGCGCGGCCAGATCCAGCCGCTCGACCGGCAGGGCGCGCCGGTGGGGCCAATTCAAGGCATAGCCGATGGCGTGCCGCATGTCTGGAGGACCAACATGCGCCATCAGTGCACCATCGACGAAACCGACCAGCGCATGCACAGTTGATTGCGGGTGCACCAGAACCTCGATCTGATCTGGGTGGACCCCAAAAAACTCCTTGGCCTCAATGACTTCCAGCGCCTTGTTGAACATGGAGGCCGAGTCTATCGTGATCCGCTGGCCCATCTCCCAATTGGGGTGTTCAGACGCTTCGGCCACCGTGACATGCGCCAGATCCGCGAGCGGGCGATCGCGAAATGCACCGCCCGAAGCGGTGATGACGATACGGTCGACCGCGCGCGCGTCCTCGCCCACCAGCGCCTGAAAGATCGCCGAATGTTCACTGTCGACCGGCAGGATCCGCGCGCCATGCGCGGCGGCGGTCGCCATCATCAGGGGGCCCGCGGCCACCAGCGATTCCTTGTTGGCAAGCGCCAGCGTCGTGCCCTGCCCCAAGGCGGCGAGGCCGGGCGCGAGGCCCGCGACCCCGACGATGGCCGACATGATCCAGTCGCTGGGCACCTCGGCCGCCTCGATCAGGGCCGCTTCGCCCGCTGCCGCAGAGATGCCGCTGCTGCCAAGGGCCGCGCGTAGGTCTTCGAGACGCGCCGGATCAGCGGTCACGGCCAGCTCGACCTGAAATTCCACCGCATCCTTGGCCAATTGCGCAATGTTCTGCCCGCCGGTCAACGCGGCGACCTGAAACGCGCCGGGCGCGCGCCGGATCAGGTCCAGTGTGTTCTGCCCGATCGACCCGGTGGCACCAAGGATACTGACGCGTCTCATACTATTCCCGGCAGCAGCCCAAAGAGCCACATCAGCCCCGCCAGCAGCATCGCGCCCAGCATCGCGTCAAACCGGTCCAGGACGCCGCCGTGGCCAGGAATCAGGTTCGAGCTGTCCTTGACGCCGACGCGCCGCTTGATCCAGCTCTCCCAAATGTCGCCCGCCTGCCCCGCAACCGAAAGGATTACCGACAGCACGACCAGGCTGCCCCCGATGCCGAGGATCAGGCCGAAGATGAGGCCCACGATCGCGCCCGCGACCCATCCCGCAATTGTGCCGCTCCAGGTTTTCTTGGGGCTGATCGCAGGCCAGAATTTAGGCCCGCCCAGAGAGCGGCCCGCCATGTATCCGGCCACATCCGTCGCCACGACCACGCAGACTACCCACAAAAGCCATGCCATGCCCGCATCAATGCGCAAGAGCACAGTCGCATGACACGCCAGCAGGGTCGCCGCCGCAAAGGTGCCAAAGAGAATACGCCGCGCCGCGATCTGCCACGCGCCGAAACAGGCGACGGCGATGAGGCCCGGCAGAGCGAGCCAGATGGGCACCAGCCACGCCAGCGCCAGCGCCCCTCCGGCGATCACACCCATGCCCGGCGCCCAGGCCCGACCGCCCAGCATGCGCGACAACTCCCACACCATGGCGCCACCCAGCACCCAGATGGCAACCATGAAGGGCGCGCCGCCCAGCCAGACTTCGACGAGGCCGATGACGATCATCACCGCAGCCGAGATCAGCCGGACGTTGAGATCGCCCCAGCGCTCAGAGCGGCTCATGTGCTCGTTCCTCCAAATCGGCGATCGCGCACGCCGTATGCGCCAACGATTCCGGCAAAGATGTCCTTGGTGAAATCAGGCCAGAGCGTATCGACGAATTCATATTCCGCATAGGCCGACTGCCAAAGCAGGAAGTTCGAAATCCGCGCCTCGCCCGAGGTGCGGATCACCAGATCCGGATCCGGCAGAACCCTTGTGTCCAGATACTTCGTCAGGGTCTCTTCATCGACATCCGCTGGGCTCAGCGTTCCTTTGGCGACATCCCCTGCGAGATCCTTGATCGCGCGGCTCACCTCGTCTCGGCTGCCGTAATTGAGCGCGATAGTCAGGTTGATCCGCTCATTATGCTCAGTCAAAGATTCGAGTTCGTCCATCAGCGCAATCAGCTTGGCATCGAGGCGCACCCGGTCCCCAATAAAGCGCACGCGCACGCCCTCGTCGCGCAGCGCCCGCGCCTCTTTCGAAATGTAGCGCCGGAAAAGGCTCATCAGCCCGGAAACTTCGGCCTGCGTGCGCTTCCAATTCTCGGTGGAAAACGCAAAGACCGTCAGGTACTCGACCCCCAGATCAGGGCAGGCATTGACGATCTCGCGCACCCGCTTGGCCCCTGCGTGATGGCCAAAGAGACGCGGCCGCCCGCGCGCCTGCGCCCAGCGGCCGTTGCCATCCATGATGACCGCCACGTGGCGCGGACCGCGATGGCCCTCATCGGGGTCGCGCGGCGCGGCTTCGGCGCCTTTTGCCTGCCGCTTGGTGCTCGATCGGGTGAACATCAAACCTGCATGATCTCCGCCTGCTTGGTCTCGAGCGTTTCGTCGACGCGGGCGATAAAGCGGTTGGTCAGGTCCTGCACCTCGGTCTCCCAGAACTTCTGGTCGTCCTCCGACATCCCTTCGCCCTTGGCCTTCTTGATCTGGTCCATGCCGTCGCGGCGCACGTTGCGCACGGCGACGCGGGCGTGTTCGGCGTAATTCGAGGCCACCTTGGTCAGTTCGCGGCGGCGCTCTTCATTCAGCTCGGGAATGGGCAGCATGATGATTGTGCCGTTCATCTGTGGATTGATGCCAAGGCCGCTCTCGCGGATGGCCTTTTCCACCTTGTTGACCAGCCCCTTGTCCCAGACGTTGATGGTGACCATGCGCGGCTCGGGCACGTTGACGGTGCCCACCTGATTGATCGGCGTTTGCGCGCCATAGGCGTCGACCATCACCGGCTCCAGCATCGAGGCCGAGGCCCGCCCCGTGCGTAGAGAGGCAAATTCGATCTTGAGCGAGGCGATCGCGCCTTCCATCCGCCGCTCCAGATCGGCGGTGTCGATTTCGATGTCTTCGGCCATGGTGGTCTATCCTCTTGCAGTCTGTCAGATGGCCGCGCGCGCGGCGCAGGCCCGGTGCGCCCTCAGGCGTGAACGGTGGTATAGGTGCCCTCTCCCGCGAGGATTCCCTTGAATCCCCCCGGCTCGTCCAGCGAAAAGACGATGATGGGCAGGTTGTTGTCGCGCGCCAGCGCGATGGCGCTGGCATCCATGACCTTCAGGTGTTTTTGCAGCACGTCGTCATATGAAATGCGGTCGTAGCGAACGGCATCCGCGTTGGTCACCGGATCCTTGTCATAGACACCATCCACCTTGGTCCCCTTGAGGATCGCCTCGCAGGCCATCTCGTTGGCGCGCAGCGTCGCGGCGGTATCGGTAGTGAAATAGGGGTTGCCCGTGCCCGCCGCAAAGATGCAGACGCGCTTTTTCTCGAGGTGGCGCACGGCACGGCGGCGAATGTAAGGCTCGGCGACCTCGTCCATCCGAATGGCCGAGATGACCCGGCAAAAGACGCCCTCGGCCTCCAGCGCGCTTTGCATGGCAAGCGCGTTCATCACGGTGGCGAGCATGCCCATGTAGTCGGCGGTCGTCCGCTCCATCCCCTGCGCGCTGCCCTGAAGCCCGCGAAAGATGTTGCCGCCGCCGATGACCATGCAGATCTCGACGCCCATGTCGTGGACCACCTTGACCTCGCGCGCGATGCGCTCGACCGTCGGCGGATGCAGGCCGTAGGCCGTATCTCCCATCAGCGCCTCCCCCGAGATTTTCAGCATCACGCGCCGAAAGGTCGTTCTTGGGGTGTCGCTATCGGGCATGGGGTGGCTCCGTCTTGTGGGTCTGGCTTGCGGGTCTGGCAAAATGTCAGGGGGCGCTCTGGCGCGCAAAATGTCGCAAATGGCGGCAATGTTCAATCGCTTAAAGCGCGGGCTGCCCTCGGCCCGGCACCAAAACGCCGCACCGGCCCTCGCCAGCGCGCCGCGCCCACGCTAGAAGGCACACATGCTGAGCCATCTCGACATATCGCGCGACCGGCCCGTCCTGATCGCGGGGCCGACCGCATCGGGCAAATCCGCGCTGGCGCTGGAGATTGCCGAGCGTTTGGGCGGCGTGGTGATCAACGCCGATTCCATGCAGGTCTATGACGGCTGGCGCATCCTGACCGCCCGGCCCAGCCCCGAGGATGAGGCGCGCGCGCCCCATCTGCTCTATGGCCATGTCGCACAGGACGCGGCGTATTCCGCCGGCCAATGGCTGCGCGAGGTGGCGCCGCTTCTGTCCGGTGGCGAAAGGCCCATCATCGTTGGCGGCACGGGGCTTTATTTCACGGCGCTGACCCAAGGGCTGGCCGAGATTCCCCCCATCCCCGAGGATGTGCGCGAAAAGGCCGATGCGCTGCGGCTGGATGGCGGGATGGATAGGATGATCGCCGCACTCGACGCCCAGACAGCGGCCCGCGTCGATCTGAAAAACCCCATGCGCGTCCAGCGCGCGTGGGAGGTGCAGTGCGCCACGGGGCGCGGTCTGGCTGCGTGGCAGGACGCAACGCCCGCGCCCCTGTTGCCGCTGCCGCAGTGCCATGCGCTGGTGCTGGATGCCCCGCGTGATTGGCTGAATACGCGTATCGCGCATCGTCTGGAGGCGATGATCGAGGCCGGCGCGCTGGACGAGGTGCGCACACATCTGCACAGGCCCCGCGAACGACAAGCGGCCCGCGCCATCGGCGCGCCCGAACTCGCCGCCTATCTGCGCGGCGAATGCACGCTTGTCGCCGCGACTGAGGCCGCCACCATCGCCACGCGCCAGTTCGCCAAGCGCCAGCGCACATGGTTTCGCGCGCGCATGAAGGACTGGCAGCGCATCGCGCGCACCTAATCTGCGCACATAAATCGCCAGATCTGCAATTTATAACCATTCCCACTGGCCGCAGCCCTGCCCCTGATGCAAGCTTGGATGATTCTAACAAAAGGCGCACATCGCCAATGAGTGACGCCCCGCAGATCCTTACCATCGCGCAATGGTCGCGCGGCGCGCCGTGGCGGCTGAACCTGCCGCACAGCCAGCCGCGCCATGCGCTGATCTGGGTGACACGCGGTCAGGCCCGCGCCACGGTCAGCGGCCTGCGGCGCGGTGTCGGCGCGCATAATGCGCTTGCAGTGCCCGCTGGCACGCTCTTCTCGCTGGATGTCGGGCCGGGCTGCTATGGGCAGGTCTGTCTGATTGCGCCCGACGGTCCCGCCCTGATGCCCGATCAGAGCGAACATCTGCGAATCCGCGAAGTTCATCAGCAGGGCGAACTGACCAGCCTTCTCGAGGCCATGACGCGCGAGGCAAGCGCCGCGCGCCCCTTTGCCGACGAGGCCGCCGAAGCGCTGGCGATCATGGTCACGGTCTGGCTGCGCCGGGCGCTGATCGGGCAGGCACCTGCGCCGCGCCTCAGTGCCGCGCAGCGCCTTGTCGCCGCCTATGCCGCGCTGATCGAACAGGATCACGCAACGGGCCAGCCAATGGCCGATTATGCCCGCGATCTGGGGGTGACGCCCACGCATCTGACGCGCAGTTGCAAGACCTGCTGCGGCATGACCGCCGCCGATCTGCTGGTACAGCGGACCCTTCACGCCGCGCGCGAGGGCCTGGAGGATGGGAGCGACGCGGTGCGCCATGTCGCGGCGCAGCTGGGCTTTGGCAGCGCGGCCTACTTCTCGCGCTTCATCTTGCAGCATACAGGGCTCAGCCCGTCCGAGCTGCGCCGCCGCGCCCGCAAGGCCTGAGCTGCCTCAGCTGCCCCAGATCACACGCACGTAATTGGTCGTTTCCTTGTAGGGCGGCACGTCGCCGTATTTCTTGACCGCACCCGGCCCCGCATTATAGGCGGCAAGCGCCAGACGCCACGAGCCAAACTCGCGATACTGCATCGCCAGATAGCGCGCACCGCCTTCGAGGTTCTGACGCGGATCATGCGGATCGACGCGCAGGACCGCAGCCGTGCCCGGCATCAACTGCGCCAGCCCGATTGCGCCCTTGTGGCTCAGCGCCGTGGGCCGCCAGCCGCTTTCCTGCTGCACAAGCCGCAAGAAGAGGTCTTCGGGCACGGAATGTCTGCGCGCGGCCTCCTTGGCCATGCTCAGAAACTCGCCACGGTAACTGCCGGTATAGGTCTTGGCCGTGCCCCATTTGGTGGGTGTGTTGATCTTGGCCGGTTGCAGGCGGACCGAAGAATTGTATTGCGACGCGGCGCGGTTATCCAACACGCTTGTCTTCGATTTGAAGAGATTGCCAGTGCCTTTCGTGGACAGGACCTGAGCCTGTCCCGCCCCTGCCACAACAGAAACCGCCAGCGCGGTTGCCAGAAAAGTCTTCATGATGAAATCTCTTTATCCCGTCCCAGGTGCGAAACGTTAACCGATTACGGCGCCGATATCCAGTCTTGACGCACCGTCGCCACCTCGACCCCCGGCGCTGTTGCCATATTTTAGGCTGGCGTTAACCAGCGTGTGGTGATGTAACACGGGGTGAAATTCAAAATTCCATTAGGAGGACGCGCATGGCCGGGTCGGTTAACAAAGTCATCATCATCGGCAATCTGGGCCGCGACCCCGAGGTGCGGACCTTCCAGAACGGCGGCAAGGTGTGCAACCTGCGCATCGCCACATCCGAGCAGTGGAAGGACAAAAGCACCGGTGAGCGCCGCGAGCGCACCGAATGGCATTCGGTCGCTATCTTTTCCGAACCGCTCGCACGGATTGCCGAGCAATATCTGAAAAAGGGCTCAAAAGTATATATCGAGGGCCAGCTTGAGACGCGCAAATGGCAAGACCAGTCCGGCCAGGATCGCTATTCGACCGAGGTGGTTCTGCGGCCCTACTCCTCGACGCTGACCATGCTGGACGGTCGCGGCGAAGGTGGTGGCGGCGGCAGCGCGGGCGGTGGATATGGCGGCGGCGGCGGCGATTATGGCGGCGGTGGGGGTGGCTATGGCGGCCCCGACGACCGTGGCGGCTCCTCGGGCAGCGGCGGTGGTGGCAGTGCCCCCTCGCGCGATTTCGACGACGAGATTCCGTTTTAAGGCAGCCAGCCCTCGCCCGTTAACGCGATGTTAGGCATGGGCGCCGTTTACTGGCGCCCATGTTCCATCCGCGGCTCACATATCCTGAAATCGACATCGCCTTTGGCGAGCCCGAGTGCGCGTGTGATCTGCCCGGCACCCCTCTTCAGCAAAGCGGCCCCTACGCTGCGACCCTCGCCCATTTCGGATGCACCAGCGCGCTGGCGGAGTTGCGCGCAGAGGGCGCATTGATCGGGCGCGCGCGCATCCATCTGCGCAAGATCGGCCCGCTGCGGCTTGCCTGGATGCCGCGCGGTCCGGTCTGGTGCGCTGGCGCGCCGCCTGATCTGTGCACGCGCGCCAACGCCGCCCTGACCCGTGCGGCGCCTTGGCGCGCGCTTTGGGCAACCAGCACCGACGCAGGCTTGGAGGCCACGGGCTTGGGGAAAACCGGCCTGCGCGCTTCGAAGGGCATGAAGATGGCCGAGTTGGACCTGCGCCCGGATGAGGCCGCGCGCCGCGCCGCCCAGCACGGAAAATGGCGCAATCGCCTGGCGCACGCCGAAAAGGCCGGCCTGACCGTCACCGCGCGCCCGCTGGACCTGCCCCGCGATGCGCCCCTTCTGGCCGCCGAGACGGCGCAGCGCAAAGTACGGCGCTACGCCGCGCTGCCGACTGCCTTCACTGAAAGGTGGGCGGCGTTTGCGCCTGAGGCGAACCTGATGATCACCGCAGCCGAGGCCGGGACGCCCGTCGCCTTCATGCTGATGCTGCTCCACGGCGATACCGCGACCTATCACATCGGCTGGACCGGCCCACGCGGGCGCGGCCTCAGCGCACATAATTTGCTTCTCTGGCGCGCCTCGTGCATATTAAGCCAGCGTGGTTACGCGCGCCTCGATCTCGGGCTTGCCGATCCGGCGCGCGGGCCGGGCCTTGCGCGTTTCAAGCTGGAGGCGGGTGCGATGCTGCGTGATATCGGCCCGACACGGCTGCACCTTTAGCCTGCCGCGCGGCAACACAGGCGCGCCGATATCCGCCTGAACCCCTCTTTGCTCTGGTCAAACAGGCGCGCAGGCTATAGGGCGCTGAAAAAAACCCCAAGGATTTACTCGAATGGACCTTCGCAACATCGCGATTATCGCCCACGTGGACCATGGCAAGACGACGCTAGTCGACGAATTGCTCAAGCAATCGGGCGCCTTCCGCGCCAATCAGGCCGTGGACGAGCGCGCGATGGACAGCAACGACCTGGAGCGCGAGCGCGGCATCACCATCTTTGCCAAGCCGACCTCGGTCGAATGGAAGGGCAAGCGCATCAACATCGTCGATACGCCCGGCCACGCCGACTTCGGTGGCGAGGTGGAGCGTATCCTGAGCATGGTCGACGGTGTGGTTCTGCTGGTCGACGCGGCCGAAGGCCCGATGCCCCAGACCAAATTCGTCACCTCCAAGGCGCTGGCCCTCGGCCTGCGCCCGATCGTGGTTCTGAACAAGGTCGACAAGACCGACGCCGAGCCCGATCGCGCGCTGGACGAATGCTTTGACCTTTTCGCCAGCCTTGGCGCGGATGACGATCAGCTCGATTTCCCGCATATGTATGCCTCGGGGCGCTCTGGCTGGGCCGATCATCAACTGGACGGACCGCGCAAGGATTTGACCGCGCTCTTCGAGTTGATCGTCAATCACGTGCCATCGCCGCGCCAGGTCAAGCGTCAGGACGAGGATTTCCGCATGCTGGCAACGACGCTGGGCGCGGACCCCTTCGTGGGCCGCCTGCTGACGGGCCGCGTGGAATCGGGCAAGCTGAAGGTCGGCGCGACCGTGCAGGCCCTCAGCCGCATCGGCCAGAAGATCGAGCAATTTCGCGTGACGCGCATCCAGGCCTTCCGGGGTCTGGCCAGTCAGGACATCGAAGAAGCGCAGGCCGGCGATATCGTCAGCCTTGCGGGCATGTCCAAGGCGACGGTCGCCGACACGATCTGCGCCCTCGCGGTGGACGAGCCTCTTGAGGCGCGTCCGATTGATCCGCCGACGATCACCGTCACCTTCGGCATCAACGACAGCCCCCTTGCCGGCCGCGATGGCAAGAAGGTGCAATCCCGCGTGATCCGGGACCGCCTGATGAAAGAAGCCGAATCGAACGTCGCCATCAAGGTGACCGACACCCCCGGCGGCGAGGCCTTCGAGGTTGCTGGGCGCGGCGAATTACAGATGGGCGTTCTGATCGAGAACATGCGCCGCGAGGGCTTTGAGCTGAGCATTTCGCGCCCGCAGGTCGTCATGCGCGAAGGCGAGAATGGCGAGCGCGTGGAGCCAATCGAGGAAGTCACGATCGACGTCGATGACGAATACTCGGGCGCCGTCATCGAAAAACTGACCGGTCCGCGCAAGGGCGATCTGACCGAGATGAAGCCCGCAGGCGCTGGCAAGACGCGCATCATCGCGCATGTCCCGTCGCGCGGCCTGATCGGCTATCACGGCGAATTTCTGACCGACACTCGCGGCACCGGCGTGCTGAACCGTGTGTTTCACAGCTGGTCGCCGTATCGTGGCACCATTCCGGGTCGCCGCGCAGGCGTGCTGATCTCGATGGAAAACGGCGAGTCGGTGGCCTATGCGCTGTGGAACCTAGAGGATCGCGGCAAGATGTTCATCGGCCCGCAGGCCAAGATCTATACCGGCATGATCATCGGCGAGCACAGCCGCGAAAACGATCTGGAAGTGAACCCCCTCAAGGGCAAGAAGCTGACCAACGTGCGCGCCTCCGGCACCGATGAGGCCGTGCGCCTGACCACCCCAGTCGAGATGAGCCTCGAGCAAGCCATCGCCTATATCGACGATGACGAGTTGGTTGAGGTCACGCCCAATGCGATCCGTCTGCGCAAGCGGCATCTGGACCCGCACGAGCGCAAGCGCGCCTCAAAAAGCGCCTGATTTCAAGGCTCAATCATGAATCGGCCAGCCTCGATGAGCTGGCCGTTTTCGTCTGATACGGTCATCACGATCTCGCCCGAACGGGCGAAAGTTCCGCTGAGCGCCGTGATATTGACCTGATGCGTCACCAATATCGGGCGCGCATCGTCTGGCAAATTGGCCAGCGTGTCCATTACCGCGCGCGTCTGTGCAGCCTTGTCGCCGCGTCCCGCAAAATGCGAGTTGAGCGCAGGAAGCGGGATCACCTCGCCCAGATCCAGGAGTTCGGCCGTCTCGCGACTACGGCACCACTCACTGGTAAAGACATGCGTGGGGCGCACATCCGCCGCGCGCAAGGCGGCGCCGATGCGGCGCGCCTGATCGCGACCCTCATCGCTGAGGTTGCGCTGCGTGCTGCAATCGCCCAGCTGAAAATCCCCCGGATCGCCTGTGCCGGGCGCCAAGGCATGACGCATCAACAGGACCGCGCCGTCGCGGTCAAGTAGCTTGGCCTCCTGCGCGGCCAGCACCGAAGGCAGACAAACAATCAATAACCGCAGTATCCATGTCATCAGCGAACTCCCCCTTGTGAGGAGGAGTTAGGTGCCGTCGCTAATGCGTCCAGCCCTATCAGCTTTTCTTACAGGCAATCTGGCAAATCACGATATGCTCGGGCGCGACCAAGATCCCAAGCCAATGCCGGAGACACCGAAGCAGCCATGGCAACAATCGCCGCGCCGTCTGCTGAAACCGACGATTAACGAGACAGTTGGGTACGCGTCGGTTCAGAGCACCAATGCACGAGATCACGCTATTCGGTCGTCTCGACCACCAGCAACTCACGCTCCGCCGCGCCCTTGGCATGGGCGAGCGCCTCTTGGTATTCGGGCGAATGATAGCATGCCTCGGCGGCTTCGACCGAAGCAAAGCGGGCGACGACATTGCGTGGACGCGCCTTGCCCTCAAGCTGAACAAAGCGCCCGCCGCGCGCGATGAACGCGCCCCCATGTTTGGCGATGGCGGGCCCGGCCAGCGCGGCATAGCGGCCATACGCCTCCTCATCGGTGACGGTGATGTGGCCGATCCAAAGTGCTGGCATGGTTTATCCTTTCAAAAGGGCGCGCACCGCATCCATCGCGGCGCTGGAATTGTCGACGCTGGCCGCGCCACCTTGCGCAAGATCGGGGCGACCACCGCCCCCCTTGCCGCCAAGTTCGGTGACAGCCGCGCGCACCATGTCAACCGCCGAGGTATCGCCCACTCTGTCATCGGTCACACCCGCAGCGACCGCAGCCTTGCCGCCGACATCGGCGATCAAAAGGACCGCGCCGCTTTCCACGCGCGCCTTGAGTTGGTCGATCAGACCGGGCAAATCCCTGCCGGCCACGCCGCTCAGCACCTGGGCGATCAGGCGCATGCCGCCGATCTCTTCGATCTCGGCCTCGCCGCCCTGCCCCGCACCGCCCGACATCGCCAGATCACGCCGCAACTGCGCAACCTCCTGGACCAGCGCACGGCGCTCGTCCATCAAGGCCTGCACGCGCGATTGCGCATCCTCGGGTCGCACCTTCAGCGCGCCCGCGATTTCGGTCAGCGCTTTTGAGTGCCCGCCCAGATGGCGCAGCGCCGCCTCGCCGGTCAGGGCCTCGATCCGGCGCACCCCGGCGCTCGAGGCCGCATCGCCAAGCAGCACGAACAGCCCGATATCACCCGTCGCGGCCACATGCGTGCCCCCGCAAAGCTCGATCGAGTAAGTCTGGCCATCGGTGCCGCGGCCCGATCCGTCCTTGCGTCCCATTGAGACGACCCGGACCTCATCACCGTATTTTTCACCAAAGAGTGCCTGCGCTCCCAAGGCGCGCGCCTCGTCCGGCGTCATGATGCGCGTCTGCACCGGCGCATTCTGGCGAATGAAGGCGTTCACATCGGCTTCGACGCGGGCCAGTTCATCGGCACTCAATGCCTTGGTGTGGCTGAAATCAAAGCGCAGACGATCCTCGGCGTTGAGGCTGCCGCGCTGCGCCACATGATCGCCCAGCGTCTCGCGCAGCGCCTCATGCAGCAGGTGCGTCGCCGAATGGTTGCCCCGGATCGCGCTGCGGCGGCCATGATCGACCTCAAGCTGCGCCGCCGCGCCCTTGCTCAGGGTGCCTTGCGTGATCTCGGCGAAATGGATGAAGACACCCGCCACCTTGCGCGTATCGGTGATGCGTGCCTCGCCGCCTTCGCAGCGCAACGTGCCGCTGTCGCCAACCTGACCACCGGATTCGGCGTAGAACGGCGTCTGATTCAGCACGATCTGGACCGAGGCCCCCTCCGATGCGCTGGCGACCGGCGCACCGTCCTCGACGAGGGCGACGATCTGCGCCTCGGCTGTTTCTGTGTCGTAGCCCAGAAAATCGGTGACGCCGCTCTTTTCCGCGATGTCGAACCAGACAGCCTGATCAACCGCCTCGCCGGTGCCGGCCCATGCGGCGCGCGCTTTGGCCTTCTGTTCGGCCATCGCCTCGTCAAATCCTGCGGTGTCAACGCCGCGCCCCTTTTCACGCAGCGCATCCTGCGTCAGATCGAGCGGAAATCCGAAGGTATCATACAGCTTGAACGCGGTCGCGCCGGGCAGATCGGCGCCTTCGTCCAGATCCATCACCGCTTCATCCAGAAGGCCCAGTCCCCGCTCCAGCGTCTGCTTGAAGCGTGTCTCTTCCAGACGCAGCATTTCTTCGATCATGCCCTGCGCGCGGCCGAGCTCGGGGAAGGCTTGCCCCATCTGCGTCACCAGCGACGGCACAAGGCGGTGCATCACCGGATCCTTGGCCCCTAGGAGATGCGCGTGGCGCATCGCGCGCCGCATGATCCGGCGCAGCACATACCCACGCCCCTCATTCGAGGGCATCACGCCATCGGCCATCAGGAACGAGGTCGAGCGCAGATGATCGGCGATCACACGGTGATGCACATTGCCCGGCCCATCCGCATCGGTGCTGGTCGCATGGGCACTGGCCTCGATCAGCGCGCGCATCAGGTCAGTGTCGTAATTGTCGTGCTTGCCCTGCAAGAGCGCCCCGATCCGCTCCAGCCCCATGCCGGTGTCGATCGACTGCATATCGAGATCGCGCTGCGTGCCGTCCTCAAACCGCTCGTTCTGCATGAAGACGAGGTTCCATATTTCGATGAAGCGATCTCCATCCTCTTCGGGACTGCCCGGAGGACCGCCCCAGATTTCGGGGCCATGATCGTAAAAAATCTCGGAACACGGCCCGCACGGGCCGGTCGCGCCCATCGACCAGAAATTATCATCCGTCGCGATGCGGATGATACGGTCATCGGTAAGGCCCGCAACCTTTTTCCAGATATTCGCCGCCTCATCGTCGGTGTGGTAAACGGTCACAAGAAGCTTGGACTTGTCGAGACCGAAATCGCGCGTCAGAAGCTCCCAGGCAAAGCGGATGGCATCCTCCTTGAAGTAGTCGCCAAAGCTGAAATTACCCATCATTTCAAAGAAAGTGTGGTGGCGCGCGGTGTAGCCGACGTTGTCCAGGTCGTTATGCTTGCCGCCCGCGCGCACGCATTTCTGGCTAGAAGTGGCACGGTTGTAGTCGCGGCGCTCGACGCCGGTGAACAGGTTCTTGAACTGAACCATGCCCGAATTGGTGAACATGAGCGTCGGATCATTGCGCGGCACGAGCGGCGAGCTGTCGACGATGCGGTGATCGTTGCGGTCGAAATAGCTCAGAAAGGTCGAGCGGATATCGTTCAGCGTCGGCATGCGGGGCCTCTTTCACGGGATCAATTCTGACGGGTCGGGCGCGTTTCTGATTATCCGCCCCCGCCCGCCCTGTCTACCGCAAGAAAAAGGCCCGGTGCGCAACTGCGCCCGGGCCTTTCGTCTCGGGAATGGCGGCGCGCCTACGCTTCCATCAGGTCGTCGTCATCTCCACCACTGCGATCGGCGTCGCTCAGGTCAAAATCAAGACCATGGGCTGCGCGGATCTTGTCCTCGATCTCAAGCGAGATCTTGGTGTGCTCCTTGAGATACGTCTTGGCGTTTTCACGTCCCTGCCCGATCCGCTCATCACCATAGCTGAACCAGCTACCCGATTTCTCGACAATACCGGCCTTGACGCCCAAATCCAGGATCTCGCCCATCTTGCTGATGCCTTCGCCATACATGATGTCAAACTCAACCTGCTTGAAGGGGGGGGCCACCTTGTTCTTGACCACCTTGACGCGGGTCGCGTTGCCGACCACCTCGTCACGGTCCTTGAGCGCGCCGATCCGGCGAATGTCGAGACGCACCGAGCTATAGAATTTCAACGCATTGCCGCCCGTCGTCGTCTCGGGCGAGCCAAACATAACGCCAATCTTCATGCGGATCTGGTTTATGAAGATCACCGTGCATTTCGTGCGGCTGATGGAACCGGTCAGCTTGCGCATCGCCTGGCTCATCAGACGGGCATGCACGCCAACACTACTGTCGCCCATGTCGCCTTCCAGTTCGGACTTCGGCGTCAGTGCCGCGACCGAATCGACCACGACCATGCTGACCGCGCCGGACCGCACCAGCGTATCCACGATCTCCAAGGCCTGCTCGCCCGTGTCGGGCTGCGAAATCAGCAGCTCATCCAGATCGACACCCAGCTTGCGCGCATACTGCGGGTCAAGAGCGTGCTCTGCATCAACGAAGGCACAAACGCCGCCCTTCTTCTGCTCTTCGGCGATGCAATGCAGCGTCAGCGTTGTCTTGCCCGAGCTTTCGGGACCATAAACCTCGACGACACGGCCCTTTGGAATACCGCCAATCCCCAGCGCGATATCCAGGCCGAGCGATCCGGTCGAGGTCGCCTCAATGTCCTTGAGGACATTGTCGCCACCCAGCTTCATGATCGAGCCCTTGCCGAATTGCCGCTCGATCTGCGCCAGGGCACTGTCGAGGGCCTTTTGCTTGTCTGCGCTCTTCTTATTGTCCATGCTCAAAAGATCTGCCGTTGCCATTGCGTTCGCATCCTTATTCCACACCATGCCCCAAGCGGCAATCACTGCGTTTGTTCGCGTCTTGTTCCCACCCTTTTGCAGACAAAGCGCGAACATTTCAAGTCAAATGTTCTTGGCTTCACAATTCCCCGGAAGTGTTGAAGAACGGTTAAGATCGCCCCATGAGCATATGTTTTTTTGCGCAATCCAAGGGTAACACTCGCGCTATGATGGTATTCTCAAAGCATAAACTGGTTTTCCTGTCGGTCCCCAAGACCGGCACGACCGCGTGGCAAGCGGCCCTTGGCCCGCACGCGTCGATGATCATCAGCGATCCGCCCGAGCTCAAGCACGCGCCGATTTTTCGCTACAATCGGTTTTTCCGACCGGCCTTGGAAAAGTTCATCGGCGAAGATTTGCACGTGATCGCCGTGATGCGCGCGCCGATCGACTGGCTGGGCAGTTGGTATCGCTATCGTCAGAGACCCTTTCTGTCGGGCCGGCCAACCAGCACCGAGGGGCTCAGCTTCGATGATTTCGTCCAAGCCTACGTGCAGGGTGATCAACCGCGTCATGCGAATGTCGGGTCGCAATCGAAATTTCTCGAACCGCAGCGAAACGGGACTGCGGCAACCCATCTCTTTCGCTATGAGAACCAAGGCGCGCTGACAGCGTATCTGGAAGATCGGCTTGGTCTGCGCGTCGAAACGCGGCGATTGAACGCGTCGCCGCAGGAGCCTTTGCCACTGTCGAGTGAGACCGAAGCCATTCTGCGCCGCAAATATGCGCCTGATTTCCGACTTTATGACAGCATCACTGAACGTGGCCACTACACCGCAGAACCTGACGCATCCCCCGTGCATTCGGCTTGACGAGAACGGCCATCTCATAGAGCCAATCTTTCGGAGCGTCATAACACGCGTGCTTGCCCACTGTCGGTAGCAAGGACCGTGAGGATGAAAACCCGATCAATATGACTGCCCCTCCTCAAGACGTGATGATGCGGTGAAGTGAGACGTCACTGAATCGATACGCGCTGTGAACAAGGGTCGGATCCGCGATTCGATCGCCGCCTTTCAGCCGTTCGAAACATCAAGTTATGTGAAAATTTCGGGCGCAACAGAAGTGCATCACGTGCTACGCGCAGAATGATGATGCCCAGACCAAACGCAATGCTTCAGACCTTGGATTGGCGTTGAACAATCTCCGTCAGCTCGGTCAGAGAAAACGGCTTTGGCAAGAAAACGGAATTCGGTATCCGGGCTTGCGTATCGCCGAAATCCTCCTCTGCGTAGCCGGAGACAAAGACCACACGAACCTCTGGCCGATCCACCAGCGCCTTTTGCACCCACGTCGGACCATCCATCCCAGGCATGACGACATCGGTGACAAAGACATCCACAAAGACCGATTTGTCCGAAAGTATATCGAGAGCCTCTTCGGCCGATTCTGCCTCCAGAACGGTGAATCCGCGCATCTGGAGCGCACGTGAGGCAAAGGCCCGCACCGGCGCCTCATCTTCGACCAAAAGAACACTTCCCTCTGCCGGAGTAACCTCCATGATTGGCTGAGGCTCGGCTGCAATGACGGCCGCCGCAGTTTCATGTGCCGGAAACAGCAAGAAAAAGGTCGTGCCGACATCCCGCTCGCTATCAACGAAAATGAAGCCACCGGTTTGCTTGACGATTCCATAGGCTGTCGAAAGCCCTAGGCCCGTGCCCTCCCCCGGACGCTTGGTGGTGAAGAACGGCTCAAAGACTTTCTGCAGCCGATCCGGAGGGATGCCGGTGCCCTGATCCGATACGCTTATTTTCACCCAGCGTCCCGGAGAGACGACCGCACGGTCCCGGTGCAACGGCGCCTCAAGCGTTACGTTCTGCGTCTCAATCTTGATTTCGCCGCCCCCAGACATTGCATCGCGCGCATTTACGACGAGGTTCATGATGATCTGCTCGAACTGACGCTTGTCCGCGCGGATCGACCACAAGGTCGGGTCATGATTGAGCGACAGGATGATTTTCTCGCCCACGAGCCGATTGAGCAAATGTGTGAGATCCGACATCGCGTCACGCAAATCCATGATCTCGGGACGCAGCGTCTGCTTGCGCGAAAAAGCAAGCAACTGATTCACGAGCGAGGCTGCCCGGTTGGCGTTCTGCGCGATCTGCAACAGATCACCGTAGTCCGAATCGCCCTGATCGTGGCGCAAAAGCAGAAGATCGCAATGTCCGGAAATCGCCGTCAAAAGATTGTTGAAATCATGTGCAACACCGCCAGCAAGTTGCCCGATCGCCTGCATCTTTTGGGATTGAACGAATTGCGCCTCCAAGGATTTCAATTCGGTCGCATCATTCAGCACCGCGATCAAGATGGTCTCACCCTCTTGGGTCGCGCGGTTGAGTGTCACTTGAATGAAGATTTCCTCATCTGCACGGCGCACGCGCAAGAATTCGGAATGCACGCTTCCCCTGGCCAGCGCGGCATCCTCCAGCCAGTCCGGAATGGACCTTCCCAGCCCTTCCAGCAAGTCGGTGATCTGCTTGCCCCCCCAATCGGCGCACCCGAGCAGATCACTTGCAGGCCTGTTGCAAAGCAGTATGGCCCCGCCCCGCGTCAGTTTGAGCAAAGGCACGGGAAGCTCATCAAAGAAGGTCCAGCCATCTGATGGGCGCTCTGTGGCGGCCACACCGGGCATCACAAAGATCTCCCTACGCCCTGCTATGCCTTCAAGCTCGACCACCAGACACGATTGCACACCCGTCTGCGTGCTGATGTCGTTCATCTGGCCCGACCTCAGCGGTAACTTGGCACAAATGCGATCTAGGGTGCGCGCCCGCTCGCCAATCAGAAGCCGGGCCGCATCATTCATGAAAAGCACGGCGTTGTTGCGGCCGACCGTCAGCATCGGCAACGGAACGGCACCGCCGCGGCGCGCCGCACTCTCAGCGGATTTCTCAATCCGCCAGAGCAGCATGTCCCCACCCGCGCGATGCACTGATAGGCGAACATGCCCGGCCCCGGTGACCACATCCTCATGGGCAGCGCCCCGCGCGCGGGCGCTGGTCTGGAGCCTGTATAGAATTGCACCCGGATTTGCGATCAAGGGCTGAAGCACCCCCGCAATCGTGCTGAAACGTCGGGCTTCATAGCCGCGCTCTGCCGCGTCATTGCAGTAGGTGACTTCACCATCGGCACCGGTCACGATGCATGCGACGGCGTCATGCTCGATCAGATCGCTCACCGCCGAGGTCGCGCGAACGCCCGAGGCCTCAGACAGACGCGCAATGGCAACGATCCACAATGACGCGCAGCCCAATATGGCGGCGACCAATATGATCACATGCCTTTCAGGTCCGGGCGCCACCATGAATGCGGTGAGGGCAAAAAGCATTGCCGAGCAAAACACGAGGCTCGCATGAGGCCGCATGCGAGACGCCGCAACCTTCACAGGGCCGATTGCATGGTCAGGAACGGTCACGCGCGAGGTCCTTTGCTGCACAAGATCTCTGCTACGCTTGCACCAGAACCCTTAACCGCGTCTTAATATTTCCGGGAAAACCCCCATCAGAACTGAGCAATTTTATCTTTTCGCGCCATATGTGCCACGAAAAATCCATCGCCCGCCTCCGAGACATCAAAGCGCTGCATCTTGCGCAGCGCCCATTCGGGGGCGCTGTCCAGAAAGGCATCAATGCGGTCCTCGTTTTCATCCCTGAGCACAGAACAGGTGGCGTAGATCAGCCGCCCCTCGGGCGCGACGAGGTGCGACGCCTCGCGCAGGATGCCTGCCTGGATCTCGGTCAGCTCGGCCAGACGCTCAGGCGTCAGGCGCCACTTTGCCTCGGGAGCGCGGCGCCAGGTGCCGCTTCCCGAACAGGGCGCATCGCATAAAACGATGGAATACGGGGCCTTGGACGCTAAAGCTGATGTTTCCAGCGTCGCCACGCGCGCGCCTGCCCGCGCCGCGCGCTCGGGCAGATCCTGCATCCGCGCGGGGTCGATATCATGGGCATAGATCTCTGCCTGCGCGCGCGCAGCCAGCGCAAGCGCCTTGCCGCCGCCGCCCGCGCAATAGTCGAGGACGCTCTGCGCATCCGTCAGATTAATCCCTTCCATCGCAGCTTGACCCGAGCCGTCCTGAAGCTCTGCGAGGCCCTCCAGATACGCGCGGCTGCGCGCCACCTTGCGCGCGCCGTGGGTGACCAAAAGGGCATTCTTGGCAATGGGTTGCGGCTCGGCCTTCACGTCGTCTTGAGCCAAAGAACGAATGACTTGGTCGCGGCTTGCACGGGCCTGATTCACGCGCAGCATGACGGGCGCGCGCTCGCGCAGCATCTGCGCCGCTGTTTCTGCACGGTCCTTCAACGAGACGCGAAAGGCATCCCAGAGCCAATCGGGCAGATCGCAGGCGGCGGCCCCCAAGGGCACAGTGCCTGCGGACCGCTCATCAGCACTCAGCGGCTCCGGCGCATGGCCTGCACCGGTGAAAAACGTGTCCGGATCCACCTTTGCACTGCGCAGCGCACCGATCATGCGCGCACGGCCCGTCTCGCCGCCACCGATGCAGGCGTAGGAGCGCCAACAGCGCAAGGCTTGGAAAACGTGGTCGCGCACGGCGGCTCGATCCCCCGAGCCAGCATACCGGGCGCCGCGGGCCCATGTCGTCAGCGCCTTTTCGGCAGGCGCGCCCTCACTGATACGATCCAGCAGCTCAATGGCGGCCTGAATGCGCGCGCCGGGGGTCATGGCGCGCGCCCTATAGTGACATCCAGATAGCCGCACATCCCGCTGATCCAATTATCCAATTCGATAATTGGGCGACTCGCGGGTGATCTGAACGTCGTGCACGTGGCTCTCGCTCAGACCGGCGCCGGTGATGCGCACGAACTCGCAGCCCTTGCGCATGTCGTCGACCGTGGCGCAGCCGGTATAGCCCATCGCGGCGCGCAGTCCGCCGACCAGCTGGTGGATGACAGTCCCGGCCGAGCCCTTGTAGGCCACCTGCCCCTCTACGCCCTCGGGGACCAGCTTGTCGCTGGCAGCGTCCTTCTGGAAATAGCGGTCTGCGCTGCCGCGGGCCATCGCACCAAGACTTCCCATGCCCCGATACGCCTTGTAGGAGCGTCCCTGGAAGAGGATCATCTCGCCCGGACTTTCGTCCGTGCCGGCCATCATGCTGCCGACCATGGCGCAGGAGGCGCCAGCGGCAATCGCCTTGGCAAAATCGCCCGAAAACTTGATGCCGCCATCCGCGATGATCGGCACGTCGCCCGCCGCCGCGACGCAATCCATGATCGCGGTCAGCTGCGGCACGCCGACGCCGGCCACCATGCGCGTCGTGCAGATGCTGCCGGGGCCGATGCCGACCTTGACCGCATCCGCGCCCGCATCAATCAGTGCGCGCACCGCGTCCCCGGTGGCGACATTGCCCGCGACCACCTGCGCATCGCCTGCAACGGCTTTGACCCGGCGCACCGCCTCGGCCACGCCCGCCGAATGGCCATGCGCGGTGTCGATCACGATCATGTCGGCGCCCGCATCCAAGAGGGCTTGGCTACGCTCGAAGCCTGTATCGCCCACCGTCGTCGCCGCGGCAACGCGCAGGCGCCCGAGGCGATCCTTGCAAGCCGAAGGGTTCAGCACCGCCTGCTCGCTGTCCTTGAGCGTCAACAGCCCGGTCAGCTTGCCCCCGCCGTCGGTGACCAGCAGCTTTTCGATGCGGCGGGCCTTCATCAGGGACTTGGCCTCTTCGAGGTCCGCAGGCTCTTGCAGGATCGCCAGGTTTTCCGAGGTCATCATCGCGCTTACGGGCGTGTGGTCATCATCGGCAAAGCGCATGTCGCGGTTGGTGACGATGCCGACGACGCGGCCCTTGGCATCGATGACGGGAAAGCCGCTGACGCGGTACTGCTCTTGCAGTGCCTTTGCATCAGCCAACGTCTGATCTGCCGTCAGGGTAATGGGGTTATAGACGATGCCGCTGACAAACCGCTTGACCCGGCGCACTTCGTTCGCCTGATCCTCGACGTTGAAATTGCGGTGGATCACGCCCATCCCGCCATATTGCGCCATGCAGATCGCCATGCGCGACTCGGTCACCGTATCCATGGCCGAGCTGAGCAAGGGAATGTTGAGCGTTATTGACTGGGTTACTTTCGTGCGCGTATCGGCGGTGCTGGGCAGCACATTGGACGCGGCAGGAAGCAGAAGGACATCATCGAAGGTCAAAGCCTCACGAATCTTCATCACGTTTCTCCATGAACAGATCGTTTGGCAACTCCCTATTTCACGGATGCCGCTTGTGCGAAAGGCAAAAGGCGCAGGCGCGGCAAATGGTGGCTTGCCGCGGCGCGCGCGGGCTGTCTATCTGGCCTGACGGACCTGACAGGAGGCGGACAGATGAGCGGACATGGGTATGAAAGCGGGCGGCTCGACCTGCCCTTCGTGGGTATTTCGACCTTCGGCAAGCGGGCTTATGTGGCCGATTGGGGCGCGATCGACGCCGATATCGCCATTCTCGGCGCGCCGTTCGACGGCGGCACACAGTTTCGCCCCGGCGCCCGTTTTGGCCCGCGTGCCGTGCGCGAGGCGTCGACCCTCTTCAGTTTTGGACATGGCGGCGCCTATGACCATGAGGATGATACCACCTATCTTGGCCCGGACGTGCGCATCGTGGATATCGGCGACGCCGACATCGTTCACACGGACACGGCCCAAAGCCACGCAAACATCACGAAGGGCGTGCGCGCCATCCTCGATGCGGGCGCCCTGCCCGTCACCATCGGCGGCGATCATTCGGTCAACATCCCTTGCGTCGACGCGTTTGACGGGCACGGCGATATCCATATTCTGCAAATTGACGCTCACCTCGATTTCGTGGACGAACGGCATGGGGTGCGCAATGGCCACGGCAACCCCATGCGCCGCGCCGCCGAGAAGCCTTATGTGACCGGCCTTACTCAGCTGGGCATCCGCAATGTCAGCTCGACCGCCAAGGAAGGGTATGGCGCGGCGCGCGCCATGGGGTCGGATATTCTGTCGGTCCGCCAGTGCCGCGCATTGAGTGCCGAGGCTCTGGCAGACCGCATCCCCAAAGGCGCGCGCGTCTACGTCACGCTCGACATCGACGCCTTCTGCCCATCGATCGCACCGGGCACAGGCACACCCAGCCATGGCGGCTTTCTCTATTACGAGGTGCTGGAGCTGCTCCAGAAGGTGGCAGAGCGTCACGAAGTGGTCGGCATCGACCTGGTCGAGGTGGCGCCCGCGTATGATGTGGGCGATGTGACTTCGGTTCTTGCGGCACAGGTGCTGCTGAATTTTCTCGGCTTCATCATGCACGCACGTCAGCGCTAGAGCGGGCCGCACCGCCCCGAATGGCCCGGCCAAGGACGCGAGGCGCGACATTTTCGCCGCCCTTGCGCGCCGTGGCGCCACTTGTCCGTGGATAAAACGTCAAAAACAATCCGCCAGGCGCAACAAACGCAAAGAAAATGGCCCGCCCGCGACATTTAATCCACCCCTTGCGCTTGACCTCCCTGCCACCCGGTCATAATGTCCGGACAAACGCAAAAGGGAGTGGTCCAGTGGAGCCGCTAGTTGTAGTCACACGGGAAATACGCATGGGCCGGTAACCGGACACCCTAAAGGTCCCCCATGCGCCCCCGCCACTTCGGGGGCTTTTTTATGCGCCGATGCGCAATGATGTCATGAACGGAGCAAAGCGATGACACGTCAGATGACCGGAGCGAAAATGGTGGTTCAGGCCCTCAAGGATCAGGGCGTGGACGTCGTCTTTGGCTATCCCGGCGGCGCCGTTCTGCCGATCTATGATGAGGTTTTTCAGCAGGAGGGTATCCAGCATATCCTCGTGCGTCATGAACAAGGTGCCGTTCACGCCGCCGAAGGCTATGCCCGCTCGACCGGCAGGCCGGGTGTCGTGCTGGTCACCTCTGGCCCCGGCGCGACCAATGCGGTCACCGGCATGACCGATGCCCTGCTCGACAGCATCCCGCTTGTGGTGCTGACCGGACAGGTGCCGACCTTCATGATCGGATCGGATGCCTTTCAGGAGGCCGATACCGTCGGCATCACCCGCCCCTGCACCAAGCATAACTGGCTGGTCAAGGACACGGCCAACCTGTCAGCGGTGATCCATGAGGCATTCCATGTTGCCACCGCAGGCCGCCCCGGCCCGGTTCTGGTGGACATCCCCAAGGACGTGCAATTTGCCAGCGCCGAATACACCGCGCCGCAAAAGGTGCGCACCGGACACTACCAGCCGCAGGTCAAGGGCGATCTGGATGCCATCACCGAACTGGCGGCGGCGTTGGAGACGGCCAAGCGCCCGGTCTTCTACACCGGCGGCGGCGTCATCAACTCCGGCCCCGCCGCCAGCCAGCTGCTGCGCGAGTTGGTCGATGCCACGGGCATTCCGATCACATCGACGCTCATGGGGCTGGGCGCCTACCCGGCATCGGGCAAAGCGTGGCTAGGCATGCTGGGCATGCACGGCCTTTATGAGGCGAACATGGCGATGCATGATTGCGACCTTATGATCAACATCGGCGCGCGCTTTGACGACCGGATCACCGGGCGCCTCGACGCATTCTCGCCCGGCTCGAAAAAGGCGCACATCGACATCGACCCCTCGTCGATCAACAAGGTGATCAAGACCGACATCCCCATCGTCGGCGATATCGCCCATGTGCTGGAGGATCTGCTCAAGGTCTGGAAATCGCGTGGCCGCAAGGTCAACGCCGAGGCGATCGCCAAGTGGAACAAGCGCATCGACGAATGGCGCAAGGTCGATTGCCTCAGCTTCAAGCAAACGGGCAAGGTCATCAAACCACAGCATGCCCTCGCCCGCCTCGAGGCGCTGACCAAGGGTCACGACCGCTACATCACCACCGAAGTCGGCCAGCATCAGATGTGGGCCGCGCAATACCTCGGCTTCGAGGATCCGAACCGCTGGATGACCTCGGGCGGCCTTGGAACCATGGGCTATGGCTTTCCGGCGTCCATCGGCGTGCAAATGGCGCACCGCGATGCGCTCGTCATCAATGTCGCGGGCGAGGCAAGCTGGCTGATGAACATGCAGGAGATGGGAACAGCCATCCAGTTCCACCTGCCGGTCAAGCAATTCATCCTCAACAACGAGCGCCTCGGCATGGTCCGCCAGTGGCAAGAGCTGCTGCACGGCGAGCGCTATTCACAAAGCTGGTCCGAGGCCCTGCCCGACTTCGTCAAGCTGGCCGAAGCGTTCGGTGCCAAGGGCATCCGCTGCGACGATCCTGCCGATCTGGACGATGCGATCATGGAGATGATCAATTACGACGGCCCGGTGATCTTTGATTGCCTTGTGGAAAAACACGAAAACTGCTTCCCCATGATCCCGTCGGGCGAGCCGCACAACAAGATGCTGCTGGGCCAGGCGTCCACCAAGGACGCCATTGGCACCAAGGGCGCAGTGATGGTTTAAGAGGGGCTCGCAAGCCCATCGTAATACATATTTTTGCAGATGGTTCGCACGAAATGTGCGTGTCTGCCAAGGAGACAGGCGATGTCCGCATTGAATATCAAGAAAGGCTCGAACAAGCATTCGGCCTATAACCTGCGCCCCAATTTCTCGGACGTGGAAGAGCGCCACACCCTCGCCGTTCTCGTCGACAACGAGGCGGGCGTGCTGGCGCGCGTCATCGGTCTTTTTTCCGGGCGCGGCTACAACATCGACAGTCTGACCGTGGCCGAAATCGACCATGAAGGGCATATGTCCCGCATCACCATCGTGACCACCGGGACCCCTCAGGTGATCGAGCAGATCAAGGCACAGCTGGGCCGGATCGTGCCCGTCCACGAGGTGCATGACCTCACCGTCGAGGGGCGCGCGGTCGAGCGAGAGCTGGCGCTGATCAAGGTCATCTGCACGGGCGACAAGCGGGTCGAAGCACTGCGCCTTGCGGATATTTTCCGCACGAACGTCGTGGACAGCACCCTCGACAGCTTCACCTTCCAGATCACCGGCACATCGGAAAAGATTGACGCCTTCGCCGATCTGATGCGCCCTCTTGGCCTCTCGGATCTGGCGCGCACCGGCATTGCCGCGTTGCCTCGGGGCAGCTGATCAAAGCCCTCAAGGCAGAACGAAAAAAGGGCGGGCCCAACACATGCAAGCCCCTTACCGGATGTGTTATAAAAAATTCTTCGGTTGGCCAGACTTTGGCCAACCTTTCTCTCAGAGCCCGATTTGAAACTAATTGAGTGAGTTCAGCAGGTTGTGCTTCTGTTCGGTTGCAAAGCTGAACGGAGATCACGATGGCCTGGACCGAACTCACTCGCCGCCAGCATGCCCGAGCGGGTGGCAGATACGCAAGCGATCTGACAGACCCCGAATGGGCACTGATCGCGCCTTTCTTGCCCGGACGGGTCAGGTCTCGTGATGGCTTACAAGCGGCTCGAGGACACGACCTTCACCTGGCCCGCGATCAAGGACGGAATGATGGCGCTGAATCACGCGCAATTCGAGGCGCTGTTTTCCGAGCTGGACTGGCGCAAGGTCAAAGCTTTGGAGACCCGGCCTCCGGCTGCGGCGGAATGAATCAGGGTGTCGAATGCAGCGGTAATGGACCTGATTCCGGGCTATAAACTTGGCTATGACCGCCGCTGCCAAAGACCTCGATCTGTCCGTCCTGCCACCGGAATACCGTGTGGCTTTCGAGGCCTTGCAGGCAAAAGCTGCGCGAACCGCAGAGCTGGAGCACATCGTCAAGCGTCTTGAGTATCTGGTGGCCGAGCTGAACCACGTGGTCCACGGCAAGAAGTCCGAGAAGCTCAGTGAAGATGATCACCAGCTGGCGTTCGAGGATCTTGAGGCTGCCGTCGCCGAGGCCCGCGAACAAAAGCAGGTGCAGGCGCCAGATAATGACACGTCCAAGCGCAAAAAGATCACCAGACGCAATCGTGGCAATCTGCCGGAAGGGCTGCCGCGCATCGAGCGAGTGATCGAGCCGGACAGCTTCGACTGCCCGTGTGGATGTGGGCAGATGCACAGGATTGGCGAGGACCGCAACGAGCGGCTCGACATCGTTCCGGCGCAGTGCCGGGTGATCGTGACGATCCGCCCGAAATACGCCTGTCGCACCTGCACGGATGGGATCACCCAGGCGCCGACGCCGTCTTGGCTGATAGAGGGTGGGCTGCCGACGAAGGCGCCATCGCGCATGTGGTGGTGAGCAAGTATGCGGAACATTGCCCCTTGTATCGGCAGTCACAGGTCCTGTCCCGTTCGGGAATCGACATTCACCGCTCGACCCAGACCGACTGGGTCGGCGTGGCGGCCTTTCAACTGGCGCCCGTCGTGGATCGGTTGGCCGAGCACCTGAAGACGTCCACGAAGCTGTTCATGGACGAAACCACGGCGCCGGTGCTGGACCCGGGCCGCGGGCGGACAAAAACAGGTTATTGAGCTACTCCCCATTCCTTGGACAGGATCTGGCGTAAATTAAGCTACTTTTTGCACCTGCTGATCGGGTTGGGTTTTGTCTTTTCTCAGCCAATAGACCACGGCAGGT
>NZ_JBAPKZ010000023.1:0-69098 GCF_037083805.1 Roseovarius sp. D0-M9 | reverse complement strand
GCATTACATGACCGTGCTGATACAAAAACTTGATGTACGAAACCGGGTCGAGGTGGTGCTTGCCGCTCAGGCTTTGGAGAGTTCTGGTCAGCTCAGCCGCTCCAAGTCGGTGAATTGAAATCAAATAAATGCGTCTTCCGTTGGTGTTTTTATCGGCAAATCGACGTGTAGTTTCGTTTCATCAGCGGCGCTGTTCAAAATCAGCGTTCCGCCGAATGGCTCGAGGCGCCGCCGCATTCCCTGTAGGCCAAGTCGCCACGATGGCATGTCTGGCGTTGCCGTGGCAGGGCGGGACGGGCCGCTGTGTATCAGAACTTCCAGATTTGCTCCTGATCGCTTCAAAGTGATCTTAGGAGGCTTGCCGACGCCATGACGGGCGGCATTGTTAAGGCCTTCTTGGATAATGCGGTATAGGCATATCCGGCGCGGCGCATCCAATTCTATGTCGGACTTATCCATATCGAGCTCGACGTCTATGCCGGTCAGGGCATGATGCCGCTCAATGGCCAATGCGACGGTTCCGGCGGCATCGAGGCCTTCGAGTTCCGGCAAGATCAGGCCAGCCGACATGCTGCGCAACTCTGTCATCACCTGTTGGGTCAGACTGCGGAGCGTAGTGCCGTCGGGCAGATCGGACCCGGGATCGTCCTTTCCCATCAATGACATCAGCCCAAGCAATTGCACCGGCCCGTCATGCAGTTCGGCGCCAACCATGTTCAGGACCTGTTCATTGGCTTGCGCTGCCTCAAGCCGTGCGCGATCAGCGTCTCTTCGCAATTGCTCGTTCTGCTCGGTCATTTTGCGTTCGACATTCAGACGATCCCTTAGCTCAGCGCTCTGGTTGAAGCACAGCGCAAGCATCGCCAACACTCCCAATGTCGTCAATGTGACAGCGGTCCAGACCGCCCGTTCGACGAATGTGCGATCACGCAGAATTTCGGTGGCATCCTGATATATTTCACCGACCGCGATCAACTCCCCCGTGGCCGGATCGTGAATCGGCGCATAAACTTCGAACAAGGGGTAGGACATCGGAAAATTCGTATCTACAACACCGGAGGTTTCGAGTTTGGCCACGAACCCCCCGGCGAGCGCAGAGTTCAAGTCTTCGGCGTCGTGCAGTTCCGTCTCGTCATTGGCGAAGGTTGAATAGAACAGCGTGCCGTCGGGTCTCCAGATTCGGAGCAGAAGGTTGGAACTCTCATCGGGAAAGCTGCGAATGACATGATCGAGGTAGGGGTCCGTGTCGGCGACGCCATCGGGATAGGAAAGTGCGTAGGGTGCCAGCAAGTTATCAATGTAGACACTTCCAACCTTGCCATGAGATTGAAGCTGAAGAGAGCGATACTCGTAGATGATGAAGCTTCCGAGACTGACCATGACGATGCTTATCAGGAAGGTGAACAGTGCTGCCAACGGGCTGGGACGGGGGCGAAACCATCCAATGGGGCTCCGGCTCGAATCGCGTCGTCCCTTAGGGGAATGATTTGCCTGCGGAACCATTTTATACCCAACTTCAAATTCAACCGTATGGTTGAAAGGTCCAGTATGCCACGCAGCAAACAGAACCGGTGATCAGCCTCTCAAGGCTTGAAGTGTTAACAAAGTATTAGCAGCAATTCTCTCACTTTAGCACGTTCTGACCACCTGATCGATTCAGACCAAAGTCTGAACTTATTCCACACACTTGGTCGAAAATGTGGCGAGTCTTAGGTGCGCGATTTGTGGCAGACTTCCGCCCGTGGCGAAAAATCGCCGACAGTGACAGACTGATTTCCGGACTTGGGGAAACCTCGACCTCCGCAGACCAGCCGCACTGCCGCTGATCTCGAGGTCTGGTGCCAACTAAAAGATATCATTCAACTTTCGCCCTCGTTTTACCGCGGCGGGCCATCTGGGGAGATTTGTCATGGCTGTTAAACTGAATGTCGCCGACCTGGAATTCATCCTGCGTCAGATCAAGATCAGCGAAGCGCACGCTGACGGGACACCGTTGACCGAAGTTTATGTTGACGCTGATGGAAATGTCGTTCCTGAGGGAACGCCGGGCGCCGTTCTGGCAATCTCCAGTCCGCTCGTCCCCAATGGTCTGCGCACCGTGGACGGCACCTACAACAACCTGATCCCAGGTCGCGAGACCTGGGGTGCAGCGGACGCGGCGATGCCGCGCATGCTGGATCCAAGCTTCCTCAACGAGGACGACGGTGACGAGATGCCCCTCGGAGCGCCGGGCGGTCCCTTGGTGACCAACAACGATTACGGCGTGATCGGTGCCCCCTCCGCTCCGAACGTCAACGGTGGTCATACCGGTAACGTCGCGGATGCAGACCCGCGAATTATCTCGAACCTCGTCAACGATCAGAGCATCAACAACCCTGCCGCCGTCGCCGCCTGGTTCGCCAGTGATGCCGCTTTGGCCGCATTCCATGATCGCTATGGCCCCGATGCCATCCCTGTAGCCCCCGGCGAAGGCCTGACCCCTTTGGCCGTTGCGAATGCCAGCTTTGAGGATCAGTCGCTTGCCGACGGTGAGCCTGGCGTCACAAGCAGCCCACTTGGAAACTTCTCGCTCGCCGCACCGACGGGCTGGACCGTCTCGGGCGGCGCTGGCGGCCTCTTTGCACCCGTCGACACCGTAAGCGACCCGGCTGGGCACTCTGGCCCGAACGTGGCTTGGCTGACCGGAGGCGCGACCCTTGCGCAAAGCGTCGGAACACTGACCGAAGGGGCGAACTATGCCCTGAGCCTGAGTGTTGGTGATCGCACCGATCAGGTTTGGTCGGGTGGCACGGCGCGCCTCGTCGCGGTTGGGCCGGGCGGCGTCACGACCGTGATTTCCACAATGGCTCTGCCGGAGCCGGCCGACGGCCAATGGGCCGACCTGACACTGGAAACCGGTCCGATCGCGGCCGGTCTGGCGGGTCAGACCCTGCGCATCGAAGTGCAGCAGGAGGGCGGATCCCAAGTTCTGGTAGACAACGTTTCCCTGTTGGCCACGGACGGAAACAAGATCGAAATCGACAATGTGGACTTGGCCACGCTGCCGAACATCGCGCCTGATGATGGCATTTCGGCGCCGTTCAACGCCTGGATGACCTTCTTTGGTCAGTTCTTTGACCACGGCCTGGACCTGATAACCAAGGGCGATAACGGCACGGTCTACATTCCGCTACAGGCGGACGATCCGCTCGTTCTGGGCGCAGACGGCATCGCCGGGACGGCCGATAACCTGCCGCACCATTTGCGTTTCATGGCAGTCACCCGCTCGACACCGGTTGAAGGGCCGGGTGCGGACGGGATCCTGGGCACCGCCGACGACACCCAGCACGAGGGCGAGAACACGACGACCCCCTTCGTGGATCAGAACCAGACCTATACGTCGCATGCCTCGCACCAGGTATTCTTGCGCGAATACGCGTTCGACGTGAACGGCGAGCCTGTCTCCACCGGCAAGCTGCTGGATGGCGCGAACGGCGGTCTGCCCACATGGGCAGAGATCAAGGAACAGGCGCGCGTCATGCTGGGCATCGAGCTGACGGACGGCGACGTGCTGAACATCCCCCTGCTGCGCACCGACCAATACGGTGCATTCATCCCCGGGCCGAATGGCCTGCCACAGATCGTCGTTGGTCTTGGTGCGGATGGCATTCCGAACACCGCAGATGACGATGTGGTGGAGGGTGATTTGGCAAGCCCTGTAAACACCTTCACGGCGGGTGCGGTTCGTATCGGCCATGCCTTCCTCGACGATATCGCCAACGCAGCGAATCCGTTCGACGGCCAGACTGGCACTCTCAAGACGGCCGACGACGACACGGCGCTCGGTCTGTCGGATAGCGTGGACACTGCGGGCAAGTACGACAACGAGATGCTCGATCGTCACTTCATTACGGGCGATGGGCGCGGAAATGAAAACATCGGCCTGACGGCTGTTCACCACGTTTTCCACTCCGAGCATAACCGACAGGTAGAAGCCAACAAGAAGACCATTCTGGAATCTGGCGATATCGACTTCATCAATGAATGGTTGATCGACGACATCCCGGCGGGCGATCCGGTGCCGACCGATCCAGCCACTCTGAACTGGGATGGCGAGCGTGTGTTCCAGGCGGCCCGCTTCTCGACCGAGATGCAGTATCAGCACCTTGTCTTTGAAGAATTCGGGCGCAAGATTCATCCGAATATCGATCCCTTCGTCTTCAACGCGGTGACCGATATCAATCCGGCGATTTTCGCTGAGTTCGCAAACGTGGTCTATCGTTTTGGCCACTCGATGCTGACCGACAGCATGCCGCGCGTCATGGTCGATGAAGAGACAGGCGCGGTTACGACCGACGACATGGGGCTGATTACAGCCTTCCTGAACCCGATCGCTTTCGACAATGACGGTGAGATGAGCGCTGACGAGGCATCGGCGGCGGTCATTCTGGGTATGACGACCGAACGTGGCAGTCAGATCGACGAGTTTGTCGTGTCATCCTTGCGCAACAACCTGTTGGGCTTGCCGCTTGACCTTGCTGCGATCAACATCGCGCGGGGCCGTGAAACCGGCATTCCGACCTTCAACGATGCGCGGGCAGAGCTGTTTCAACAGACTGGCTCAGTTTGGCTGAAACCCTACGAGAACTGGGTCGATCTGGCCTCGAACCTTAAAACGCCGATGACCGTCGTAAACCTGATTGCGGCTTATGGCACTCACGCCAGCATCCTTGCCGCAGATACGCTGGTCGAAAAGCGTGACGCCGCATTCGACCTGGTCTTTGGGGGAGGCGCCATTTCCGATGAGGAGCGTTTCGACTTCCTTCTGGGTCGCAACGACTGGTCCGCAGAAACCAATGGCCTGAATGACATCGACCTTTGGGTCGGCGGCCTGTCCGAGCGGATCATGCCATTCGGCGGCATGCTGGGATCTACCTTCACTGCGGTCTTCGAGGCCCAGATGGAGGCGCTTCAGGATGGCGACCGGTTCTACTACCTGACCCGGACGCAGGGTCAGAACTTCCTCAACGAGCTGGAGGAGAACTTCTTCTCCAAGATGCTGCTGGCCAACACCAGCCTGTCCGATCCTGGTCCGGACGGTATCCGAGGCACCTCTGACGATATTGTTCGTCACCACATCGGCGTCGATGCCTTCGGTCTCTATGACTACGTGCTGGAGATCAATCAGGCCAATCAGTTGATTGACGATCCGGTCGGCAACGATCCGGTCCTTGAGGCGCTTGGCATGGGCAAAGTGGTCCGGGACGATCCGACCACCAGCGAGGTCGAAACCAATTACCTGCAATTCTCCGGAGGCGAGCATGTCGTCGTCGGCGGCACCAGCGGTAACGATACGATCATTACCAGCGATGGGGACGATGGCATCTGGGGCGGGGATGGCGATGACTACATCGAATCCGGCTTCGGCGTCGATCTGGTCAATGGCGGCGGCGGAAATGACATCATCCTCGACGCGGGCGACGAAGGCGACTTCCTCAAGGGCGAGGAAGGAGACGACGTAATCTCCACGGCCAACGGTTTCGACATCGTCATGGGCGGTGAAGGCAAGGACGTGATCTTCCTCGGCGCGGATGCCTCGGACGTCTTTGGCGGCGAGGGCGATGACTTTATCCTCGGCGGCGACGGTAGCGACTTCCTGATGGGGAACGAAGGCGACGACTGGATCGAAGGCGGACCGGGTTTCGACGTGATAGCCGGCGACAACTCGGAGCTCTTCTTCAACAGCAAGGTCATAGGTCACGACGTGATGTTCGCGGGCTCCGATGAACAGGACTTCGACGCCGAGTCTGGTGACGACATCATGATCCAGGGGCCGAGTGTCATGCGGAACGAAGGCATGTTCGGCTTTGACTGGGCCGCCTTCAAGGGCATGCCCCAGGATGCCTATGCGGATATGCGGATCAAGATCTTTACCACGGACGAGGAGGACATCCTGCGCAATCGTTTCGACAAGGTCGAGGGGCTGTCAGGATGGGAAAACAACGACACGCTGATCGGCGATGACCGCGTGGCACCTGGACTTGGCGAGCTTGCTGAAAAGGAACTCTTCAACGACGGCCTTGATCAGGCCGGCATCGACCGCATCGACGGTCTGTCCGATCTCGTCTCCATCGCCGATGGCGAGGAGTTCTGGGAAAGTGGCAACATCATCCTTGGCGGTGGTGGCTCGGATCTGATCACCGGCAATGGCGGTGACGACATCATCGACGGCGACCGCTGGCTGAACGTGCGCATCCGCATCACGGACGAGCCATACGCCGAAAATATCGCAGCGAACGAGATCGCTACGGTCGATACTCTCAAGCATATCTTCACGGCTGACGACGGTGTGGACCCCAGCTGGGAAGGCAAGAGCCTGTTCGAACTTCTGGTATCTCGGACGATTGTGCCGGGCCAGATGAACATTGTTCGCGAAATTCTGGATGGCGGTCAGGAAAACGACGTCGACATCGCCGTCTACAACGATGACCGGGACCAATATACCATCACCGACCTTGGCAACAATGTGTATCAGGTCGAACACACCGGGTTCGGTAACAACCCTGACATCCTGATCGACGACGGCACCGATACGCTGCACAACATCGAGGTGCTGCGCTTTGCAGATGGCGATTTTGTGCTCGGGCAGCAGCCTGCGACCGGCGCGCCGGTGATTGATGACCAGACGCCGACCGAGGGCCAAGTGCTGACCGTGGATCTGTCGGGAATCAGTGATCCAAACGGTATCGAGGGACCGATCTCGGTTCAGTGGCAGTCATTCGACGGCACGGATTGGGTCAACATCCTGGGTGCGACGGGAACAAGCTTTACACCCGATGATGGTTTTTTGGGTATCGGGAACGAAGTGGGCCAACCGTTGCGCGTAGTGGCCAGCTTCACTGATGGTCTGGGCGAAACCGAGACAGTCATCTCTGATCCGACAACGCCTGTTGGAGACGCCTGGAGTGGCGGTGTCGGCAACCAGACATTCAACGGCACAGAGGGCGATGACATCGCCATTGGGAACAACCGCATCACCATTTCTTTCGGACCTTTTGGATCCATCGAACTGGCCAGCGGAAACAACGTTCTCAACGGTAACGGCGGAAACGACATACTTGAGGGTCGCGGTGGCAACGACACCATCGATGGCGGCGCAGGCGACGACCTGATCATTGTCAACTTCGCTACAGGTGCAGGTGGACGCGACATCATTGATGGCGGGGCGGACGAAGACACGTTCGCGCTCACCGGCAACGCGAGTGCCGAGACTTTCCGTATCTATACCCGCGACGCGGCCATCACGGCTGGTCTGACCGGGCTGGCTGCGGCGACCGAGATCGTCATCACCCGCAACAACGCGATCATCGCCGAGTTGGACAACATCGAAGAGATCATCATCAACGGCACCGATGCGACACCTCCCGCAAACGGCACTGTAGGTGGCGACACCATCGTGGTCTTCGGTGATTTCTCAACGACAAGCCTGAACCTGAACACGATTACGATCAACGGCACGTCCGGAGATGACACTGTCGACATCACGGAGCTGACATCGGCGCACCGGATCGTATTCCGGGGCGAGGGCGGCAATGACACCATCGTCGGCACGCTGCGCCCGCAGGACGTGATCGACCTGCCCGGCATCGGTGATCCCGAAGTCACGACCGATACGAACGGCATGGTCACTGTCAGCCGGGGTGGCGCAAGCGTTACATTCGACGGGTCGAGCGGAATGCCGGGTATCGGCAGTGGTGCGCCCACCGACGATGACGTTCCATCCGGGGCGTTCGCGCTGAGTGCCCGCGATCTGGCCGGTTTGAAGAACCTTGTGAACGGCCTTCCTGCCTTTGAGGGAGATGACGACACCGAAGACGCCGCAGGCTACAGAACGTTCAGTGGCGAGGGAAACAATATCGACAATCCGCAATTCGGTGCGGCGGAAGAACCCTTCATGCGCCTGACGGAGGCACGCTACGGCGATGCGGATGGCAACGGCAACCGGATGATCAACCCGATCTTCGATGGTCTCGATCCGCGCACTCTGTCGAACACTCTAGGAGTGCAGGATGACAGCGTTGCGCCCAATGCGATGAATGCCAGTACCCTGTTCATGGCCTTCGGCCAGTATTTCGACCACGGGCTGGACTTCCTCCCGAAAAACGCGGCCTTCGGCACCATCGACATCGGGGGCCCAGGCGCGGAACGCAGCCCGACATCGGACAATCCTGTGGACCTGACACGGGCCGAGGTTGCGTTCATCGATGATGACGGCGTGCCGCAACACCTCAACAAGACGTCACCCTTCGTCGATCAGAACCAAGCCTATGGCAGTCACGAGCTTGTCGGCCAGTTCCTGCGCGAAAGCGATGGTGCCCAAGGGTCCGGCATGCGGCTTCTGGGGGGTGAGGCAGATCCGTCGGATCCCGCATTCAGCCTTCTGCCGACATTGCGCGACTTGATCACGCATCACTGGGAGGCTGAAACCATCTTTGAGGATGACGGTCTGCCGGGCGGCGCGGCCACGCTACGCGAACTGATGCCGGGACTGGTCGATGACACCACCGGGGCGATTGATGCAGGCATGGTATCTGCGCTTGCATCGGATTTCCTCGGCTCGGGCCAACCGCTGCTTCTGGATACCAATCCGTATATCAACCTGCTCGACCACCGGGTGGCCGGCGACGGACGTGCGAACGAAAACTTCGCGCTGACGGCAGTGCATACGGTCTGGGCGCGAAACCACAACTTCCACGTTGAAAACCTGATCGCACAGGGCTTTGAAGGCAGTGCCGAGGAAATTTTCCAGGCCGCCAAAATGCTGAACGAAAGCGATTATCAGCGCGTCGTGTTCCAGGAGTTCGCGGACAAGCTGCTTGGCGGGTTGCGCAGTGCCGATGGTAATTTCGGCGATCATGGGTGGGACGGCTACAACCCCAATGTGGATGCTCGCATCAGCCACGAGTTCGCGGCTGCTGCCTATCGCTTCGGTCACTCGCTGATCGGCGAGACGCTACAGGTCAACGGACCGGATGGGACGACCGTGGAGGTGCCTCTGTTCGATGCCTTCCTCAATCCGACCAATGATCCGAGCGTCTTTACGGCACCGCTGCCTCCGGGCTACGTTCCGGCGCCCGGTTACGCGCAACATGGTGTTGCGTCGATCATTGGCGGGACTGCAACGCAGATAGCGGAAGAAGTCGACCTGAAGATCGTCGATGCCGTTCGCTCGGATCTGGTGCGCATCAACGCCGATCTGTATGCCTTCAACGTCGCCCGCGGCTGGGATGTCGGCCTTGGCACGATGAACCAGGTGCGCGCCGGCCTCGCGGCATCCACCGATCCCTACATCGCACAGGCGGTCGGATTGGTCGGAGACCTGTCGCCCTACACCAGCTGGGCAGATTTCCAGGCCCGCAACGGTGTGAGCGACGCCTTGATGGCGCAGCTGATGACGGCCTACCCGGACCTTGTCCTCGAAACGCCCGAAGAGATCGCGGCTTTCGTTGCAGTCAATCCTGATATCGCTCTGGAGGATGGCGAGAATGGCACAAAGATCGTCAAGGGCATCGACCGGGTCGATCTGTGGACCGGCGGCCTTGCTGAAAAGCATGTCAACGGCGGCATGGTCGGTCAGACGTTCTGGGTCGTGCTTCATGAACAGCTTGATCGTCTGCAAGAAGGCGACCGGTTCTACTATCTCGATCGGTTCGACAACTTCGATTTCTACGAAGATTTCGGAGAAGACACGACCTTTGCCAATATTGTCGCTCGTACGACCGGCCTGACTGACCTCGACATCGAGCTCTTCGACGCCAATGTCGATGTCGATGACGACGATGATGACGTCGATGATGATGACGCGGTTGACGACGACGACGATACGGCTGCCGATGATGACACGGCTGACGACGACGACGGGGATGAGGAAGAAGACGACGACGAGGAAGACGACACCGCAGAGACCGACGATGACGACACCGACGATGACGACACCGACGATGATGACACCGACGATGCGGGTGATGGCACCGTCACGCAGCCGCCGCTTGCGGCCGGTGGTCCGATCATCGGCACGGCGGCTGGAGAGGCGCTGTTCGGCACTGAGGGCGCTGACAACGTACTGGCCCTGAGCGGTCGGGACATGATCTTTGCCGGTGACGGTGATGACAACGTCTTGGCCGGCGCCGGAGCCGATATGGTCTTCGGAGATGGTGGTAATGACAGGCTGTTTGGTGAGGGCGGGGACGACTTCATCGAGGGCGGTGCCGGCGACGACTTTGTGGTTGGTGGTGCTGGGGATGACACGTTCATCGCAACCTCGGGTGACGGCAATGACGTCTACTACGGTGACGACGTCTCGGGCGGCACTGGAACCGACACTCTCGACATGTCCCGGATCGTCGAGGACATAACGGTTGATCTGGGCAGTGGTGTCGGTGGTCGCGGACAGGCCACAAGCGCCGAGACCGGCACCGACGTTCTGTGGAGCATCGAGAACTTCATCGGCGGTGCCGGTGATGACGTCATCACCGCAGGACGTGCGCAGAACGTCATGGATGGCGGAGGGGGCAACGATGTCTATCGCTTCCTGTCTGCCGCAGATGCCGATGGCGATACCATCGCCTCGTTCCAGCCCGGCGACAAAATCGACCTGTCACAGATCGATGCCAATGGGGCGGGCGCGGGCAACGGCACATTCACGCTGGTTTCAGACGCATTCAGTGGAAGTGGCCAGCTTCTGGTGACCCACGAGACGGGGCCGGATGGTGAAGTGACCGTGGTCCAAGGGAGCACCAATGAGGATGGCGCTGCCGACTTCAGTATCTCGATCCGTGGACGCCACGAGCTGACGCAGGACGACTTCCATTATTGATCCCTCCGATCAAAGCCAAGGGTCTGGGCTGGACATAGATCAGCCCGGACCCGTCAAAAAATGACCGACCACATGACGCACGCGGGGAGCAGAACATGGCACATCGGGACAAGAAGTCGAAGCGAAGCGCAGTGAAGGTGCTGGGCGGGATCAAGGGATTGGCGGTTTTCCTGCTGCTCCTGTCGGGTGTGATCAACATACTGGCCCTGACCGGAGCCTTCTACATGCTGCAGATATATGACCGTGCTCTGGTCAGTGGCAGCGTTCCGACGCTTGTGGCGATGTCGGTGCTCGCCATCGGGCTTTACGTGTTTCAGGGCGTTTTCGACATCATCCGAACGCAGGTTCTTGTGCGGATCGGTGCACGCCTAGACCGCCGCCTTGCACCTGTAGCACATCAGCTGGTCGTCGACATGCCGCGCTTGGGTTACTCTACGTCCGAGGCGCTGGAACGCGGGCGAGATGTCGATACGCTCCGCGGCTTCTGCGGCTCTCAGGGACCGATCGCGATTTTCGACTTGCCTTGGATGCCGATTTTCCTCGCCTTCGTTTATTTCTTGCACCCGTGGCTTGGTGCTTTGACCATAGCGGGTGCCTTCGTCCTGACGTCCCTTGCGATCGTGACCGAGTTGCGCACCCGCAGCTGGAGCACCGCAACAACGGCCTCGACCATTGAACGAAACGCGATAGCCGACTCGAACGCCCGCAACGCCGAAGTCCTGAAAGCTATGGGCTTTGCCTCGCGGGCAGTCTCTCGCTTTGCCACAGCCAATGACAAGCACCTCGAACTCCAGACGCGCACAAGCGATATCTCAGGTACGTACAGTGCGGTTTCGCGGGTTCTGCGGATGCTTCTGCAATCTTCGATCCTGGGCCTTGCTACCTATCTCACCATAATGGGGCAACTGTCGGCCGGTGCGATCATCGCGGCCACCATCGCCGCAGCGCGGGCAATGGCGCCGATCGATCTCGCGATTGGCAACGCCAAGAACCTGGAGGCCGCGCGCAGTGCGTGGAAGCGTCTGCGCAACACGGTCGAAGTCCTCGAAAATCAGCCCGAACCGATGGCCTTGCCCGACCCCACGACATCGCTGAAGGTCGAGGGCATTACGATTGCCGCGCCTGCGACCGGCCGTGTCCTGTTGAGCGATGTCTCATTCGAGGCAACCGCAGGGCAAGCTGTCGGCATCATCGGCCCCAGCGGTGGCGGTAAGACGACGCTGGCACGCGCACTGACCGGCATCTGGCCCAGCCTGCGCGGATCGGTGCGGCTGGATGGCGCAGAGCTTGCGCAATGGAGCGATGACAGCCGCGGTGTGCATATCGGCTACATGCCGCAGGACGTCGGCCTGCTCGATGCGACTGTCGAGGAAAACATTGCGCGTCTTTCGATGACGCCGGACCCGAAGGCCGTCGTTGAAGCCACGCGTGCAGCCATGGTGCATGAAATGATCGTGCGAATGCCCGACGGATATCGCACTTACCTTGGGCCGATGGGCGCATCTCTGTCAGGCGGCCAGCGCCAGAGGCTAGGTCTTGCGCGGGCGCTATACGGCAATCCCTTTCTGGTCGTTCTGGATGAACCCAACGCCCATCTCGACCCCGAGGGCGAGGCCGCTTTGACGGCTGCCATCGAGGGGGTCAAGAAACGGGGCGGTATTGTGGTGCTGATCGCCCACCGCCCCTCGGCTCTTCAGGTTTGTGACCTGATTGGTGTTGTTCAGGGCGGCAAGTTGACGGCCTTCGGCCCACGGGAAGAGATTCTGAATCCGCGGCCCTTGAAGACAAAGGAATCCAGCGATGTTCCTGCGGGCACGCCAATTTCGGCGCCTGATCCTGCACCTGCCGTCGCGAAGGACGCCCAGATTGCGCGGGCTGCCGGGCAAAAAAGCCAGGGGGGCCGGAAATGATCGACGTCAAGGGCATCCGTTCCAATCAGGCAAACTCCGATCCAGATGACCCGCTGAACCTGCGGGCGCAGGAGGAGGTGGGCAACAAGAAAACCGTTTTCGGATGGTTCGGTGGTCTTCTCGCGGTGGGATTGTACCTACGCTCCTTCCTGTGGTCAGAACCCGAGGCCAGTGTTCCGGCGGAGGAGACTCCCTTGCCCGACGCAGAAGACGCCGTTGACGCACCGCACAAGGTATCGCTCAGGCTGGTCGGGGAAGAGCCCGCCCCCGAGGAAGAAGGCAGCAACGACATCGAGCCAGAGCTGGAATCAACCGTCGCCTCGCCCATTCCAGGGCTTCCGGGGCCGTTTGCCCCTTTTTTCTTTGAACCATTGTCGGTCTTGGCCAGTGGCACTGAACTGCCGCGCGACGCTGCCAATGCGGCTTTGCCGCCGTTCAAATGGCTGGGCCAAGCGAACGTCGGCCGCATGATCGACTCGCCCATGGGCGGCTATACGCCTTTTTCGTCAGTGCCAAATAGCAACCCGTCCCCGATTGTCTCGCCTGAACAAACTGACGAGACGAATGGGCCAGATGACGACCGCGATGATGAAGATACGCCGCAGGATCCGAACAAGGGCCCTCGCAATAACGGGCCGGTTTATCTTGGGGACGTCGGTAGCGGCTTGGCCGTCAGCTTTGCCCTCTCTTACTTTCTTCCCCAGACGTATGACCCGGAGGGCGACCTGCTGAGCATATCGATGGGGGCTAGCACGTCCGGCACAATGATCCCGAAGGGCGAAGGGTGGCTCTATCTGGCCGATACCGATTTTCTGGGAGAGGTGAAAATCAACTTCGTCGTGACGGATGGAGAATTCGAAGTTCCGCAATCGGCCTATTTGACCGTGATCGAGAACATCTTCACCGGAACCGATGGCGACGACCTGCTTGTCGGAACGCGGGGCCGGGACAGGATAGTTGGTCTGGAGGGTGACGACAATCTTGCCGGATTGGGCGGCCGCGACACCATTGAGGGCGGCGGCGGCGACGACAACATCGCGGGTGGCGACGGCGACGATATCTTGATTGGTGGCGATGGTGACGACGTGATCGTCGGTGGCCGCGGGGATGACTGGATTTCCGGCGGTGCCGGTAACGACCGTCTTTATGGGGGGGCTGGCGACGACGAGATCTATGGCGATGCCGGCGATGACGAAATCCATGGCGACCAAGGCAACGACGTCCTCTCGGGCGGCGATGGGGATGACCGGATCTGGGGCGGCGACGACGACGATGTCCTGTCGGGTGATGCAGGTGATGATCTCCTCATGGGCGATGCTGGCGACGACGTCATTTCCGGCGGTGTCGGTAACGACACGGCGTTTGGCGGTCAGGGTGACGATCTGATCTTTGGCGATGACGGTGACGATTTGCTCGACGGTGGCGATGGCAACGACATTTTGGTGGGCGACGAGGGCCGGGATGTACTGATCGGAGGCGCTGGCGACGATGTCCTCAGAGGCGGCTCGGACGAGGATACAGTCATGGGCGGCGCCGGAGACGATCTGGTCATAGCTGACGATGACGACGCCTCGGATCACTATGACGGTGGCGAAGGCCATGATCAGCTTGATTACTCGGACGCGACCCAACCGGTGAATTTTGATTTGGAGGCAGGCACGGCGTCCGGTGAAAGCACCGGCGAAGACAGCTTCGAGAATTTCGAGCGGTTCGTGGGCACGGAGGGCGACGACACTTTCTACGCGTGCGGGGGTGAGGCCATACTGACCGGGAACGGCGGAGCGGACCTCTACACCTTCGCCCAGGGCGATACTGTGGACATCATTCGCTCACTGTATCAGATCACCGATTTCGACTCAGATGACGAGATGTTGATCCAGATGGGATCGAACCACAGACACATCAGAAAAGCTCAGGACTCGCTTGAAGACCGGCTCGAAGACAGTCTGGAGGACTACGCCGAAGGCGTCGGTGCTGACGAACCCAGGCTGAGCTACCACTACGACTGGACCGACACCTATCGAAGAACGGTGATCGAGGTCGATTTCGACCGCGACAAAGTTGTCGACCTCCAGGTTGTTCTCGATGGCGAACACATACTCGTCTTCGAGACCGCCTGAGCGACAGCACAAAAGGAAATTGGACATGACCAAAGCTCTATTCCCTGCCGGTGCATCGAACTCGTCACGGGCTTATGATCGCCTTGGGGGGCGGATTTTTCTGGGTGCAATCCTTGTGGTTGCGCTTTTGGGGGGCGTCGGCGCATGGGCCTTCACGGCCAATCTGACGGGCGCTGTCATCGCGATGGGCACCGTGAAGGTCGACCAGAACCTTAAGCAGGTTCAGCACCGCGATGGCGGCATTGTGGAGACAATTGCCGTCCGCGAGGGGGACGACGTCGAGGTGGGGCAAATGCTGTTCCTGCTCGATGATGCTCAGTCGCGTGCTGAATTGTCGATCCTCTCGGCCCAGCTTGACGAGGCCGAGGCCCGCCGGGCCCGGCTTGTCGCGGACCGCGAAGGGGCTGTGGATCTCCGGTTTCCGGATCGGCTGCTGACAGAGGATCCAAAGCACACTGAACTGGTGTCTGGCGAGCTGCGGCTTCACGCTGGCAACATCGCCAACCGGGCCAACCAGCGCGAACAGCTCGATCTTGGTATTGCGCAGGTCGAAGAAGAGATATCCGCCCTAAAGTCACAAAGATCCGCGCTGACCGATGAGACCGTACTTGTGGAGAAGACCTATCAGCGCATCGTCGGTCTCTTTGAAAAGGGGCTGGTCGAGGCAAATCGTGTCGAGGACGCCGAGCGCGAACTGGTGCAGTTCCGTGGCAAGCTGGGCGAGCTTGATGCCAATATCGCCCGATCCCGCTCACGGATCAGCGAGATTGGCATGCGTATCCTCGCTGTGGACGAGGTCGCCCGAACCGAAGCGCAGCGCGAGCTTGCCGTGGTCGATGCGCGTATTCAGGAATTGTCCGACAGGCTCGCGGCTGTGCAGGACCGTTTGTCCCGTACCGAAATACGTGCGCCGATTTCCGGCCGCATCAACGAGCTTTCTGTATTTACGGAAGGCGGCGTTATCACCCCTGCCGAAGTGCTCGCGACCATCGTGCCTGCTTCAGCCGAATTGAGGGTCGAAGTGCAGCTGCCCACCACGGCAATAGACCAAGTTTATCTGGGACAGCGTGCGCGCGTGAGGTTCTCGTCGTTCAATCACCGGACAACCCCCGAGATCGTCGGAACCATTTCGCATATAGCGCCCGCGACAACGATTTCGCCGACCACCGGAGAGCCATTCTATATCGGTCACGTGTTCCTGACCGCAGACGAGCTTGCGCGCCTCAACAACTTGGTGCTGTTACCTGGCATGCCCGCCGAAATCTACCTTTCGACCCAGGAACAAACGGCCGCTGCCTATTTTGCTCGACCGCTCCTCGACCAGTTCGAGCGTGCCTTTCGGGAGGAGTGAAGGAAGCGGAAGACGTCAACACCCCTGTCACCCTGATCGCCCCAAAATGCTCTGATTCTGGTGTTGGGCTACCTGAAGGGGGCAGTCCGACACTGGATGCCGTTTTAGTCTTGCGTGCCTCGTTGCGCAAAGCTGTCCAGCTCATCGATGAAAAGCACCGGTGGCGCAGCCTCTCTGGTCTCGGCAAAGGCCTTTTCGAGGGCGGCAAGCATATCGCTCTGGTGACCGTGTTTCTGACAGTCAGAGAACGAGGTGACGCTATCGGGAGGTCTGCTGACGCAAAGTTCGGGCGCGGCGGGATGAGCGCCGCGCCCGGTGTGACTTCAGCTGAGCGCGTCCGAGCAGCGTTTGCACGTGCCGGGGTGTGCGTGCGTGCCGACATCGGGAAGGATTTTCCAGCAGCGCAGGCATTTTGCGCCCGGTGCCTTCTGGAAGAGCACCGCGATGCCCTCGGCCTCTGGCAGACGCTCGGCCTCTGTAGGGGCATCGCCCTGCCGGATGTCGATCCCGGAGGTGATGCAGACATCCTCGAAGGGCACTGATTGCAGGGCCTCGTGCAGGGCCGCGTCTGCGACGAAGACCTGCGGCGCGGCCTCGAGCGAGGAGCCGATGACCTTGTTTGTGCGCTGCGTTTCGAGCGCGGCAGTGACGGCGCGCCGGGCCTGCCGGACGCCGGACCATTTCGCGGCCAACGCGGGGTTGCGCCACGACTGGGGCGTCTCGGGCATGTCCTGCAGGTGCAGGGAGGAGTCAGCGCCGGGGAAACGCTCGAGCCAGACCTCCTCCATCGTGAAGACGAGGGCGGGAGCAAGCCAGGTCGTGAGGCGGTGGAACAGCAGGTCAAGCACCGTGCGCGCCGCGCGGCGGCGGGTGGTATCGCCGTCGCAATAAAGCACGTCCTTGCGCACGTCGAAGTAGAAGGCCGAAAGATCGAGCGTGCAGAAGTTCAGCAGCGTTTGCGTCACGCCCTGAAAGTCATAAGCGGCATATCCCTCGCGCACGCGGGTGTCGAGCTCGGCCAGGCGGTGAAGCACCCACTGCTCGAGTTCGGGCATCTCGGCGGGCTCGATGCGGTCCGACTCCTCGAAATGGGCGAGCGCGCCGAGCAGGTAGCGCATCGTGTTGCGCATCCGGCGATAGCTGTCCGACACGCCCTTGAGGATTTCCTGCCCAATGCGCAGATCGCCGGTGTAGTCCGATTGGGCGACCCAGAGGCGCAGGATATCGGCGCCATACTGCTTGGTCACGTCCTCGGGGGCGACGGTATTGCCGACCGATTTGGACATCTTGTTGCCCTTCTCGTCCAGCGTGAAGCCGTGGGTCAACACACCGCGATAGGGCGCGCGTCCTTGAGTGCCGCAGCTTTGCAGCATTGACGAATGGAACCAGCCGCGATGCTGGTCGGTGCCTTCGAGGTAGAGATCGGCCAGCCCGTCTGCGGAGCCGTCTTCGCGGTCGCGCAGGACGAAGGCGTGGGTGGAGCCGCTGTCGAACCAGACGTCGAGGATGTCATCCACCTTGTCCCAGTCATCGGGGTTTACGATACCCGACAGGAAGCGTTCCTTGGCGCCCTCCTTGTACCAGGCATCCGCGCCCTCGGCCTCGAATGCCTCCAGGATACGGGCGTTGACTTCGGCATTTTGCAGCAGGAAACCCTCGTCCGTCGGCTTGGCCCCGCGCCGGGTAAAGCAGGTGAGCGGCACGCCCCAGGCGCGCTGGCGCGACAGCACCCAATCGGGCCGCGCCTCGATCATCGAATAGAGGCGGTTGCGGCCCTTTTGCGGGGTCCATGTCACCAGCTCGTCGATGGAGGTCAGCGCGCGTTCGCGGATCGTCTTGCCGTAGGTGTCCTGATCGTCGCCCACGGGGCGGTCGATGGCGGCGAACCATTGCGGCGTGTTGCGGTAGATGATCGGCGCCTTGGAGCGCCAGCTGTGCGGATAGCTGTGCTTGATCTTGCCGCGCGCCAGAAGGCCGCCGACCTCGGTCAGCTTGTCGATGACGGCCTTGTTGGCGTCGCCCTCCTTGCCCTTGGCGGTCAGGATCGCCTTACCGCCGAAGAACGGCAAATCCGTGCGGAAGGTGCCATCATCCATGACGTTGTAGGTGATGACATCGGCCAGCATGCCCAGATCGCGGTAAAGCTCGAACTCCTCCATGCCGTGCGATGGCGCGCAATGGACAAAGCCGGTGCCTTCCTCGTCGGTAACGAAATCGGCGGCGCGGAAATCGCGCGGCTGGTCCCATTCGCCCTCCGAGCCGGGCGCGCCGGCGAGGGGGTGGTTGAGCGACAGACCTGCCAACTCGTCCGACGTGACCCCGCGCACGCGTTTCCACATGCCCTCTTCAAGGCGCGCGCGCTTGAACACCTCGCCTGCCAGCTTGTCGGCAAGCAGGAACGTGTCGCCAACAGTCGCCCAGCATTCATCGGGGGTATTGGTGACCTCGTAGAGGCCATAGTCAATATCCGCGCCGTAGACGACGGCCTTGTTCGACGGGATCGTCCATGGGGTCGTTGTCCAGATGACGACATGGGCGCCCACGAGGTCGCGGGTGTCCAGCTTTGCCCCATCTCCGACAACTGGGTCGATCACCTCGAACTTCACCCAGACCGTAAAGCTCTCCTTGTCGTGATACTCCACCTCGGCCTCGGCCAGTGCGGTTTTCTCGACGGGCGACCACATGACGGGCTTGGAGCCCTGATAGAGCGTGCCGGTCATCAGGAACTTCTGAAATTCCTCCGCGATGATCCGCTCGGCGCGGAAATCCATCGTCAGATAGGGCTTTTCCCAGTTGCCGGTCACGCCGAGGCGCTTGAACTCGCCGCGCTGGATGTCGATCCAGCCATCGGCGAACTTGCGACATTCCTGGCGGAAATCGACGATGTCGACCTCGTCCTTGTTCTGGCCCTTGGCGCGGTATTGCTCTTCGATCTTCCACTCGATGGGCAGGCCGTGGCAATCCCAGCCGGGGATGTAGCGCGCGTCGCGGCCCATCATCTGCTGCGAGCGCACGACCATGTCCTTGAGGATCTTGTTCAGCGCGTGGCCGATGTGCAGGTGCCCGTTGGCATAGGGGGGGCCGTCGTGCAGGGTGAAGGGCTGGCGCCCTTCGGCCTTTTCGCGCAGGCGCTCATAGATGCCGATCTCTTCCCAGCGCGCCAGCCATTCCGGCTCGCGCTTGGGCAGGCCCGCGCGCATCGGAAAGTCGGTCTTGGGCAGGTTCAGTGTGTCTTTGTATTCAGGCTGCTCCTTGGGAGCATTCTGGCGGGTATCAACGGTGTCGGCGCACATTTCGGGCGTCCTTTATCTCGGGTCTCGGCTTGGGTATGAGGGGGCGGCGCGAGTGGCTCGAACGCCTTGTCCCGGCGGCTCAGGTTTCAGAGCGCCGGGCATGTAATTCGTGTGATGATCGCGAAAAGATACACCATGGCCGCGTTATAGGGGCCACGGCGCCCCGCGTCCAGAGGGCGAAAGGAGACAGGCCAATGACCAATCCGGTGGCCCAGTTCGAAATCAGCCGCGATGAGATCGCCCGCGTCGTTGCGCGGTTCTATGCCAAGGTGCGGCGCGATCCGGTGCTGGGGCCGGTTTTTGGCGCGCATATCGCGCCGGGCGGCTGGCCCGCGCATGAAGAGAAGATCAATCACTTTTGGGCCAACGCGATCCTGCGCGAGCGGGTCTATGAGGGCAATCCGATGCAGGTCCACAAGGCGGCGAGCGATGTGAAGGCCGCCCATTTTGCCGTCTGGCTGGGCCTTTTCGATCAGGTTCTGCAAGAGGAACTGGACGAGCAGACCGCGCGCCGCTGGTCTGCCCTGGCGCACAGGATCGGGCGCGGCTTCAAGGTAGGGCTGGAGATGCGCGCGGCGCCGGGGGCAGTGCCGAACCTGCGCTAAAGCGTTTCGCGAAACGCAGAGCCACATATAGGCCTTGCACGCGTTTCGCCTTTTGCTGATGCCTCAGGTTAAAGGCGAAACGCTTTAGCTGGGAAAAAGGCCGCTGAGCGCCGTTGTGACGATCCGGCGCACCCGGGGCCGCCTGCCCGGCGAAAAGGGCAGGGGCCGGCAGACCTCCATGGCGGCGACGCCGACGCGTGCGGTCAGCGCGCCATTGACGACCCCCTCGCCAAAGCGGCGCGATACCTTGCTCAGCAGACTGCCGCCCGCGACCGAGCTGATGACGTCATCGCCCACGGCGACAGCGCCGGTGGCCACGAGGTGCGTCATCACGGCGCGGGTCAGGCGCAGGCTGCCCAAGGTGCCCGACCGGCCACCGTAGATTTCGGCGATGCGGCGGATCATGCGGATGTTGGCGGTCAGCGCGGTAATCACATCGGCCAGCGCCAGTGGCACCAGCGCGGTCACGGCGGCCACTTGCCGCGCCGCGCCCTCGACTTGACGCAGCGCCGCGGCGTCCAGCGGGGTCAGCAATTCGGCCTCGGCCAGCGACAGAAGTGCACCGGCATCAAAGGCATCACCGCGCCGCTCGGCCAGCCGCGTTCGGCCCCAGCGCGTATCCTCCCGGCCCTTGTAGAGGGCGGCCAGATCATTGGTGAGGATGCGTGCGGCGGGCAGATCCTCGGCGCTGAGCGCGGCATCCGCGCGGCGATGCAACTCGTCTATGCGGCCAAGGCGCGCAAAGGCGGCCATCTCGCGAATGGCGATGATGACAAGGACGATCAGCAGCGCCCCGATGAGGGCCGTGACGACATAGCCAAGGATCGGCACGCGCGCGACAAGACCGGTGGCGAAATCCCAGGCCGCCAGCGAAATCGCAACAGTCAGAAGCGCGCCGACAAGACCCCAGAAGATGCGCGCCAGCCGCGAGGGACGCCGCGAGGCCAGCACGGCGGCGGTTTGCATCGCGGCGCCCTGGGGCGCGTCGGGAAATTCGGGCTCGGGCACGGGCGGCGCCTCGGAGGGGGCGGCGCGCGGGGCGCTGTCATCGAGATCAAACAGAACAGGGCCTTTGGGGCGGGTCATTGCGCGCACCTCTCGTCATGCTGGAGGCAGCTTTCACTGAGCCAGAGCATATGAATATCGGGCAACCTCTCGTCATTGCCGGTGCCGTCGCTGCGCCGCGCCTCGGCAAAGCCTTGGGCCGCATAGAAGGCGCGCGCGGTCTCATTGGCTTCGGCAACCCAAAGCTCCAGCCGGGGTGCGGCGCGCTTGGCGTCATCCAGCAGCGCCCGGCCCAGCCCGCGGCCCTGTGCACGGGGGTGAACATAAAGCGCATGCACCCGCGTGCCGTCCCGCGCGATGAAGGCAGCAGGCCCGCGCGCGTCCCGCACCACCCTGACCCAGCCGCGCCGCGTGATCTGTGCCATCACGCGCAAGTCAGTGCGGTACGGGCGCACCCGTGGTAGCCACGGCGCGCTTCGTGCGAAACCCCAGAGGATCGCGGCCATCTGCGGGACGTGCCACAGACGCGCGCGGGCAGGGCCTTGTGCGGTCACAGCCGATCCCCGATCAGAAATTGCGCCGCGCGGTCGAGGCGGATATGCGGCGGGCCCATGCCCGGTTTGAGCTGAAGCGTGGCGGGGGCGAACTTCATGATCTGGTAGTCCCGGTCGAGCCATGCCTCATGCCCCTGCCGGGCCGCAGAGATCAGGGCCGCCGGGCTTTCGGGCAGCTCGCCGGGATAGAAGGCCGCCTGCCTGCCGCGCGAGCCATCCTCGGGGTTCTGGAGGGTGCCGCGCACGCAATCCAGCGTGCCGCCCTCATGCTCGCGCGTCTCCTCGACCGTCGCGCGCAGCGAGGCCAGCGCGATGGAGGCGGTCTGTGCGCCCTGAAAATCGGCGCGGGCGCGCGCCTCGCCCGTCAGGGCCTCCATGAAGGCGGTCAGGCGCGCGTGCTGGGAATGATGCAGGTGGTCTGCCTTGGTCGCGGCAAAGAGGATCTTCTCGACCCGGCGGCCAAAGAAGATGCGGCTGAGGAATGCGTTGCGCCCGGGGCGAAAGGCGCTGAGGATATCGGCCATCGTGTCTTGCAGGTCGGCCACGGCGGGCGGCCCTGCATGGATCGCCTCCAGCGCGTCCACCAGCACGATCTGTCGATCAATGCGCGAGAAGTGATCGCGGAAGAACGGTGCGACGATCTGGGATTTGTAGGCGTCATAGCGCCGCTCCATCTCGCGCCAGAGGCTGCGGCGGGCGGGGCTGCCGGGCTTTGCCATCGGCGCAAAGGTCAGCGCGGGCGAGCCGGCCATGTCGCCGGGCAGCAGGAACCGGCCCGGTGCAATGCCGCTGAGGCCCTTTTTCCGCGCGGCGTTGAGGTAGAGGGTGAAGCTCTCGGCGAGGGCCTTTATCTGCGGTTCTTGCCATGCGGCCTCGGGGTCACTCTCGGCCACTTCTGCAAGGTAGGGCGCGGCAATGTCGCGGCGCTGCATCATGTCGAGTGTTGCCGCACTCCATTCGGCGTAGGATTTGTCCATCAGGGCCAGATCCAGCAGCCATTCACCGGGGTAATCCACGATATCGACATGCACCGTGCGCGGCCCGGACAACCCGGCAAGAAGGCCCGTGGGGCGCACGCGCATGGACAGGCGCAACTCGGATATGGTGCGGGTGCTGGCGGGCCAATGGGGCACCGGCGCGGTCAGCGCATTCAGATGCTGCTCAAAATCGAAGCGCGGAACGGTGTCGTCGGGCTGCGGCTGAAGAAAGGCTGCCTCGATACGCCCCTCGGCTGCTGCATTGAGGCCGGGCATCCGCCCGCGCGCCAGCAGGTTGGCGACAAGGGAGGTGATGAACACCGTCTTGCCGGCGCGGGCAAGGCCGGTCACACCGATGCGGATCACAGGCTCGAAAAAAGCCTCGGACACGCTGCCCGTAATGCGCTCGGCCCCGCGGGTGAGGCCGTCAGCCAGGTTCGATATGCCCAATGCGCGGCCCTTTCCGTGATGCCTTGATCCATAGATAACGACAGGAACGTGCGGTTTCCAGTGGCGCGGGGCGGGATCGCCTTCGGCGAGAGTATTTGTGGAACAATGAAAGTGCGGGGCCGCCCAAGAGGATGCTTTTACGAGGGTGGCATTTGGAGTAAGCGGGGCGCCATGCCGAGATTTGCGCTGAAAGTCGAATACCATGGGGGACCCTTCGCGGGCTGGCAGCGCCAGCGCGACCAGCCATCGGTGCAAGGCGCCATCGAGGCGGCGCTCGCCCGGCTCGAGCCGGGCCCGCATACCATCGCCGCCGCCGGGCGCACCGATGCAGGCGTGCATGCGCTGGGGCAGGTGGCGCATTGTGATCTGGTCAAGCCCTGGGCGCCGTTTCGCCTGATGGAGGCGCTCAACTATCATCTGAAGCCGGATCCGGTGGCGATCGTCGACTGCGCCGAGGTGGTCGAGGATTGGCACGCGCGATTCTCGGCCACCGAGCGGCGCTATTTCTTTCGCCTTGCCATGCGGCGCGCGCCGGTGACGCACGACAAGGGGCTGGTGTGGCAGGTGCCGCATGATCTGGACGTGGACGCGATGCGCGCGGGTGCGGCGTATCTGGTGGGACTGCATGATTTCACCACTTTCCGCTCTGCGATGTGCCAATCTGCGAGCCCGGTCAAGACATTGGATGCAATCGAGATCGCACGCGTCGATGGTCCGGGCGGCGCGGAGGTGCAGTTTCGCCTGCGCGCCCGGTCATTTTTGCATAACCAGGTGCGCAGTATCGTCGGCACGCTGGAGCGGGTCGGGCGCGGTGCCTGGGCGCCTGTGGATATGCGCGCGGCGCTCGAGGCGGCGGATCGCGCGGCTTGCGGGCCTGTGTGCCCGCCGCAAGGGCTGTATCTGGCCGAAGTTGGCTACCCTGATGCGCCCTTTGGCGCGGATTAGCCTTTGCGCTGGACGCGCTCGGCCGCTAGAGAAGAGCCGCGCGGTCCCTTAGCTCAACAGGATAGAGCAGCTGACTTCTAATCAGCAGGTTGAGGGTTCGAGTCCTTCAGGGATCGCCAGTATTTTAGGGAAGGAAGCTGCGCCGGGTTGGCGCTTTCGTCCCAACGTGATCGTTTGGCCAGTTTGCTCAGATGCGCATATCGCGCCGCTTCGGAGCCGGTTGCAGAATACCCGGCGAAACGCACCACCCTCAGACTTTTGGGAATATCCGCAGATGCCAGTTCAACGGCGCGCTGGCTGAGCGCGGGTCATGCGCCGGTAAATCAGGGGGCGCGTGTCACATTACTGTAGGGAATCGCGTGTACGTAGGTTTGGAAACGTTTCCACCATGGCGTAGCGCATGACCCAAAGATGAAAATCACCATCAAGGATGTCGCGCGCGAAGCGGGCTGCGGCGTCGCGACGGCGAGCCGCGTTCTGAACAAGTCAGGGCCCGCGAGCGCCGAAGTTCGAGGTCGCGTCGAGAAAGCCGTGCGTGATCTTGGCTTTTCCTTCAGTGCGATTGGCCGGGCGCTGCAAAGCAGCCGCAGCATGACGGTGGGCTGCCTGGTGCCGTCCCTTGCGAACCCTGTCTTTGCCGAAGCGGTGCAAGGCGTTCAGGAGGCGCTTGCCGGCACTGGGTACCAGTTGCTCATCTCCTGCTCGAACTATGACGGCACGGCCGACAATGACGCGATTGCGATGCTGATGGCCAAGGAAATCGACGGTCTGATCGTGACCATGGTTGCACCCGAGCGGAGCGCCGCCCTGAAAATGGCGCGCCGGCGCGGTATTCCGGTGTCGTTGATGTTTCACGATCCGATCGATGGCTTTGCAACCGCTCACGTCGATAACTTCGAAGCGGCGCGCGAGGTGGCTCGGCGCTTTGGCGATCTGGGGCATAGGCGCACGGCCTTTCTGGCGCTGCGGTTCGCGACGTCGGACCGCTCGCGCAACCGCTATGCGGGGTTTCATGCCGAATGCCGCGCGCGCGGATTACCGACGCCCGCGCTGATCGAGCTGAGCGAGACCGAAGCCAACACACCCGAACTTCTCTTCGATATACTCGCTTCGCTCAGCGGCCTGACGGCCGTCTTTGCGTCGAATGATTTCCTGGCCATCGCAGTTCAGAGGGCCGCGCGCCTTGGCGGGTGGCGCGTGCCGGATGACTTGTCGGTGGTCGGGTTCGACGGGATTGGCATCGGCCGGCTTCTGGATGTGCCACTGGCCACCATCGAAACCGCGCCGGAGGCGCTGGGCCAGCAGGCCGCCCGAACCCTTTTTGACCTCATGCAGAGGGGAATGCCTGTTCAGCGGCCGCCCCTGCCATTCACTTTTCGTGTGGGTGCCACCCTTGCGCACCCCCGCACGGAAGGCCGTGACGACGACCAGGTTGCCCCCTGGCCGCCGTCCGTTCACTCGCTCGATTACGATCTCAAACAAGGATGAACCCATGAAACATACTGTTCTTTCAGCGCTTTTCGCAACCGCGATCGCCACGCCCGCACTGGCCGAGGATGCCATCTGCTACAACTGCCCGCCGCAATGGGCCGATTGGGCGTCGATGCTGGCGGCGATTGACGAGAAGCTCGACATCCAGATGCCCCACGACAACAAGAACTCCGGCCAGACCCTGAGCCAGCTTCTGGCCGAGCGCGGCGCGCCGGTGGCGGACGTGGCCTATTACGGCGTGACAACTGGCATCAAGGCTGGCAACGAAGGCGTCGTGACGCCCTACAAGCCCGAAGGTTTTGACGAAATTCCAGATGGCCTGAAGGATGCTGACGGCAACTGGTTCGCGATTCACTACGGCACGCTGGGCTTTTTCGTGAATGTCGATGCGCTTGGCGGGGCGCCCGTGCCGCAGTGCTTTGCTGATCTGAGCAAGCCCGAGTATCGCGGCATGGTCGGCTACCTCGATCCGTCCTCGGCCTTTGTCGGCTATGCCGGTGCGGTGGCGGTGAACATGGCATTCGGAGGCGATCTGGGCAACTTCGACCCTGCGATCGAGTTCTTCAACGGGTTGGCCGAGAATGATCCGATCGTGCCCAAGCAGACCTCTTATGCGCGGGTCGTATCGGGCGAGATCCCGATCCTCTTTGACTACGATTTCAACGCGTATCGCGGCAAATACGAAGAGGATGGAAACTTCGAGTTTGTCCTGCCCTGCGAAGGCTCGGTCCGTGTCCCCTATGTGATGAGCCTCGTGGCGGATGCACCGAACGAGGATGCGGGAAAGCGCGTTCTCGACTTCATCCTGTCGGACGAGGGTCAGGCGATCTGGACCAATGCCTATCTTCAGCCCGCGCGCCCGGTGGAATTGCCCGCCGAGGTTGCCGAGAAGTTCCTGCCGGCCTCTGACTACGAGCGCGCGGTGGCGGTGGATTACGCCGAAATGGAGCGTGTGCAGGCCGCCTTCGGGGAGCGCTATCTGAACGAGGTGAACTGATAGCCGGTTTGCCATCAGGGCGGCGCGACATCCGCGCCGCCCGTCTCGCCCCTCCGTTTCCATCCCCCAAACTTCGAGGGTATCGGTGCCGTGACAACACGCCAATTCGTCCTACTGTGCCTATTGCCGCTGGCGATTTTCACATTGGCCTTTCTGGCCATCCCTCTTGCGCGTCTCGTCCTCGCATCTGGCGAAGGCGATGACGGGTGGGGGATCTATCTGACCATTCTTCAAACGCCGCGCTACCTGTCGACCTTGATCCAGACAGTCGTCGTGTCCCTCGCTGTCACGGCGGCGGCCCTTGTGATTTCGACCACGGCGGGGCTGTTTCTGGTGCGCAACCGTTTTGCAGGGCGCAGCGTGGTCTTGTCGGTGCTCACGCTGCCGCTGGCCTTTCCCGGCGTGGTGGTGGGCTTCATGATCATCCTCCTGGGCGGGCGACAGGGCCTCGTCAACCAGATGCTTCCGGGGCATTGGGTCTTTGCCTATTCCGTGTTCGGCCTGTTTCTGGGGTATCTCTACTTTTCGATCCCGCGTGTCCTGCTGACGGTCATGGCCGCGGCGGAAAAGATCGACCCTGCGCTGGAGGAGGCCGCCCGGACGCTGGGTGCGCCGCCGCACCGGATCTTGCTAGATGTGCTTCTCCCGGCGCTGTCCCCCGCGCTGATTGCGGCCGGGGCCATCGCCTTCGCCACGGCGATGGGGGCCTTTGGAACCGCCTTCACGCTGGCGACCGATATCGACGTGCTTCCGATGGTGATCTACACCGAGTTCACCCTGTCGGCGAACATCGCCATGGCCTCGGCCCTGTCGGTGATCCTCGGTCTCGTGACATGGGCGATGCTGTTGATCGCGCGAAGCTTTTCGGGTGATGCCGTGGCGGCGGGGGGCTGAGACGATGAAATCCCTCACCAAAGTCATCCCGCTTGTCGTCACTCTGCTGGCTTGTGCGTTCCTGTTCGTGCCCATCGTGTTGTCGGTGCTGGCGGGCGTGACAGTAAACTATTTTCAGGGCCTCTCTTCGGGTCTGACCCTAAAGTGGGTTGGCCAGGTGTGGGAACTCTACTCCCGCAGTATCTTTTTGTCGATCTGGCTGGCGCTGGCCTGTCTTGTGGTGACGCTCGTGCTTGGGGTGCCGGCGGCCTATGCCCTGGCGCGCAATCCGGGCCGGTCGTCGCGCATCCTGGAAGAGTTCATCTCCCTGCCGCTGGCCATCCCCGGTCTCGCCATCGCGCTGGCGCTTCTGCAACTCTACGGCACCTATCATGGGTTCCGCACCCATTGGAGCTTCATCCTTGTCGGGCATGTTCTCTACACGCTTCCGTTCATGGTGCGGTCGGTCCTTTCGGTGCTGGCCGCCATAGACCTGAAAACGCTTGAGGAAGGGGCTGCATCGCTGGGGGCGGGGCCGGCGCAGCGCTTTGTCGATGTCGTGGTGCCCAATGCGATGCCGGGGATCCTCGCCGGTGCGCTGACCGTCGTCACGCTCTCGATCGGGGAATTCAATTTGACCTGGATGCTGCACACGCCGCTCATGAAGACCCTGCCCGTTGGGCTGGCCGACAGCTATGCCTCCATGCGGCTCGAAGTTGCCTCGGCCTATACGCTGGTCTTTTTCCTGATGATCGTGCCGCTTTTGATGGCCATGCAATGGGCCAGCGCACGCGCCCAGAGGATTATGCAATGACTCTGACCCTGACGAATGTCGCCAAGACCTTTCCCGGTGGGACCAAGGCGCTCTTGTCCACCGATCTCGAAATCGAACAGGGCGAGATCGTCTCTCTTTTGGGGCCATCGGGCTGTGGCAAGACCACCCTGCTGAGGATTGTCGCAGGGCTGGAGGCGGCCGATGCGGGCGGGCGCGTCCTGTTCGACGGCGAGGATGTGACGGCCCTGTCGGTCGAGCGCCGCAAGATCGGCATGGTGTTTCAATCCTACGCCCTGTTTCNGTTCGACGGCGAGGATGTGACGGCCCTGTCGGTCGAGCGCCGCAAGATCGGCATGGTGTTTCAATCCTACGCCCTGTTTCCCAACATGTCGGTGCGCGGCAATATCGGCTATGGGCTGAAAATGCAGAAGCTGCCCAAGGCCGATATCGCCGCGCGGGTGGATGAGGTCATCGCGCTGTGCCAGTTGCAACCCTATGCCGAACGATCGATCGGGGCGCTCTCCGGGGGGCAGCGACAGCGCGTGGCGCTTGCCCGCGCCATTGCACCGCGCCCGCGCGTCCTGCTTCTGGACGAGCCGCTTTCGGCGCTGGATGCGTCTCTGCGCAACCAGTTGCGCGATGAGCTGGCCCTGCTGTTGCGGCAGTTCGGCATCACCGTGATCTTTGTCACACATGATCAGAACGAGGCCATGGCCATCGCCGACCGTGTGGCTGTCATGAGCCAGGGCAGGGTGGCCCAGATCGGAACGCCAGAGGCGCTATACCGCAATCCTGCCACGGGGTTCGTGGCTCGCTTTGTCGGTGACGCGATGCCGCTATCGGGGCGCATCGCCGCAAATCGGCTGCATGTCGACGGCGGCGTCCTTGCCCTGCCGGAGACGGCCGATGGAAAACGTGCCTTTGTTCGCGCCGAGGATGTGCGGATCGACGATGACGGGCCGATTTCGGCCCGCGTCGAGACTGTCACCTTTCTGGGCACGCATTACCGCATTGCCCTGTCGGGTGCCGTGCCCGGCATGCTCTTTGCGCTCCATGGCGGGCTGAGCGCGCCAAAACCGGGCGAGACTGTGCGCCTGTCCATTGCACCAGGGGCCATCCTGACCCTGCCCCCAGAAGAGGTAGATGCCTGAATGACCAGCTTTATCCAGATCACCGACACCCATATCGTCGCGCCGGGCGCGTTGGTCTGCGGCCAGTCCGACACGGCGACTGCGCTGCAACAGGCTGTCGCCACCATCAATGCAAAGCTTCCCCAACTGGGTGATGTTGATTGCGCCATCGTCACGGGCGATCTGACTGATCATGGCACGCCCGAGGAATACGCGCATTTCTCGGCGCTGATGGATGCGCTCGACCTGCCTTGGCGGGCGGTGCCGGGAAATCATGACCGGCGTGATGTCATGCGGTCGGCATTTTCGGATGCGCCCTGGATGCCGGGTAACGGGCCGATCCAATGGACGCATGACGTCGGACCCTTTTGCGTCATCGGCCTCGATACCCTTCTTGAAGGGGCCCACTACGGCGCGCTATCGGACGAAGGATTTGCCTTTCTAGACAAGGCCCTGACCGCGATGGGAAATCAATGCGCCATCGTCGCAACCCATCATCCCTGGATGCGCACCGGCATTGCGGCGATGGATGCCGACATGCTTCAGGGTGGCGCGCGGTTGCTTGAGCGGCTGCAAGCCCACCCCGGCCCGGTCCAGATGATTTCAGGCCATGCCCACAGGGCAATGACGTGCCAGATCGGCCGGGTGCACTGCCAGATTGCCCCCGCGCCCTGCCACGCCGTGGCGCTGGACCACCGGGCAGGTCAGGACGCACAGATGGTGTTGGAGCCGGGTGCCGTCACGGTTCACCTATGGCAGGGTATGGACGAGGGATATCTGACATCCAACATCCTGCCGATCGGATCTTTTCCCGGACCTTGGCCGTTTCACGAGTGATTTGGGAACGCAAGACGCCCGCGCCGGGCGGTGACGCGTCCCGCTCGCCCCCGAGGCGAGACGCAAGAGATCAGTCCTCGCTGGGCTGACTTGCGTGTTGGCGCAAGACATCGAGGGGCACGATATCCAGCGCGCGCTGATGCGTGGCATCAAGATCGACCGTAGGCGCGCAGCCCTCTTCGTGGGCTTGGAAAAAGCGCCCCGCGCACAGACACCATTGATCGCCCGGCTTTAACCCGGCAAAGCCGAATTCGGGGCGCGGGGTGCTGAGGTCATTGCCAACATATTTCGAAAAGGCGAGGAATTCGGCGGTCATCTGGGCACAGACGGTGTGGCTGCCGCGATCTTCGGCGCAAGTATTGCAGTGACCATCGCGGAAAAATCCGGTGACCGGATCGGTGGAAGAACATTCCTGAAGGGGCGTGCCGAGAACATTGATCGGGGCGTCTTTTTGCATGATCGCGTGCCTTTCTTTGTCTGGTGCAAGCTTAGCACGCAGCTGCGTGGCGGCAAGCAGCGGGCGTCAGCGGAACTTGTCGGCCAGCTTTTGCAGCGCCGTGCGGGTGTCTTTGGGTGCAGGATCTGGTGCTGGATCCGGCTTTGGCGTGGGCTCAGGTGCGGCTGGCTCTGGCTTGGCGCGCCCCGGCCCGGTTCCACCGGACGAGCGCGGCGGCGCCGTGCGCAGCGCGACGGCGTTCTGGAACTTGCCGTTGTCGCCCGCGGCAAGATGCGCGGCGCCGTCGCTACAGCCGCGCAGCACATCGTCCAGCCAATCCTGATCGGCCTTGGCAAAGTCATGCAGCACATAGCCGGGCACCGCATCCTTGTGGCCGGGATGGCCGACGCCCATGCGCACGCGCGTATAATGCGGGCCGATATGCTGGTGCAGCGAGCGCAGGCCGTTGTGGCCCGCATGCCCGCCCCCATCCTTGACGCGCAGCTTGCCGGGGGCGAGGTCGATTTCGTCGTGAAAGACGGTCACGTCCGGCGCCTCCAGCTTGAAAAAGCGCATTGCCTCTCCCACTGATTGACCGCTGAGGTTCATGAAGGTGCTCGGCTTGATCAGGATGATCTTTTCCGTGCCCAGCTTTCCCTCGCTGACAAGGCCCTGAAAGCGCGGCTTCCAAGGCCCAAAGCCATGATCTGCGGCGATCCGGTCAAGGGCCATGAAGCCGATGTTGTGCCGGTTGCCCGCATATTTCGCGCCGGGGTTGCCCAGCCCTGCAAAGATCAGCATGGGATGCCTTTCAGATGAATGCGCGCCAAGTCCTACGCGTTTGGCGGCCTGCGATCAATCCGCTGCCCAGTGCAGACCGGTGCGTGGATCAAAAAGTCACCCCGGCGAGTCCTTGTGACCTGCGCCGCGTCTTTGGCCGGTTGCAGCTGAAGTGCCAATAAAACGGTTTGGTCCGAGGCAGGGGCGCTGCACGCCTCCGGTCGACAAGCTGCTTTCGCGACGAAAAAACGCGGCGCTGATCCCAGCGCCGCGTCCTGTCATTTTCCAGCGTTCCTTCGGGAACGGGCCGGGATCAATCGTCCGTCGGCGGGATGTCGTCATCCTGCTCGATGGTCGGGACCTCGTCCGCTTCTGCCTCACCCTCGTCCTCGGAGTCGGATTTCAGAGCCGAAGGTGCGGAGACGTTGCAGATCATGAAATCGCGATCCTTGATCACCAGATCTGCGCCATCGGGCAGCGTGATGTCGGAAATCGTGATCGTGTCGCCGATGTTCTCGAGCTTTCTCAGATCAACGGTCAGCGTCTCGGGGATGTCGCCTGCCGTCACCAGCAGTTCCACTTCGCCGCGAATCGTGGTCAGAACGCCGCCCTTGTCGATGGCCGGGCATTCGTCTTCGTGCTGGAAGTCGATCGGGATGAACAGGTTGATCTTGGTCGTGCGCTTCAGACGCATCAAGTCGAGGTGCGTCGGCAGGTCCTTGACCACATCGCGCTGAACGTCGCGGCAGATGACACGGACGTCATCGTGGCCTTCGACCTTCAGGTTGAAGAGGGTCGACTTGAATCGGCCCTGCTTGAGCCGCTTGAGCAGCACGTTGAAAGGAATGTTGATGGGCAGCGGATCATTGTCGCCACCAAAAACGATACCCGGAACCATGCCCTCGCGGCGTGCGGCACGAGCGGCGCCCTTGCCTGTCCCCGTGCGTTCCTGGGCGTGAAGATCAGGAATTTCTCCAGCCATGTGTAATTCTCCATCAGATAAGGGCGGGGCTCCTCCAAGGCTGTAGCCCCGCGTGAAGCCGCTCGCATAGAGGATTTGTGGCCCGATGGGAAGGGGCAAAGGCGCAAAGAAGCCAAGACCGCGCCGATGGCCGCGATTTCCGTGCCTGTGCTATCGCAGATGCTGTGGGGCCTGTGCGCGGCCCCATGACACGCCGCGCAAAAGATCAGGGTCCAGCGTCTCGCCTTGCAGGACGCTGACGTCGCCCGTGGACTCCAGCACTACCGCGCGCACGCAATCTGTACTGATTGCGTTCGCCTTTCGTAGCTTGGCGCGCAGCTCGTCTCGGGTGATGCGCGACAGCGTCAGATTCTCCTCATACAGATGCCCTTCATAATAGAGTATCAAGGGCGTGTTGTCGGTCAGCCACTGTATCCATCTCCAGCGCCTGCGCGCCGCCGATATGGCGTGTCGAGCGGCGAACAGGACGACCAGCGCGGTGAAACCGGGCCAAGGCGTCTTGTCGCTGGTCATCATGGTGGCAAGCACCGAGCCCGCAGCGATCGTCAGCGCGAAATCAAAGCTCGACATCTTGGAAAAGGAGCGCAGGCCGTTCACCCGTGCCAGAGCAATGACGGCGAAAACGGCTAACAGGGTCTGTCCGGCGATTTCCAGATATTCCATGGTCTACTCCGCCCGTCTCGTGTCTCGCCCGCGCCGGAGGAAGACCAGCGACAAGGCAACGACCATGCCGCAGGCAAAGACACCGAGGATGCGCTCCAGCACACCGTCGATCGAGGTGGGAGACATCAGATAGACGGGCACCATGATGGCCCATGCCAGCCCGAAGCCGATCAGCCACCGGCCCGCGCGCGCATGGCCGGATGCGCGCAGCCCGGCCTGCATCACAGCACTTGTCACCGTGAAGAGCACGCCGAGGCCATAGACCAGATAGATGTGGATCACGACGCCTTCGTTGTCGTTGTCGCCATATTCATTGCGCGCACCGATTATGATGACCAGTGCTGACAGCACGGCAAGGGACATGACGCCAATGCTCCACCCGCTTTTCCCCAAGTGAACGTGGGATGCGGCGAGCGCGATGGCCATCAGGCCTGCGGCAAATCCGTAGAGCGAGACGTCCATGATGATTTCCCACTCGCCGGCGGCCAGATCACTGATCGTGTCCGCCACCCAGTTGTAATCGGGCACAAAGAGCGGCGCGACCACCGTACCGATGACAAGCGCGGCGCAGCCACCAATACCCATTGCCCCCAGCAAGATCAGAAGCCATGGCCGCTCATCCCGTTGGCCGGACTTTGGAGTGGCATTGGGCCGCGCGCTGGTGTCTTCGGTGCTTGGCATTCTGTCGCAGTTCCCTTGGCGGTGGCCCACCAAGGTAAACGTGTCGCTTGAGGTATCGTTCCTCCCTTCGGGCGCGGCGCGCCTGTCGGGTTAAATCCAACCGTCCGAAAAGCCCTTGGGGATCATCAGGATATCGCGGCCCACATCCTTGATGTCGGTATGGCCGCAAAAGGCCATCGACACGTCCAGTTCCTTGTGGATCACCTCGAGCGCGCGGGTCACGCCCGCCTCGCCCATTGCGCCGAGGCCATAGATATAGGCGCGGCCGATATAGGTGCCGGTCGCGCCCATCGCGAGCGCCTTGAGCACGTCCTGACCCGAGCGGATGCCGCTGTCGAGATGCACCTCGATCTTGCCGCCCACGGCGTCCATGATCTGCGGCAGTGCCCGGATCGAGCTGAGCGCGCCATCGAGCTGCCGTCCGCCATGATTGCTGACGATGATCGCATCGGCGCCCACGTTCAGCGCCTCGCGCGCGTCGCGTGCATCAATGATGCCCTTGATGATAAGCGGGCCGTCCCACATCTTGCGAAACTGCCGGATGCGATCCCAATCCAGCGAGACATCGAATGCCTCGTTGGTCCACGACGTCAGGTCACTGGGGTTCGCCACGCCCTTGGCATGGCCGACGATATTGCCAAAGCTACGGCGCTTGGTGCCCAGCATCTCAAGGCCCCAAGGCACCTTGGTGGCCAGATTTGCCAAACTGCGCGCTGTCAGCCTGGGCGGGGCGGACAGGCCGTTCCTGATGTCCTTGTGCCGCTGGCCCAGCATTTGCAGATCGACGGTGATGACGGCGGCCGAGCATTTGGCGGCCTTGGCGCGGTCAAAGAGGCGCTGCATGAACGCGTCATCCTTGAGCGTGTAGACCTGAAGCCAAAAGGGCTTGTCCGTGTTCTCGGCCACATCCTCGATCGAGCAGATGGACATGGTGCTGAGCGTGTAGGGCACGCCGAATTTTGCTGCGGCGCGCGCGGCCTTGATCTCGCCATCCGCGCTTTGCATGCCGGTAAGGCCCACGGGGGCAAGGGCGACGGGCATCGCCACATCCTGCCCGATCATCTTGCTCGCCGTGGTGCGGCCCGCCATGTCGATGGCGACGCGCTGGCGCAGGAGGATCTCGGTGAAATCCGAGCTGTTGGCGCGGAACGTCTGTTCGGTCCAACTGCCCGATTCGCAGTAATCGTAAAACATGCGCGGCACACGGCGGCGATAGATCCGGTGCAGATCCTCGATGTTGGTGATGACGGGCATGGACGGACCTCCGGCAGTGCAGCTGAGCGCACTCTTAGCGGCAGAGGACGCCGGCCCGCAATGGGGCCGGATCGTTAAGCAAAAATCCGGGGTGCGTCACTCCGGCGCGGCACTCAGCTCGGCGATCAGCGCCTTGGCGCTCTCGCTGCTCCAATGCGCATCGCCTTGCAGGCGGGCGATCTCGCGGCCCGACGGGTCGATGATCACGGTAATCGGCAGGCCCAGAACGCCCATGTCGCGCGCGACGCGCTGATTGGGGTCTCGGTGCATCGGCAGATTGGTCACGCCGATCTCGTCAAAGAACTCTTCGATCGCAGGCACCGCGTTGCGGCCCGTGGCCAGTGTGACCACCTCGAAGCTCTCGCCGCCGAATTCGGTCTGTAATTCGGACAGCATGGGCATTTCCTTGCGGCAGGGCGCGCACCATGTGGCCCAGAAGTTCAGCAGGATATGCTTGCCCTCATATTGTGCCAGCGTCGTTTCGTTGCCCGCCTCGGTGACGAAAGTGCTGGCAGAGATGGTCTTGGGCTCTGCATGGAAGTTCAGTTTTTTCATGTCACCCTCGAGACCTGCGGCCAGCGCCGCATAGTCCCGGCTCGGGGTCTCTCGCGCAGCCTCCGGTGCGCCGCCCAGAAAGATGAAGAGACCTGCCGCGATTGCGCCCAAGGCAAGGGCGGGATAAAGCAGTTTGGAACGTGACAGGCTCATAATTCCTCCGAAGGATCAGGCATGGCAGACAAGACTTCGAACCAGATGTGGGGCGGCCGTTTCGCCGCCGGACCCGATGCGATCATGGAGGCAATTAACGCCTCGATCGGGTTCGACAAGCGAATGGCGACCCAGGATGTCGCCGGATCGAAGGCCCATGCCGCGATGCTGGCGGCTACGGGTATCGTCACAGATAGTGACGCGCGCGCCATGACGGAAGGGCTGGATGCAGTGCTGTCCGAGATCGAGGCCGGGGATTTCGCGTTTTCCGCCGCGCTTGAGGATATTCACATGAATGTCGAAGCGCGCCTGAAAGAGGTGATCGGAGAGCCTGCGGGCCGCCTGCACACGGGCCGCTCGCGCAACGATCAGGTGGCGACCGATTTCCGCCTGTGGGTGCGCGATCAGCTGGACGCGAGCGAGACCGCGCTGGAGGCGCTGATGCGTGCGCTGGTGGCGCAGGCAGAGGCGGGGGCCGATTGGGTCATGCCCGGCTTCACCCATTTGCAGGTCGCGCAGCCGGTGACATGGGGCCATCACATGCTGGCCTATGTCGAGATGTTCGCCCGCGATCTGGGCCGGGTGCGCGATGCGCGGGCGCGCATGAATGAATGCCCCCTTGGCGCGGCTGCGCTGGCTGGCACCAGCTTTCCCATCGACCGCGACATGACGGCGCAGGCGCTGGGCTTTGACCGGCCTTCGGCCAACTCGCTCGATGCGGTGAGCGACCGTGATTTCGCGCTGGAGTTTCTGGGCGCGGCCAGCATCTGCGCCATGCACCTTAGCCGAATGGCCGAAGAGCTGGTGATCTGGTCCTCGGCGCAATTCCGTTTCGTGGCACTGTCGGACCGCTTCTCGACCGGCTCGTCCATCATGCCGCAAAAGAAGAACCCCGATGCCGCCGAGCTGATCCGCGCCAAGATCGGGCGCATATTCGGCGCCAATGTCGCGCTGACGCTGGTAATGAAGGGTCTGCCGCTGGCCTACTCCAAGGACATGCAGGAGGACAAGGAGCAGGTGTTCGACGCCGCCGACAACCTCATGCTGGCGCTGGCCGCGATGGAGGGGATGGTGCGCGACATGAGCGCGCAGCAGGATGTGCTGGAGGCCGCCGCCGCGACCGGGTTTTCGACCGCGACCGACCTTGCCGACTGGCTGGTGCGGGTGCTCGGCATGCCATTCCGCGAGGCGCATCACGTCACCGGATCGCTGGTGGCGCTGGCCGAGGGCAAGGGTTGCGATCTGCCGGATCTGACGCTCGAGGACATGCAGGGCGTGCATGCGGCGATCACGGGGGATGTATTCGGCGTTCTGGGCGTGCATAATTCGGTGGCAAGCCGCACCAGCTATGGCGGCACGGCACCCGACAATGTGCGCGCGCAGGTCGCGCGCTGGCAGGAGATCTTGGGATGAGAATTGTCGTGATTTTGATGGCGCTGACCGCGGTTTCCGCTTGCGGCGTCGATGGCGCGCCCATTCGGCCCGGCAGTCAGGACGAGTTGGCCCCGGCCAAGAACCAAAGGCCCGTCACCAGCGGGCCGATCGGCGGGACGGTCTCGGCGCATGCGGGGGTTGTGCTGTGAGATATGTCTTTCTCGCTCTGGCGGTCTGGGGCACGATCCATCCGATGACCTATTTCCTGCGCTGGTTTGCGGAGAATGGTTTCGATCTGGGCGGTATGGTCGAGGCGTGGCACGCCAATGCGGCCACCAGCGGGCTGGTCTGGGATTTGACGATCGCCGCCGTTACACTGACCCTGCTGGTGTTGGTCGAGACGTGGCGCAGCCGCGACTGGGCACGCCTGATCGCCATTCCGGCGACCTTCGGCATCGGGGTGAGTTGCGGATTGCCGCTTTATCTATATCTGCGTTTGCGTAAGGGCTGACGGCGGATTCTGAGTATTTTTTCCAAGATGAAGCCCTGAGGGCGGCAAGGACCGATAAGCGTGGATCATTTTCTCTACAAGGGCGGTGCGCTGCATGCCGAGGATGTGCCTGTGGCCGAGATCGCGGCCGCGGTGGGCACACCCTTTTACGTCTATTCGACCGCTACCTTGGAGCGGCATTTTCGACTGTTCGACGAAGCGCTGGCCGGGATGGACCACCTGGTATGCTATGCGATGAAGGCGGCCAGCAACGTGGCCATCCTCAAGACGCTCGCGCGGCTCGGGGCGGGCATGGACGTGGTATCGGGGGGCGAATACCTGCGCGCCCGCGCCGCAGGCGTGCCCGGCGAGCGCATCGTTTTCTCGGGCGTGGGCAAGACGCGGGCCGAGATGCGCCTCGCCCTCGAGGGCGGGATCCGGCAGTTCAATGTCGAGAGCGAGCCCGAGATGGAGGCGCTGAGCGCCGTTGCCGTCGATCTGGGGGTGGTCGCGCCGATCACGGTGCGGGTCAATCCCGATGTGGACGCCAAGACCCATGCCAAGATCGCCACCGGCAAGAGTGAGAACAAGTTCGGCATTCCCATCGGGCGCGCGCGCGAGGTCTATCGCCTTGCGGCGGATCTGCCGGGTATCGAGGCTATCGGTATCGACGTGCATATCGGCAGCCAGTTGACCGAGCTTGAGCCGTTTCGCATGGCCTATCAGAAGGTGGCCGAGCTGACCGAAGTGCTGCGCGGCGATGGGCATGACATCCGGCGCCTCGACCTTGGCGGGGGGCTTGGCATTCCATATGCGCGCGGGAATGAGGCGCCTCCGCTGCCGACGGAGTATGGCGCGCTGGTGCGCGAAACGCTGGGGCATCTGGGTTGCGAGATCGAGATCGAGCCTGGCCGGCTGATCGCGGGCAACGCGGGGCTGATGGTGAGCGAGGTCATCTATGTCAAATCCGGCGAGGGGCGTGATTTCCTGATACTCGACGGCGCGATGAACGATCTGATCCGGCCCGCGATGTATGACGCATGGCACGATATCGTACCGGTCGCCGAGCCGGAGGCAGGGGCCGACCAGCGTCCCTATGACATCGTCGGCCCGGTCTGCGAAAGCGGCGATACCTTCGCCCGGCAGCGGATGATGCCGCAGCTGGCGGCGGGTGATCTGGTGGCGTTTCGCAGTGCTGGGGCTTATGGCGCGGTCATGTCCAGCGAGTACAACACCCGGCCCCTCATTCCCGAAGTTCTGGTGAATGGGCATGACTTTGCCGTGATCCGGGCACGTCCGACCTTTGACGAGATGATAAATCGAGATACCATCCCCGAATGGCTGTAACGCGTTGCGGCCCCATCCGGAGAGGTGAATGGCCCAACCATCCGATCTGACAACACCCTTGCGCGCGCGGCTGCGCGGCCCGCTCACGCTGACTTGGGCAGGGTTGCTGGCCGAGCGCCTGGCACGTGCGTTCTGGGCGCTCTGGACGCTTGTGATTACGGTGTGCGCGGCGTTGATGCTGGGCGTGCAGGACCATTTTTCCTTTGAAATCATAATGGGCGCGGCGATTGCCGCAGGCCTTGGCGCACTGGCGCTTTTGGTGGTGGGGCTGGCGCGATTTCGCTGGCCGCGCAGGAGCGAGGCGCTGTCGCGGCTCGATGCGACGCTGCCGGGGCGACCGTTGCAGTCGCTGGGCGATGCGCAGGCGGTCGGGCGGGGCGACGCCGCGTCCGAGGCGCTCTGGCAGGTTCACCGCACCCGGATGGAGCATGCCGCCGCCGCTGCGCGCGCGCCCAAGCCGGATCTGAGGATCGCGCGGCTGGATGCGTTTGGTCTGCGGTATATCGCCCTTTTGGGGCTGGTCGTTGCGCTCCTGTTTGGCTCGGTCTGGCGCATCACGACCCCTGCGCAGATCCTGCCGGGCGGCGGCGCGCTGGCTGCTGGCCCCACTTGGGAGGGGTGGATCGAGCCGCCGGTCTACACCGGGTTGCCCACACTCTATCTGGCCGATCAGGGCACGCAGATCGAGGTGCCCGAGGGCAGCCGCGTCATGATACGCCTTTACGGCGAGGTCGGCGCGCTGGCGCTGTCCGAGACGGTCTCGGGCCGCACCGAGGGGCTGGGCGCCGCAACGGATGCAGCGCATGGATTTGACATCGCGCAGGACGGCACGCTGGCCATCGAGGGGCCGGGCGGGCGCAGTTGGGACATTCGCGCGCTCGCCGATGCGGCGCCCACGGCGCAGGTTGTCCCCGAGGGCGCCAAGACCACGTTCGATGGGCAGATGAGCCAGCCCTACAAGGCCAGTGACGACTATGGCGTGGTGGGCGGCACGGCGACCTTTGCGCTGGATCTGGAGGCGGTGGACCGCCGCTATGGCCTTGCGCCCGAGCCCGAGGCGCGCGAGCCAATCACGCTTGACCTGCCGCTGCCGGTTACCGGCGGGCGCACGGAGTTCACCGAGGCGCTGGTCGAAAACCTGTCGCAGCACCCTTGGGTGCATCTGCCGGTGACGCTGACGATCCGGGCCGAGGATGCAGCCGGCCAGATCGGCGCCAGCGCGCCCTACCGGATGGATCTGCCGGCGCGGCGGTTCTTTGACCCGCTGGCGGCTGCGATCATCGAGCAGCGCCGGGACCTGCTGTGGAGCCGCGACAACGCGCGCCGCGTGGCGCAGGTGATCCGGGCGGTGTCGTATCAGCCCGAAGAAAAGCTGTTTCGCGATTCTGCCGATTTTCTCAAACTGCGCACGATCCTGCGACGGCTCGAGGCGTCGCTTAACGGTGGCGGGGTGACCCAAGAGACGCGCGACGCATTGGCTGAGGCACTGTGGGATCTGGCCATAGCGCTGGAGGATGGCGATATCGAGGATGCGCTAGAGCGGATGCGTGAGGCGCAGGAGCGGTTAAGCGAGGCGATGCGCAATGGCGCAAGCGAGGACGAGGTCGCGCGCCTGATGCAGGAATTGCGTGATGCGACCGATGATTACCTGAGGCAGAAGACCCAGCAGGCGCAGCGTGAGAACGGCACGGACCAACCCGATCAGGGCGACCAGAACATGACGATGCTGAGCCAGCAGGACTTGCAGGACATGATGGACCGCATTCAGGACCTGATGGCCGAGGGCCGCATGGCCGAAGCCGAAGAGGCGCTGCGCCAGTTTCAAGAGATGATGGAGAACATGCGCGTTACCGAAGGCCAGCAGGGGCAGGGCGAAGGCAGCCCTGGCCAAGAGGCGATGGAGGGGCTGGCCGATACGCTACGCCAGCAGCAAGGGCTGTCGGATCAGGCATTCCGGGACTTGCAGGAGCAGTTCAACCCCGGCGCCCAAGCGGGCGAAAGCCAGGGCAACGAGGGGCGAAGCGGCGGTCAGGGCCGCGGTGAGAGCCACGAGGGGCAGAGTGGCCAGGGCCAGGGTCAAAGCGGCCAAAACCAAGGCGGCGAGGATCAAGGCGAGGGAGACGGCGCCGAAGGCGATCGCCAGCAAAGCGGGCAGGGGGGCGGCCAGCCCGGCGATCTGGCCGCGCGGCAAGAGGCGCTGCGCCAGGAACTCGAACGCCAGCGCGGTAGCCTTCCGGGCAGTGGCGAGGCGGGCGATGACGCGCGCGGTGCGCTTGACCGGGCAGGCGAGGCGATGGACGGTGCCGAAGAGGCGCTGAGGCAAGATGACCTTGCCGAGGCAATCGACCGCCAGTCCGAGGCGATGGATGCGCTGCGCGAAGGGATGCGCAGTCTGGGCGAGGCGATGGCCGAAGAGCAGGGCAACCGCGAGGGCGGTCAGGGCCAGGCCAGCGGCGCCACGGGCGGGCAGCAGTCCGATCCGCTGGGGCGCACGCCCGGTCAGGGTGATCGTGCGGGCACCGATGGCAATCTGCTTCAGGGCGAGGATGTGTATCGCCGCGCGCGCGAGCTGTTGGACGAGCTGCGCCGCCGCTCGGGCGAGGGCGCGCGGCCGGAAGTCGAGCGCGACTATCTGGAGCGGCTGCTGGAACGGTTCTGAGCGTCTGGCTCTGAACTGGCTGGCGCGTCCGGCTGTCTTGGGTCGGAGGCTCAGACGGGGGTTCTCGAACTGACCGGGGCGCGCAGCGTCATCACCGCTTCGAACATCGCCGCACCAAAGATCATCAAACCGCCTGCCGCCCTGTAAAACCCGAAGGGCTCGTCCAGCAAAAGGGCGCCCGACACCACGCCCGACACGATTTCTAGCGTAAAGAGGAAACTGAGCAGGGCGGGCGGCAGGGACATTGCCCCCCACATCGTCAGCCCGATCAGGGGCACAAGATAGAGTGCGCCCAGCACCAGCGAGATACCTATGACGGCCGTGCCTGCCTCGGGGCTGAGGGTCTCGCCCATGAGGAGCGCGAAGATCAGCGATTGCAGGGCCCCCCAGATCACCGTTGCCAACGTCAGCGCCGAGGTTTGGGGCGATGCCCCAGTAAAGATCAGCGTGGCGCCAATGGCCCATGACACCCCAGCGATGAGGGCCAGAACATCGCCGATGTTGAGCGACGCCAGAGACAGGTCTCCGCCCACGACCAGATACGCCCCTAAGAGCGCGAGGAGCAGCATCAGGGTCGAGCTGTAGCGCCAAGGCTGCTTGAGAAAGGCCCACTCGATGATCTTGCTCCACGCGGGGGCGAGGTAGAACAGCAGGATCACCCGCACCACGTCGGAAAATGTCAGCGCGATGGAGTAGAAGGAGAACGACAGCGCGATCAGGCCCGCGCCCAGCACGACCCTTGGCGTCATGCGCAGGCTGACACGTTTGATCAGCATATAGCCTGCAATGGCGACGACCGCACCCATGTTGCACACAAAGCTGGCCTGCGCCCCGGTCAGACCCATGCCCTCGATCCAGCGCACGGGAATCCACCACAGCCCCCACATGATGGCCGAGATGAAAGTCAGCGTCACGGGGGCCATATGGCTACCGCGAAAGAGGGTCACTTGGCGGCCATATGTTTATCAGCCGCCATCACCACCGCCGGGCGTGCCCGCCACGACACTATCCAGCCAGAGCATCAGCGCGGCGATCTGACCGTCCAGCCAGACGCGCAGGCCATCGACCCAAGTGACGTAATCGGCCAGGACGCCCTCAAGCGTGGGAACCTGGGCTGCGATTGGCGCGGCGAAGACATAGACCAGAAGGGCCAGAACCGCCACCAGAAGGGACAACAGGAAACCGCCCCGGAATCCGCCGCGCGCCTGCTGCTCGGGCTCGGGATAAGGCTCGTATTCGGATGATCCGGCATGTGCGTAGGGCGCGGGTTCGGGACCAAGCGATGAATTGATTTCCTCGATATCGGGAAAGAGGCTTCGGCGCGATTTGGGGTCGATGTCATTCAGATCATCGTCGTCCGTGTTTCCCGCAGTGTCCCCGGCTGTATCGCCCGCGCCCGTCCCTTTGTCGGTTCCGCGCATACGCGCCATGTGCTGGCGTGCCTCGCGCTGACGGCGACTTTCGCCTTCGTCGTCTTTCAGTCCCAGATCGGGTTGGGTTTCCACACCGCCCTGCGCGGCGGCACGGGCACGCTTCTCGCGCTCGGCCTCTTCTCGCAGAACGGAGGCCACGGAGGGGTCGATCTCGCGTCGCTCGGGCCGATTGCCATCGGTGCGCGCGGCATCCGGGGTGGCTGTCTCGGGCCGCTGGGGTCGCTGAGGCTGCGCGGGCTTTGGGCGACTGGGCTGGGGTGTGTCGCTGGGCGGGGGCGCGAAGTCCTCTGCCGCAGGTGGGGGCGGCGGCGAGGCGGCAGGGGCCTCTGGCTCTTCCCAGTCGTCTTTTGCGGGCGTAACGCCCTCGGCGTCATCTTCTGAGCCGGCCGCAGCATGGTCGCGGTGAGGCTGGAACCACGTGTCGCCGCAATTCGAGCATTGCACGTCACGGCCCGTTTGCGGGATCACCTCATCGGGAACTTCGTATTGCGCTCCGCAATTGGGGCATGTCAGCCTCATGTTTGCACCTGTCACCCTCTGTCCATTTGCCAGGCTGTTCCTGATCTTTATCACCCTAAGGTGTAACGTAAGGTTGGAAAAGCGCAAAGGAATTGCGCCCTCGTGATTGCAACAGGGCGCGCAGTGGGGCATTTAATGCCCATAGCGGGCAAAGGGGCAGCCGGTGATCGAGCTGGAAAATGTGGCCTATTCCTACGGGGGCGGGGAGTTGCTCAGCGATATCACGCTGCGGCTGCAACCCGGCTCGTTCCATTTCCTGACCGGGCCGTCGGGCGCGGGCAAGACGACGCTGCTGAAACTTCTCTATGGCGCGCTGATGCCGACGGCGGGATTTGTGCGCCTCTTTGATGCGGATGTGCGCGAGCTGACGCGCGACGATATCGCATTGGCGCGGCGCCGGATCGGCGTGGTTCATCAGGATTGCCAGTTTCTCAATCATCTGAGCGTCTCGGAAAATATCGGCCTGCCCCTCATGGTGTCGGACCGTGACATGCTGGCCGAGGATGCCAACCTGCGCGAGCTGACCGGCTGGGTCGGGTTGACGCAGCGGGCGAACGCGCTGCCCCCCGAGCTGTCGGGCGGCGAGCGGCAGCGCGCCGCGCTTGCACGGGCAATCATAATGTCGCCCGATGTCATTCTGGCGGACGAGCCCACGGGCAACGTTGATTGGGAGATGTCACAGCGCCTGATGCGGCTGCTGGTCGAGCTGAACCGCATGGGCAAGACGGTCATGATCGCGACCCACGATCTGGCCCTGATCCGCGCGGCGAAAAGTCAGGTTCAGGCCCGCGTGTTGCGGATCTCGAACCGGCGCCTGCAACTGGCGGGGGCCGATCTGTGAAGTTTGATCTGGATCGCATTCGTGCCTTCTGGGCGGGTGATGCCGGGGCCGACCGCGTCGTGCCGCCCACCGGGTTTACCGCGTGGCTGACCCTCTTTGCGGCGGGCGCGATGGCGTTTCTGGCGGTCTTTGCATTGGCGCTGTCGCTGGCGACGGCGCGGCTGGCCGATCGCTGGGGTGACGCGCTGGCGCGCAGCTCGACCTTGCGGATCTCGGCCCCCGAGGGGCAGATGGTCGCCCAGACCGATGCAGCGCTGCAGGTGCTGGGCACAACGCCGGGTATTGCCAGCGCCCGCGCGCTGACCGCCGAAGAGCAGCGTGCGCTGCTGGAGCCATGGTTCGGTCCTGACCTCCCGGTCGAGACGCTGCCCATCCCACAACTGGTCGAGATCATCGAAGACGGCGAGGGATATGATGCCGCCGGCCTGCGCCTGCGTCTTGCCGCCGAGGTGCCGGGCGCGGTGCTGGATGATCACACCCGCTGGCGCGAGCCGCTGGTGCGCGCGGCGTCGCGCCTGCGCCTGATGGGGTGGGTATCGCTGGTTCTGATCGGGGGCACGGTGGCGGCGATGATCACCCTTGCGGCCAATGCGGCGCTGTCGGCCAATGCGCAGGTGATTGGCGTCTTGCGCCTTGTCGGGGCGCGCGATCGGTATATCGCACAGGCCTTTGTGCGACGTTTCACGATGCGGAGCCTGATCGGAGCCTTTGTCGGCATGGCGCTGGGCTGTATCGCCGTCGCGTTCCTGCCTCAGACAGAGGTGGGCGGCGGTTTTCTGACCGGGCTCGGCTTTCAGGGCTGGCACTGGCTTTGGCCGCTGACGATCCCGCTTCTGTCCGGTGCCGTTGCGTTTTTTGCCACGCGCGCCGCCGCGCAGCGCACGCTCAGGGACATGCCGTGAGCGGCGCGGTGCAATGGCTTCGCTCGCTGGTCTTCATCGTGCAGATGTATGTGGCCATGGCGGTGATCGGTATCATCCTCTTTCCCTGGGCGCTGGTGAGCGCGCGGGGTGCGCGCGTGGCGTGCAAGGCCTTTTGCCGCTGGGTCCGCTGGACGGCGGCGTGGATGGTGGGTCTGCGCACCGAAGTTCGTGGCACGCCCCCCTCGGGCGAGGTGCTGATCGCGGCCAAGCATCAGTCCTTTCTGGATATCATCCTGATTTTCAGCGCGGTGCCTGCCGGCAAGTTCATCATGAAGCGCGAGCTGCTCTGGACGCCGATCCTTGGGCAATACGCATTGCGCATCGGCTGCATTCCGGTCAACCGTGGCAAGCGGGGCGCCGCGATCAAGAAGATGGTCGAGGATGTCGCGCGGGGCGCGGTGCGGCCGGGGCAGTTGATCATCTATCCCCAGGGCACGCGGGTCGCGCCGGGCGCTGTCGTTCCCTACAAGATCGGATCGGGTGCGATCTATGCCGCCATCCACCAGGACTGCGTGCCGGTTGCGACCAATGTGGGCGTATTCTGGCCGCGCCACGGGATCCTGCGCAAGCCGGGGGTGGCCGTGGTGGAATTCTTGCCGCCGATACCGGCGGGCCTGCCGCGCGATGCCTTCATGGCGCGGCTTGAAACCGAAATCGAGGGCGCGTCTGACGCGCTGATACAGGAGGCGGGGTTTTCACGCTGATGGAATACATCGAGGATATTGACGCGCTCGAAGCGCTTTATGGCACGCCCAGCGTTGCGGCGCAGCGCAAGGTGTCGGACCGGCTGCTGCCGCTTCATGCAGAATGGATCGCGGCATCGCGGTTTTGCGTGCTGAGCACCATTGGCCCCGACGGCACGGACGGCAGCCCGCGCGGCGATGAGGGCCCTGTCGTGACAGTGATGGATGCGCGTAGGTTGGTGATGCCCGACTGGCGCGGCAACAACCGGATGGACAGCTTGCGCAACATCATTGCGGATGGGCGCCTGTCACTGATGTTTCTCGTGCCGGGCTCGGACACGGTGATCCGCGTGAACGGCCGGGGCCGGGTGACGACGGATGCTGCGCTGCTGGCGCGGTTCGATAAGGACGGCAGGCTGCCCAAGACTGCCATCGTGATCGAGATTGCCGAGGTCTACATCCAATGCTCGCGCGCGCAGCAACGCTCGGGCCTGTGGACGCGGGACGATGCGAAAGGGCTGCCCAGCATGGGCGATCTTCTGGCCGAGGCGACCAAGGGCGCGATCAGCGGCCCGGACTTCGACAGCGAATGGGCCGAACGCTCGACCCGCGACATCTGGTCGTGATAGCGCCGCTTGGTTTTTAGGTGAAAAAGGCCCCGAAGTATATTCGGGGCCTCGTTTTTCAGGCGTGAATCGCGCCGTCGCCGCAGGCGAGGGCCGCCTCGCGCACGGCCTCCGAATAGGTCGGATGCGCGTGGCAGGTCAGCGCCAGATCCTGCGCCGCCGCCCCGAACTCCATCGCGACGCAGACCTCATGGATCAGATCGCCCGCCATGGGGCCGATGATGTGGCACCCGAGGATGCGATCGGTGTCCTTGTCCGCGAGGATCTTGACAAAGCCGTCTGCCGCAAAATTCGCCTTGGCGCGGCCATTGCCCATGAAGCTGAACTTGCCGACCTTGTAGGCCCGGCCCTCGTCCTTGAGGCTCTCCTCGGTGGCGCCGACATTGGCGACCTCGGGGTGGGTGTAGATCACGCCCGGAATGATGCCGTAGTCGACATGGCCGTGGTTGCCCGCCAGCACCTCGGCGCAGGCCATGCCCTCGTCCTCGGCCTTATGCGCCAGCATCGGGCCGTCGATGGCATCGCCGATGGCATAGATACCCTCGACGCTCGTCTGCCAATGATCGTCGGTCTTGATCTGGCCACGCTCGGACATCTCGACGCCCAGATCCTCAAGGCCGATGCCGTCCGTATAGGGCTTGCGGCCCGTGGCGAGCAGCACGGTGTCGGCCTCGATCTGCGCCTCGCTGTCGTCCTTGCGCAGTTTGTATGTGACCGTGGCCTTGCCATTCTTGACGTCACTCGATTGCACGGCGGCACCCATGATGAAGTTCAGACCCTGTTTTTTCAGGATGCGCTGAAAGGTCTTTTGCACCTCGGCGTCCATTCCGGGTGTGATCGCGTCGAGATACTCGATCACCGTCACTTCGGCGCCAAGGCGGGAATAGACGCTGCCCATTTCAAGACCGATGACGCCCGCGCCGATCACGATCATTTTTTTCGGGATCTTGCCCAGTTCCAGCGCGCCGGTAGAGGAGACGACCGTCTTTTCGTCGACCTCCACGCCCTTGAGACTGGCGGGCACGGAGCCGCTGGCCACGATGATCTTCTTGGTCTCGTGGATGTCATCGCCGACCTTGACCTTGCCGGCTTCCGGGATGGAGGCCCAGCCCTTGATCCAGTCGATCTTGTTCTTCTTGAACAGAAACTCGATACCCTTGGTGTTGGCGTCGATCGTCTCCTGCTTGTAGGTCAGCATCTGCTTCCAGTCGACCGAGGGCGATTTGCCCTTGAGGCCCATCGCGGCAAAATTATGCTCGGCCTCATGCAGCATGTGCGTTGCGTGCAGAAGGGCCTTGGACGGGATGCAGCCGACATTGAGGCAGGTTCCGCCCAGCGTCTCGCGTCCTTCGACGCAGGCGGTTTTGAGACCCAGCTGCGCGCAGCGGATGGCGGCGACATAGCCGCCGGGGCCGGAGCCGATCACGATGACATCATATGTGGCCATTGGTGTGTTTCCTTTGGATCAGATGCGGTTAAGCCAAGCAGACAGGGAATTGCCTGAAGGGTCAACCGGAGGGAATTCTTGGTGGGTTCGGAATGTGAGTATTTTTAGAACAATGAAAGATTATATAAGCGCGGCAACCAGCATGAGCGTGGTTGCGCCGAAGCCGATGGCCCAGATGAGCGAGCGCCAGGGGACAAGCCCGAAGTAATAGGCAGGCACATAGGCGATGCGCGCGGCAAGATAGATCCAGGCGCAGGTGGCAGTGAGCGCGGAGGACTGGCCCGAGACGGTGATGACCGTACAGGCGATGCCAAAGAGGATCAGCCCTTCGAAATGGTTGTTGAGGGCACGCACGAGGCGCGCAGTTTTCGGTTTGACCTGCTCGACCATGGGGCCGCCCATCCGGTCCGGGTCTCGCGGTGACATGGTCTTGGCGGTGCCAAGCTCGAGGTTGACCGGAATGGCCATGAGCAGGAACTGGACGACTTGCAGGAGGGCGGCGAGGGTGAGGACGGTAAGCTCGGGGGTCATGAGGATTGGACTGCCTTTGCGATGAGGGCGGCGCGCGCATCGAAGTTGCCGATGCGGGCCGAGGGGTGGGGGGCGACGGCGTGCGCTATGCCGAAATGGGTGAGGACGCTGGCCGCATCCTTGCCGAGGGCGATGGGGCGGCGGCCCATCAATTCATGCCCGTCCAGATCGGCAACGGTAGCGCAGACCGGCAGGCGCCAGCCATGCCGTCGAGGGATACCATCAAGGTCGAGAAGGCCGCAACGAATAGCCAGATCCTGAATGACAACGCGATCGGGCGTTTCTTGGCAAAAGCAATGAAACTTTCTGCGCAAATCCGCGTGGCGAGGGAATTCTTTCTCGACGTCCAGTTCAGGATTGTAGCTCATTTAGGTCTCATCCCTGTGTCAGGGGCGGAGTGCGGTCCGCCCCTGACGATGTCCGTTCTGGGTGCGCGGTGGCCCGGATCAAAGATCCATCAGCAGCCTGCGCGGATCCTCCAGCGCCTCCTTGACGCGCACGAGGAATGTGACCGCGCCCTTGCCGTCGACGATGCGGTGATCGTAGCTGAGGGCCAGGTACATCATGGGCCGGATTTTGACCTCGCCCTTGATGGCCATGGGACGGTCTTGGATCTTGTGCATGCCCAGGATCCCCGATTGCGGTGGGTTCAGGATGGGCGATGACAGGAGCGAGCCGTAGACGCCGCCGTTGGAGATGGTGAAGGTGCCGCCCTGCATCTCGTCCATCGTCAGCTTGCCGTCGCGCGCCTTGGCGCCCTTTTCGGCGATGGCCTTTTCGATGGTCGCAAAGCTCATCGCGTCGGCGTCACGAATGACGGGCACGACGAGACCTGTGGGCGTGCCGGCGGCGATGCCCATGTGAACGAAGTTCTTGTAGACGATCTCGGTCCCGTCGATCTCGGCATTGACCTCGGGGACTTCCTTGAGGGCATGCACGCACGCCTTGGTGAAGAAGGACATGAAGCCCAGTTTCACGCCGTGCTTCTTGAGGAATTCATCCTTGTACTCGCTCCGTAGTGCCATGACCTCAGTCATGTCGACCTCGTTATAGGTGGTCAGCATCGCGGCCGTGTTCTGGCTGTCCTTGAGGCGCTTGGCGATGGTCTGCCTCAGCCTCGTCATCTTGACGCGCTCTTCGCGCTCCGCGTCGCTGGCCGGCGAGGGCGCGCGCTTGGCCGGGGCGGGCTTCGGTGATGGCTCGGCCTCGGCCTTGGCGTGCTTGGTGTCGCTGGCGGCGGCCTTGGCGACATCCTCTTTCATGATGCGACCGTCCTTGCCGGTGCCGGTGACCTGATCGGCCGTCAGCCCGGCCTCGGCCATGGCTTTCTTGGCCGATGGCGCATCCTCGACATCCTTGCCGCCGCCTGCCTTGGGCTGCTGATACTGGTCGCCATCTGCGGGGGCATCGTCGGTGGCCTGCTCGACGCCCGCGTCGCTGCCGGAGGACAGGATGGCAAGCTTGCCACCCGCCTGAACGGTGTCGCCCTCGTCTGCGAGGATCTCGGCAAGGGTGCCCGCGCCGGGGCTGGGCACCTCGACCGACACCTTGTCGGTCTCGAGTTCGCAGAGCATTTCATCGGCTTCGACGGTGTCGCCTGCCTTCTTGAACCACGTCGAAACGGTCGCTTCGGAGACAGATTCGCCCAACGTGGGGACCATCACATTTATGCTGCCGCCACCGCCGCCGGATTTCTGTTCGGTCTGCTTATCCGCCTTGGCGTCTGTTTTGTCCTCCTTGGCGGGCTTTTCTTCGGATTTCGCTGGCTTGTCGTCCTTGGGTTTGGCACCCGAGCTTTTGCCGGAGCCTTCCTCGATTGTGGCCAGGAGGGCATCGACGCCGACGGTCTCGCCCTCGGGGGCGACGATCTCGCCCATGGTGCCTGCGGCGGGGCTGGGCACTTCGACGGTGACCTTGTCGGTTTCGAGTTCGCAGAGCATTTCATCTGCCTCGACTTTGTCGCCCGGCTTCTTGAACCAGGTGGCGACGGTGGCCTCGGACACGGATTCGCCCAAGGTGGGAACGCGGACTTCGGTGCTCATGGTCTAGTTTCCTTTGATCGTCAGCGCATCGTCAACGAGCGCTTCTTGTTGTGCCTTGTGCTGGCTGGCCAAGCCCGTGGCGGGCGAAGCGGCGGCCGCGCGGCCCGCGTAGTCGGGGCGCTTGTGCTTGGCATCTATGCGGCCAAGCACCCATTCGATGTTGGGCTCGATGAAGGACCAAGGGCCTTGGTTCTTGGGCTCTTCCTGGCACCAGACCATCTCGGCGTGCTTGAAACGCTCCAGCTCCTTGACCGCCGATTGGGCGGGGAAGGGATAGAACTGCTCGAAGCGCATCAGGTAGACGTCGTCGATGCCACGCTTGTCGCGCTCCTCCAAGAGGTCGTAATAGACCTTGCCAGAGCACATCACTACGCGCTTGATCTTGTCGTCGGGGGCCAGCTGCGTGTCCGAGTTGCCGTATTGCGCATCGTCCCAGAGCACGCGGTGGAAGCTGGATCCGACGGTGAATTCCTCGGCCTTCGAGACTGCCAGCTTGTGGCGCAGGAGGGATTTCGGCGTCATCAATATCAGCGGCTTGCGGTAGGTGCGGTGCAACTGGCGGCGCAGGATGTGGAAATAGTTGGCCGGGGTCGTCACATTCGCGACGATCCAATTGTCCTGCCCGCACATGGTCAGGAACCGCTCGAGGCGAGCCGACGAATGCTCGGGGCCCTGGCCCTCATAGCCGTGGGGCAAGAGGCACACGAGGCCCGACATGCGCAGCCATTTGCTCTCGCCGGACGAGATGAACTGGTCGAACATGATCTGCGCACCGTTGGCAAAATCGCCAAACTGCGCCTCCCACAGGGTCAGCGCGTTGGGCTCGGCCAGGGTATAGCCATACTCGAAACCCAGCACCGCGTATTCGGACAGCATCGAGTCGATGACCTCATAGCGGGCCTGCCCCTCGCGGATGTTGTTGAGGGGGTAGTAGCGCTCTTCGTCCTCTTGATTGATGAGGGCGGAGTGACGCTGGCTGAATGTGCCGCGCGAGCTGTCCTGCCCCGACAGGCGCACGGGGAAGCCTTCGGTCAGAAGCGAGCCGAAGGCCAGCGCCTCGCCGGTGGCCCAATCAAACCCCTCGCCGGTCTCGAACATCTTGGCCTTGGCATCCAGGATGCGCTGCACGGTCTTGTGGATGGGAAATCCGTTCGGCGCGCGGCTGAGCGCTGTGCCGATCTGCGCGAATGTCTCTTCCTTGATGGCGGTCTGGCCGCGCTGGTAGTCCTCTTCCTTGCGGTCCAGATGGGACCACTTGCCGTCCAGCCAGTCGGCCTTGTTTGGCTTGTAGTTGGTGCCCGCTTCGAATTCGTCGGCAAGGTAGGACTGAAACGCGTCCTTCATGTCGTCGACTTCACCCTCGGGGATCAAGCCATCCTTGACCAGCCGCTCGGTATAGAGCGTCAGCGTGGTCTTTTGCTGCTTGATCTTCTTGTACATGATCGGGTTGGTGAACATGGGCTCGTCGCCCTCGTTGTGACCAAAGCGGCGGTAGCAGATGATGTCGATCACAACATCCTTTTGAAACTTTTGGCGGTATTCCGTCGCCACCTTGGCGGCATGCACCACCGCCTCGGGATCGTCACCGTTCACATGGAAGATCGGCGCCTCGACCATCAGGGCGATATCCGTGGGATAGGGGCTGGAGCGGCTGAAATGCGGCGCGGTGGTGAAACCGATCTGGTTGTTCACCACGATATGCATGGTGCCGCCGGTGCGGTGGCCGCGCAGGCCCGACAGGCCAAAGCATTCGGCCACGACACCCTGACCGGCAAAGGCCGCATCCCCGTGCAGCAGGATCGGCAGAACCTGTGTGCGCTCCTCGTCGTGCAGTTGGTCCTGCTTGGCACGCACCTTGCCCAGAACGACCGGGTTCACCGCCTCGAGGTGGCTGGGGTTCGCGGTGAGGCTGAGGTGCACGTTGTTTCCGTCAAACTCGCGGTCGCTGGATGCGCCGAGGTGATATTTCACATCGCCCGACCCGTCCACGTCCTCGGGCTTGAAGCTGCCGCCCTGAAACTCGTTGAAGATGGCGCGGTAGGGCTTGCCCATCACGTTGGCCAGCACTGACAGGCGGCCGCGGTGCGGCATGCCAATCACGATATCCTTGACGCCCAGCGAGCCGCCACGCTTGATGATCTGTTCCATCGCGGGGATCAGGCTTTCGCCACCATCGAGGCCAAAGCGTTTGGTGCCCATGTATTTGACATGCAGGTATTTTTCGAGACCCTCGGCTTCGACCATCTTGTTCAGGATCGCCTTGCGGCCTTCCTCGGTAAAGTTGATTTCATTGCCATAGCCCTCGATCCGCTCCTTCAGCCAGCCGGCTTGCTCGGGGTCCGAGATATGCATGTATTGCAGCGCGAAAGTGCCGCAGTAGGTGCGGCGCACGATGCTGAGAATCTCGCGGATCGACGCGATCTGAAGGCCCAGAACATTGTCGATGAAGATGGGGCGATCCATGTCCTCCGTGGTGAAGCCGTAGCTTTCGGGGTCCAGCTCAGGGCGGTAGGGCTGCTCGCGCAGGCCGAGCGGATCGAGATCCGCGATCAGATGGCCGCGGATGCGGTAGGCCCGGATCAGCATGAGCGCGCGCACCGAGTCCAGAACGGCGCGCTGAATCGCCTCATCGCTGACTTCGGCGCCTTTTTCCTGGGCTTTTTCAGTCAGTTTCTTGCCGACGGCTTTCGCCTCGGGGTCTTTGGGGTATTCGCCGGTCAGGGCCGATGTCAGCTCGTCCTGAGGCATGGGCGGCCAATCGGCGCGTGCCCAAGAGGGGCCAGCGGCCTCGGCAGTGATGTCGCCATCGTCGTCGCCCATTTCGGCAAAGAACTTCTGCCACGCCTCATCAACCGCATTTGGATCTTTGGCGTAACGCGCATAAAGCTGTTCGAGATATTCCGCATTATGCCCCTGCATGAAACTGGAGGCATGAAACTGGTCGTTGGGGGATTGGTCGGTCATTGGATTACCTCGTGCGGGCTGTGCCCGTCAGTCCAGGGGCGGATACGTGGATGGCAGGACGGCGGCGTTCAGGCCGCCGTCACCGTGAGGGCGGTGGCCCATATTGATTTGTCTCGGGCTGGGACGGCCGTGTGAGCCACCACAGGAAAACGAGCGCCACGACGATCTGCACGACACCGATTATGGCCAAAAGCCCCATGTTGCCCATCTCGCCGATCTGGCCATCCGGCACCGTCGGCGTGGCGGGCGTCAATATCATCGCGACAATCGCCAAGCCGATGGGAACAAAGATATACCAGCCCGGCCGCCCGGTGTCCTGCAAGCGACGATATCCTGCCGCCGCAGCGGGTGAGAGTATGGCCAGCATGTATGCCAGATAGAGAACGGTGCTGCCGGTCAGCGATACGAGGACGCCGCCGATCAAATACGCAAGGATGAACCACCAGTATTCAGGCCGACTTGCCCGGCCTGAATATCCTGCGTATTTTTCGATCAAGCAGGTTTTCACCGCTGTCTGAAAGTTCATGTCACTTCCCTTTCGTCGCTTCGCACGAACCGTTTTGTGATCAACCGATTGCCTCCAGCACGGCCTCACCCAAGCCAGCCGGGCTTTCTGCGACGACGATCCCGGCGGATTTCATCGCCTCGATCTTGTCGTCCGCGCCGCCCTTGCCGCCGGCAACGATGGCGCCCGCGTGGCCCATGCGGCGGCCCGGAGGGGCGGTGCGGCCCGCGATGAAACCTGCAGTCGGCTTCCAGCGGCCGCGCTTCTTTTCGTCGGCGAGGAACTGGGCGGCTTCCTCTTCGGCGCTGCCGCCGATTTCGCCGATCATGATGATCGACTGCGTCTCGTCATCCGCCAAGAACCATTCCAGCACGTCGATATGCTCGGTCCCCTTGATGGGATCGCCGCCGATGCCGACGCAGGTCGACTGGCCGAGGCCCACATCGGAGGTCTGCTTGACCGCCTCGTAGGTGAGCGTGCCCGAGCGGCTGACGACGCCGCAGGAGCCGCGCTTGTGAATATGGCCGGGCATGATGCCGATCTTGCAGGCATCGGGGGTGATGACACCTGGGCAGTTGGGGCCGATCAGCTTGGACTTCGACCCCTCAAGCGCGCGCTGCACGCGCATCATGTCGAGCACCGGGATACCCTCGGTGATGCAGACGATCAGCTCCATCTCGGCATCGATCGCCTCGAGGATACTGTCGGCGGCGAAAGGGGGCGGCACGTAGATGACACTCGCGTTGGCGTCGGTCTTGTGCTTGGCCTCGTGAACCGAGTTGAAGACCGGCAGGTCCAGATGCGTCTGCCCGCCCTTGCCGGGCGTCACGCCGCCGACCATTTTCGTGCCATACGCGATGGCCTGTTCGGTGTGGAACGTGCCCTGCGAGCCGGTGAGGCCCTGGCAGATGACGCGTGTATTTTCGTCTATGAGAATGGCCATTGGGGCCTCCTTGAACTTATTTTCAGGCGATGGCGTCAGCGTCTGAGCGGTCCGGTGTGCTGTCGTTTCCGGTGTGGTCGCTGGAGACTGCCATCGAATAGGGGGTCATCATGATGTCGCGGTGAAATCGAGGTAGGTGACATGCGGTTCGGCCTGAGGGCCGTGCCGCACGGGCAGATCGCCGCCGAACCAGCCGCACCCGCCCGGCGAGAGCAGAGCCAGTAGAATGTCCAAAGGTCTTGCCCCCGTCCCACGCATCATCGCCATTATCCCTTGACCGCCTTGACGATCTTCTGCGCGCCATCCTTGAGGTCATCTGCGGCGATCACGTCGAGGCCGGAGTTGTTGATGATCTCCTTGCCCTTTTCTACGTTGGTGCCTTCGAGGCGCACGACCAGCGGCACCTTGAGGCCCACTTCCTTGACCGCGGCCACAACGCCCTCGGCGATCACGTCGCAGCGCATGATGCCGCCAAAGATGTTGACGAGAATGCCTTTGACCTGCGGGTCGGAGGTGATGATCTTGAACGCCTCGGTGACCTTTTCCTTGGTTGCGCCGCCGCCAACGTCGAGGAAGTTGGCAGGCTCGGCACCGTAGAGCTTGATGATGTCCATCGTCGCCATGGCAAGGCCCGCGCCGTTGACCATGCAGCCGATCTCACCATCCAGAGCGATGTAGTTGAGGTCGTATTTGGAGGCTTCGAGTTCCTTGGAGTCCTCTTCGGTCGTGTCGCGCAGCTCGGCGATATCGCGGTGGCGATACATCGCATTGCCGTCAAAGCTCATCTTGGCGTCGAGGCACTTCAGATCGCCCTTGTCGGTGACGATGAGGGGATTGATCTCGAGCATCTCCATGTCTTTTTCGATGAACATTTTGTAGAGCGTGCCCATCAGCGAGACGCATTGCTTGATCTGCTGGCCTTCGAGCCCGAGGTTGAAGGCGATGCGGCGACCGTGAAACGCCTGATAGCCGGTGGCGGGGTCGATGGAGAAGCTGAGGATCTTCTCGGGGGTCTTCTCGGCGACCTCCTCGATATCCATGCCGCCCTCGGTCGATGCGACAAAGCTGACGCGGGATGTCTGGCGGTCAACGAGGAGGGCGAGATACATCTCGGTCTCGATGCCGCTGCCATCCTCGATGTAGATTCGGTTGACCTGCTTGCCGACATCGCCGGTCTGTTTGGTCACGAGGGTGCGGCCCAGCATGCGCTTGGCCTCCTCGGCGGCTTCCTCGACGGATTTGGTGAGGCGCACGCCACCTGCGTCACCGGCGCCGGCCTCCTTGAACTTGCCCTTGCCGCGTCCACCTGCGTGGATCTGTGCCTTGACCACCCAAAGGGGGCCGTCCATCTCGCTGGCGGCTGACTTGGCCTCTTCGGCGCGCAGCACGACGCGGCCATCGGACACTGGCGCGCCGTAGGAGCGCAAGAGGGCCTTGGCCTGATACTCGTGGATGTTCATTAAACTGTCCCGTTTTTTGACTGTCGTTACTGGTATACATAGAAGCGTTGCGGAGTATTAAACGGTTTTCTGATCCGTTTGGCGCTTATCCCTCAAATTTTCGACTTTTGTGATCACGGGATATAATCGTGTGATCACAAAATGCACATCCCTGTTGCGCACTGGGAATCACATCGGTTCACAGCAGACATGCGCCTCAAACGCAAAAGGCCCCGGCGAGGTGCCGGGGCCTTTCAAAGCGCGGATATTGCAGACCTCAGGCCAGCGAGCTGTCGATGCCCTTGCACGCTTCGACCAGACCTTTGACGGCGCTGACCGACTTGTCGAACATCGCCTGCTCGTCCTTGGACATCTTGATCTCGACGACCTTCTCGATGCCGCCCGCGCCGATAACGGTCGGCACGCCGACATAAAAGCCGTTGAGGCCATAGGCGCCGTCGACATGCGCGGCGCACGGCAGAACGCGCTTTTGATCCTTGAGATAGGCCTCGGCCATCTCGATAGCGGAGGTGGCGGGGGCGTAGAACGCGCTGCCGGTCTTCAGCAGGCCGACAATCTCGGCGCCGCCATCACGGGTGCGCTGAACGATGGCGTCCAACTTCTCTTGCGTGGTCCAGCCCATGTCGACGAGGTCGGGCAGGGGGATGCCCGCCACGGTCGAATAGCGAACCAGCGGCACCATCGTGTCGCCGTGCCCGCCCAGAACGAAGGCGCTGACATCGCGCATCGAAACGCCGAATTCGAGGCTGAGGAAGTGGCGGAAGCGCGCGGAATCGAGCACGCCCGCCATGCCGCAGACTTTCTCGCGCGGCAGGCCGGAGAACTCGCGAAGCGCCCAGACCATCGCGTCGAGCGGGTTGGTGATGCAGATGACGAACGCGTCGGGTGCGTTGGCGGCAATGCCTTCGCCCACGGCCTTCATGACCTTGAGGTTGATGCCCAGAAGGTCATCGCGGCTCATTCCCGGCTTGCGCGGGACGCCAGCGGTGACGATGCAGACGTCTGCGCCCGCGATGTCGGCGTAGGACTGCGTCCCCTTGAGCGTCGCGTCAAAGCCCGCGGAGGGGCCGGATTCGGCGATGTCGAGCGCCTTGCCCTCGGGCGTGCCCTCGGCAATGTCGAACAGCGTGATGTCGCCGAGTTCCTTGATGGCGGCAAGATGGGCGAGGGTGCCGCCGATCTGTCCTGCGCCGATCAATGCGATCTTGGGTCTGGCCATGGGTATTACCTCCGATTGGCAAAGAATTTCCGCCGTGGGGTTAGTCCTATTTGGCCTTGCGCGCAAGAGTGCTGCGTGGGCCGCGCCCCAGACGCGCTGCGCTGCGGCGGTCGGTGCTCATGCTGTTCCTTCTGCGCTGCGGCGATAAATGCCTTGAACTATTGCGCCGATAAATGCCATCCCTGCGCAACAATATGTCCCACGCGCGCAGGAGAGGCCCATGGACGCCGCCACACGCCCCTACAGATCCGTTCTTTATATTCCGGGCTCGAAGGAACGTGCCCTGGAAAAGGCGCGCGAGCTGCCCTGCGATGCGATCATCTTTGACCTTGAGGATGCCGTGGCGCCCGATGCCAAGGCCGAGGCGCGCAGTGCGCTGGCCGCCGCGCTCAAGGCCGGGGGCTATGGCCGCCGTGCCAAGATCGTGCGCATCAATGCGCTGACCACCGAGTGGGGCCTTGAGGATGTGAGGGCGCTGAAGGATGCGGGCGCGGACGCGATCCTTTTGCCCAAGGTCAACACCCGCTCGGACGTGGACAACCTGGCCGACCTTCTGGACGATGCGATGCCGATCTGGGTGATGATGGAGACCCCTGTCAGCGTGTTCAACGCGCGCGATATCGCATCGCATGGCCGCGTTGCGGCGCTGGTCACAGGCACCAACGATCTGCTCAAGGATCTGGGCAGCCGGACCCGGCCCGATCGCTTGCCCCTGATGCTGGCGCTACAGACCATCGTGATGGCGGCGCGCGCGGCGCGCATCATCGCCATCGACGGGGTCTACAACCGATTTCGCGACGGCGATGGTCTGGTGGCCGAGTGCGAGCAAGGGCGCGATCTGGGCTTTGACGGCAAGACCCTGATCCACCCGGCGCAGATCGAGGGCGCGAACCGCTCGTTTGCGCCGACAAGCTCGGAGATCGACCTTGCCCGCCGCCAGATCGCGGCGCATGAGGCCAGCCAGGCCTCGGGCGAGGGTGTGGCTGTCGTGGACGGGACCATCGTGGAGAATTTGCACGTGGTCGCTGCGCGGCGCATATTGGCCAAGGCGCAGATTCTGGCGGAAATGGAGACGACATAAATGGGTATCGCGATTCTGATTCTGGGCCTTGTGCTGTGGTACTCCGGTCACTTCTTCAAGCGGCTGGCACCGGATGCACGCGCCCGCATGGGCAAGAAGGCGCGCGGGCCGATCACTCTGGTTCTGCTCGGGGGCGTCATCCTGATGGTGATCGGCTATCGCATGGCCGACGGCGCGTTCTTCTGGGGCCGGCACCCGGCAACGGTGGGCATCAACAATCTGCTGATGCTTCTGTCGGTCTATCTTTTTGCCGTTTCGGGCGCCAAGACTGCGCTGGCGCGCAAGATGCGCCATCCGATGCTGGGCGCAGTCAAGGTCTGGGCACTGGCGCATCTGCTGGTCAATGGCGACGTGCCGTCCTTTATCCTCTTTGGGGGATTGCTGGCTTGGGCCGTAGCCGAGATGATCGTCATAAACCGTGCCGAGCCGAACTGGACACCCCCGCCCGCGAAGTCCGCGCAGAAGGAGGTGATCGTCGTCATCGCCACATTGGTGGTTTATGCCGCCATCGTCGGGGTGCATTACGCGCTGGGCTATCCCACCTTCGGATAAGTCCGCTCAACCTATGAGGACCACATGAAACTCTATCGTTTTCTCAGCGCCGATGACACATCGGCCTTCTGCCACAAGGTCACCGATGCGCTCAACAAGGGCTGGGAGCTTTATGGCTCACCGACCCAGGCCTATGACGAGGCCAATGGCGTGATGCGCTGCGGGCAGGCCGTGACCAAGGATGCGCCCGGTGTCTATACGCCGGAGACAAAACTGGGCGCGCAATGAGCAAGACGAACGCGGGCCGCTTCTTTGAGGATTACGCGGTCGGGCAGGTGATCGAGCATGCGGTGCCGCGCACGGTGGGCGCGGGCGAGCGGGCGCTTTACCATGCGCTCTATCCCGCGCGTCAGGCGCTCTATTCATCTGACGAATTCGCGCGGGGCTGCGGCTTGGCGGCTGCGCCGCTGGACGATCTGATCGCGTTTCATACCGTTTTCGGCAAGACCGTGCCGGATGTATCGCTGAACGCGCTCGCCAATCTGGGCTATGCCGAGGGCCGCTGGCTGGCCCCCGTCTGGCCGGGCGATACGTTGCGCTCGGTTTCCGAGGTGATCGGGCTGAAAGAAAACTCGAACGGCAAATCCGGCGTCGTCTGGGTCCGCACACGCGGCACCAACCAGCATGGGGACCCCGTGCTGGAGTATGTGCGCTGGGTCATGGTGCGCAAGCGTGATGCCGCCTCGCCAGCGCCCGAGACGGTGATCCCGGATCTGTCCCCCGCCCTGAGCGCCGAGCAGCTGGTGATTCCCGAGGGCCTTGATTTCAGTTCCTACGATTTTGGCCTCGCGGGTGAGCCGCATCGCTGGGGCGATTACAGCGTGGGCGAGGTGATCGACCATGTCGATGGCGTGACCATCGAGGAGGCCGAGCACATGCTGGCCACCCGTCTTTGGCAGAACACCGCAAAGGTGCATTTCGACGCCACTGCGCGCGAGGGCGGGCGGCTGATTTATGGCGGTCATGTCATCTCTATGGCGCGCGCGCTCAGCTTCAATGGGCTGGCCAACGCGCAGATGATCGTGGGGCTGAACGGCGGCGCACATGCGAACCCCTGCCACGCAGGCGCCACCCTGCGCGCCTGGAGCGAGGTTCTGGACCGTGCCGAGACAACGGCGCCCGGCGTCGGTGCGCTGCGCCTGCGGCTGGTGGCGACCAAAGGCGGCGCGGCGCCTGCGCTGAAGGGCGAGGATGGGCGCTATCTGCCCGAGGTTTTACTGGACCTGGACTATTGGGCGCTGATGCCGATGTGACATCGGGCGGTGGGGCGCTAAGCTCAGGTGCCGGGTGCAGGTGAGCGCGCCGGGAAATTGAGTATTTTTAGAACAATGAAAGGTCTGGGCAATGGTGACGGTGACGCTGAGCTGGGATGCGGGCGCGGACCGGGCGCTGGGCCTGCCCGCCTATGCGACGGCAGGGGCGGCGGGCGCGGATCTGCGGGCCAACTTTGGCGCGGATACGCGCGGCGGCGTGACGCTGGCGCCGGGTGCGCGGGCGCTGGTGCCGACCGGGCTTAGGATGGCCATTCCCGAAGGCTTTGAGGTGCAGTTGCGCCCGCGGTCGGGGCTGGCGCTGAGGCATGGGGTGACGCTGGCCAACAGTCCCGGCACGATCGACAGTGATTATCGTGGGCCCGTGGGCGTGATCCTGATCAATCTCGGGCAGGAGGATTATCACGTCGAGCATGGTGCGCGCATTGCGCAGATGGTGGTCGCGCTGGTCACCGTCGCCGCTTTTGACTTGGCTGAAACACTGAAGGGCACAGACCGCGGCGCGGGCGGCTTTGGCTCCACGGGGCGCAGCTGATGGCGTTTGTCCTGATACTGGCCGCCGGTCTTTGGGGGATCGGGGCGCTGCTGGGCACCCCCCGGCGGATGCGCTGGACCATGATTGGGATGCTGTGGGTCGGTGTCGTGCTGCTGCATCTGGTCTTGCCGGTCGGCAGCCCCCTGCGCATGGCGACAGGGGGCAGTGCCGCGCCCTGGCTGCTATTGGGTGGTTTGGCAGCCCTCGTTCTGGTCTATCGCAGCGCTTTGCGCCGGGTGCGTGTGCGCGCCGAGGCCGCCGAGGCGAAGAACGCCCCCAAGCCGCGCGAGGGCGCCTTCTCCGAGGTCGAGCTGGAGCGCTATGCCCGCCACATCGTGCTGCGCGAAGTGGGCGGGCCGGGACAGCGCGCCCTGAAGGACGCACGCGTGCTGGTGATCGGGGCAGGCGGGCTGGGCGCGCCGGCGCTGACCTATATGGCCGCTGCCGGGGTCGGCACGATCGGGGTGATCGACGACGATGTCGTGGACCTGTCCAACTTGCAGCGCCAGGTGATCCACCGTGACCGGGATATCGGCCGGCCCAAGGTGCATTCCGCCGCCGAGGCGCTGCGCGCGCTCAATCCGCATGTCACGGTGCGCCCATATGAGCGCCGCCTGACCGAGGACATCGCGGCGGATCTCTTTGCCGATTACGATATCGTTCTTGACGGTTGCGATAACTTCGAGACGCGCCATCTGGTCAATTACGCCGCCGTTGCAACCCGGCTCCCCCTTATTTCGGGGGCGCTGACGCAGTGGGAGGGGCAGTTGAGCGTGTTTGACCCCGCGCAGGGTGCGCCCTGCTACGCCTGCGTCTTTCCCGAAGTTCCTGCCGAGGGCCTTGCACCCTCTTGTGCAGAGGCCGGGGTCATCGGGCCATTGCCGGGCGTCATCGGCGCCATGATGGCGGGCGAGGCGATCAAGCTGATCACCGGGGCGGGCGCGCCACTGCGCGGAACGCTCCTGATTTATGACGCGCTTTTTTCGGACGCGCGCCGCATCAAGATAGAGCGCCGCCGCGATTGCGCGGTTTGCTGCGCCAAGGAGGATAGATGACCAATCCACTGCTGGGCACATGGGACACCCCCTTTGCCATTGCCCCTTTCGACAAGATCGAAGATGCCGATTTCGCCCTCGCGCTGGAGACAGCGCTGACGCTGGCACGGGCCGAGATCCTGGCGATTGCCGAGAATCCCGAGGCGCCGAGCTTTGCCAACACCATTGAGGCGCTGGAGGCTTCGGGCAAGGCGTTGGATCAGGTTCTGAGCGTATTCTATACCGTGGCAGGGGCCGATAGCACACCGACGCGCCAAGCCTTGCAACGGGATTTTGCGCCCAAGCTGGCGGCCTATTCATCGTGGATCTATGCCCAAAAGCCCCTCTTTCGGAGGATCGAGGCGCTGTGGGAGCAGCGCGACGCGCTGGATCTGACGGAGGAGCAGGCACGGGTGCTGATGCTGACGCATCGCGGATTTCGCAGGCGTGGGGCGGCCCTTGTCGGTGCCGAGGAGGCGCGGATGCAGGAGATCATGGCGCGGCTCGCGGAACTGGGCACGCGCTTTACCCAGAACCTGCTGGCCGATGAGGCGGGCTGGCAGATGGAGCTGAGCGAGGCCGACCTCGAGGGGCTGCCCGATTTTCTGGTGCGCGGTGCGCGGCAGGCGGGCAAGGACAAGGGGCTGGACGGCCCGGTGATGACGCTATCGCGGTCGCTGATCGTGCCGTTCCTCCAGTTCTCGCTGCGCAGGGATCTGCGCGAGCGGGCGTTTGCGGCGTGGACGGCGCGGGGGGCCAATGGCGGCGAGACGGACAATCGCGAAATCGCGGCAGAGACGCTTGGGTTGCGGGCCGAGCGCGCCGCGCTGCTGGGGTATGACAGCTTTGCCGATTTCAAACTGGAGACTGAGATGGCGGGCACGCCGCAGGCGGTGCGCGATCTTCTGATGCAGGTCTGGGAGCCTGCCCGCGCGCAGGCGCTGCGCGATGCCGAGGTACTGACCGCCATGATGCACGACGATGGCGTCAACGGCGATCTGGCGCCTTGGGACTGGCGCTACTACGCGGAGCGGCGCAGGCAGTCCGAGCATGATCTGGATGAGACAGAGCTGAAGCCATACCTGCAACTGGACCGGATGATCGAGGCGGCGTTCGCCTGTGCCAACCGTCTCTTCGGGCTGGAATTCAAGGCGGTGGACGTGCCGCTGTATCATCCTGACTGCCGGGCCTGGGAGGTGACGCGCGGTGGCGAGCATGTGGCGGTGTTCATCGGCGATTACTTTGCCCGTGCCTCCAAAAGGTCGGGCGCGTGGTGCAGTGCGATGCGCGGGCAGGCGAAATTTCCCGAACGGCAGGGGCCGGTCGTCATCAATGTGTGCAACTTTGCCAAGGGTGATCCGGCGCTGCTGAGTTACGATGATGCGCGCACGCTGTTTCACGAGTTCGGTCATGCGCTGCATCAGATGCTGTCGGATGTGACCTATGAGAGCGTTAGCGGCACATCCGTTGCCCGCGATTTCGTCGAATTGCCCAGCCAGCTTTATGAACATTGGCTGGAGGTGCCCGAGGTGTTGGCCGAGTTTGCCACCCATGCGGACACGGGCGAGCCGATGCCCGAGGATCTGCTGCAAAAGGTGCTGAATGCCGCGACGTTCGACATGGGCTTCCAAACGGTCGAATATTTGTCCTCGGCGCTTGTCGATCTGGCGTTTCACGAAGGTGAGGTGCCCGGCGACGTGATGGCGCGGCAGGCCGAGGTGCTGGCGGATCTGGGCATGCCGGAGGCGATCGTGATGCGCCATGCGTCGCCGCAGTTCGCACATGTGTTTGCCGGGGATGGATACAGCTCGGGGTATTACAGCTACATGTGGTCCGAGGTGATGGATGCGGATGCGTTTCAGTCCTTCACCGAGGCCAGCGGCGCATTCGACGTCGAACGCGCGCGGTCGCTGGAGCGGAACATCCTGTCGCGCGGCGGATCGGCCGATGCCGAGACGCTTTATCTGGCGTTTCGCGGCAAGATGCCGGGGCCAGAGGCGCTGCTCAAGGGGCGCGGACTGACCACCTGATCTTGCGCGCGGGGGTGCCCGGTGTCATGATCGCCGGGCAATTTCTGGAGAGTTAGATGCGCAAGTTCATGGTCGTCCTCGATGAAAGCCGTGAGTGCCTGAATGCGATGCGGTTTGCCGCGATGCGCGCCGCCAACACCCAAGGCGGTGTCAAGGTGCTGTCGGTCATCCCGCCGGAGGAGTTCAATCACTGGATCGGCGTGGGCGACATCATGCGCGAAGAGCAGCGCGAGCGCATCGAGGCGCATTTCGAGGTTTTTGCCAAATGGATGCGCGACAAGCAGGGGGTGAATCCCGAGCTTGTGATCCGCGAGGGCGAGCCGGTGACCGAGATCATCGCGCAGATATCCGAGGACTCCGAAGTGGGGGTTCTGGTGCTGGGCGCGTCGGCAGATGGCAAGGGGCCCGGGCCGCTTGTCAGCCAGCTGAGCCGGAGCGCGGGGAGCCTGCCCATTCCGATTACCATCGTGCCCGGCGACCTGAGCAAGGAGCGGCTGGAGGCGATCACCTGATGGCCTTTTTGCCAAGGGCGGGACGCCTGCGGCGCGAGTATTTTCGCCAAGATGAATGTGAATCCTTAGTTTAGAATCGTTCCAAACCTTGACTCGGGGCCCGGCGGGGCGCATATGCAAGGTTAGACAATTCAGGGGGCTACCCATGTTCATTCAAACCGAATCCACGCCGAACCCGGCGACTTTGAAATTCCTGCCAGGACAGACCGTCCTGCCTGCGGGCACGGCGGATTTCCCATCACCGGAAAACGCAGGCGCATCGCCGCTGGCGACGCGGGTCTTTGCCGTCGACGGGGTGACTGCCGTATTTTTCGGGAATGACTTCATCACCGTGACCAAGGGCGATGATGTTGAATGGGATCATATCAAGCCCGGTATCCTGGGCGCGATCATGGAGCACTTCCAGTCGGGCGTGCCCGTGATGAAGGACGGGGGCACTGCTGCCTCGGGCCATTCAGAGCACACGGGCGAGGATGGCGAGATCGTGGGCCAGATCAAGGAACTGCTGGATACGCGCGTGCGGCCTGCGGTGGCGCAGGACGGTGGTGACATCACGTTCCACGGGTTCGAGCGTGGCGTCGTCTACCTGCACATGCAGGGCGCTTGCGCGGGTTGCCCCTCCTCGACCATCACGCTGAAGATGGGGATCGAGAACCTCTTGCGTCATTACATCCCCGAGGTGACAGAGGTGCGCCCCGTCGGTGTCTGACGCGCTGATCCTTGGCTTTGATACATCGGCCGCGCATTGCGCGGCCGCTTTGCTGTGCGGGGGGCGCGTGATCGCAAGCCGGGCCGAACCCATGACGCGCGGGCAGGCGGAGCGTCTGATGCCGCTGCTGGAGGAGGTTCTGGCCGAGGGCGGCGCCCGCTGGTCCGATCTTGCGCGCATAGGCGTCGGCGTGGGACCGGGCAATTTCACGGGCATTCGCATCGGTGTGTCGGCGGCGCGGGGTCTTGCGCTGGCGCTCGATATTCCTGCGATTGGTGTCACGACATTTCAGGCCATCCGCGCGCAGGGTGCTGCGGGGCGCCTGCCTGCCGTCCCGGCACCGCGCGATCACGTGTACGTCGAGGCGCCCGATGGGACGCAGCGCTTGATGCCCGTTGCCGAGGCAGAACAGGGCCAGGGACTGGCGCTGCCACCTGAGGCGGATGCGCTGGCGCGCCGTATTGCCGAGGTCGCGGCCAAGGCCGCCCCCGGGGCGCCGCCCGCACCGCTATACATCAAGGCGGCGGATGCAGCGCCGGCGCGTGACGTGCCTCCGGTGATCCTCGATGAGCGTGCCTGAGACGCTCGCGCGGCTGCATGCGCGCGCCTTTGCGCCGACGGCGCGCGGCTGGAGCGCGGCGGAATTCGCGTATCTGATTGATGCGCCCCATTGCTGCCTTTGCCGCGAGGATCACGGTTTTGCGCTGAGCCGGGTGATCGCGGATGAGGCTGAGCTTCTGATGTTGGCGACCGATCCGGACCACCGCCGCAAGGGTATTGCCGCACGCCTTTTGGCCGAGGTCGAAAGGGCGGCGGCGCTGCAAGGTGCATCGCGGCAGTTTCTGGAGGTGGCGGCGGATAACCCGGCGGCGCAGTCGCTTTATACAAAGGCGGGCTATGCGCAGGTTGGGCGGCGTGCCGGATATTACGCCCGCTCCGGCACGACGCCCATCGACGCGTTGGTCTTGAGCAAGGCGTTGGAGCCGGTGTCATGACGGAGCTCGCCCCATTTCTGCCCGGCTTTGTCGCGGCCTATTCCATCCTGGCTGTTGCTGCGGCATCGCCCGGACCGGCGGTTGCCATGCTGCTGGGTGTCGCGCAGAGCGAGGGGCGACGTGATGCGCTGGTGGCCGCAACGGGCATCGCCGCGGGGAGTGCGACAATCAATATCGCCACGCTGCTGGGCGTTGGCCTGATCTTGCGGGAAGCGGCCTGGGCGATGGGCGCCTTGCGGCTTGTCGGGGCGGGATACCTGCTGTGGTTGGCCTACGGCGCGTTTCGCAAGGCGGCATTTCCACCTGCCATCGCCGCGCGCGCGGTGCGCAAACGCAGCCTGCCCAGCCGTTTCATGGCGGGGTATCTGCTTCAGGTCACCAACCCCAAGGCGCTGATCTTCTGGCTGGCCATCGCGTCTGTCGGCGCGGCGCAGGGCGGCGGTGTGACGGTGGCGGTGGCTTTCGTGGCGGGTGCGTTTGCGATATCGCTTGGTGCACATGTCGCCTGGGCGCTGCTGCTGTCGGCAGGTCCGATCCGGCGTGCCTACGCGCGCGGGCGGCGCTGGATAGAGGCCGGGCTTGGCGCATTTTTCGTCTTTGCCGCGTGGAAACTGGCAAGCGCGCGCTAGGCGCTGCGAAAACGCTCTGCTTCCTTCGCCGGACGCTTGCCAAGAGGCAGTGACGGGCGCTAGGACAGGTTATGCAAATCTACCTTCCCATCGCTGAGATTTCGGTCAACATCTTCCTGTTGCTGGGTCTAGGAGGCTTGGTCGGTGTGCTCTCGGGCATGTTCGGCGTTGGTGGCGGCTTTTTGATGACGCCGCTCCTTTTCTTTATCGGCATTCCGCCGGCCGTGGCGGTCGCGACCGGGGCCAACCAGATCGTCGCAGCATCGTTTTCCGCCGTGCTTGCGCACTTCAGGCGGCGGGCCGTGGATTTGCGCATGGGAACGGTCCTGCTGATCGGTGGCCTGATCGGCGCAGCCTTTGGCGTCATGCTGTTTAACTATCTCAAGGCGCAGGGGCAGGTCGATCTGCTGGTCACGCTGTTTTACGTGGTCTTTCTGGGGATAATCGGCGGGTTGATGTTCTTTGAGAGCCTGCGTGCGATCCGGCGAAGCCGGCGCGGCGGGCCACTGGCGCCGCGCAAGAAGCACACCTGGATTCAGAAACTGCCACTCAAGATGCGGTTTCGTACATCGGGTCTCTACATCAGTGTGATTCCCCCGGTGCTGGTCGGCATGTCCGTCGGGGTGCTGGCCGCGATCATGGGGGTCGGGGGCGGCTTTATCATGGTGCCCGCAATGATCTATCTGCTGGGTATGCCGACCAAGGTGGTTGTTGGCACGTCGCTCTTTCAGATCATCTTCGTGGCGGCCTTCACCACGATGCTGCACGCAACGACCAGTCATATCGTGGATATCGTTCTGGCACTTTTCCTTCTGGTCGGCGGGGTGGTGGGCGCGCAGATCGGCACGCAGATCGGCGCGCGGATGAAGGCCGAGCAACTCCGCATACTCTTGGCGATTCTTGTGTTGGCGGTCTGTTTCAAGCTGGGGCTGGATCTGCTCCTGACGCCAACGGATGTCTATTCGATCGGTGAGGCGGGGCAGTCATGAGGCGTGTGATCGCAGTCCTGTTGTTGGCCTTGTCGGCGCTGCCCTTGAGCGCCGAAGAAGTGGTGCTGGGGCTTAGCCGCAACAGCATCTCGATCGATACCACGTTCGACGGTTCCGAGATCCTGCTATTTGGCGCGATCAAGCGGGAGGTTGCGATCCCGGCGGACGCGTTGGGGGTTGTGGTCGCCATTGCCGGGCCCAGTCAGACCCTCGATGTCCGCCGCAAGGAGCGGCGCTTTGGCATCTGGGTCAATGTGGATGCGGTCGAGGTCGACGCGGCGCCCAGCTTCTATGCAGTGGCAACGTCCGGCCCCTGGTCTCAAGTGCTGAGCCAGGTCGAGGATTTGCGCCACAAGATCTCCATCCCGCGCGCCATTCGTTCGGTTGGTGCCTCGGGCGGGGTGACCAATGCGCAGAGCTTTGTCGATGCGGTGATCCGTATCCGCGAGCGCAGTGGTGCCTATCAGGTCCATGAGGGCGCGGTCGAGTTGAGCGAACAGACACTCTTTCAAACATCCATCGACTTGCCGGCCAATCTGACCGAGGGGGATTACGTCACGCGAATCTTCCTGACGCGCGACGGCACTGTCGTCTCGAAGTATGAGACGATCATTGACGTGCGCAAAGTCGGGCTGGAGCGTTGGCTGTTCGCGCTCTCGCGTGAGAATGCGATTCTCTACGGGTTGATGTCACTGGCCATCGCGATTGGCGCCGGTTGGGGCGCGTCTGCTTTCTTTCGGATGCTCCGGCAGGGGTAGTGGGGCACCGGCGGCGGCCTGTGCCGGCCTTGAATCAGGGTGGCGGCGGGCGGATTCGGGAGGTCAGAGGCGGTAAAATCGGCCCCAATGGCAGCTTTGCAGCTCCGATTCCCTTATGCAGTGCAGTGCAGCGTAGCTTAGTACGATAAATGCATTTCTGTAACATTTTGAAAATATTATACATTTCTTGGTTTTTCCAAAAAATCGCCAAGTCTGGAAAAAAAGGGTTGCGGGTATTGGGAAGTGGCCGTAGAACCCCCTTCACCGGCGGCGCTGAGGCGCGGTTGGGGAGTTGGCGGGACGACGAGGCGGTGCCTTGGAGGCC
>NZ_JBAPKZ010000022.1:0-79936 GCF_037083805.1 Roseovarius sp. D0-M9 | reverse complement strand
GACGCGCCATTTGCGCATCTGTCAGCCAGAAAAGATCAGACATATCACCGCTCCATTTTCGGACGGTGAATCACGCCGCTAGAATGAAATCAATGGGTCCAGAGCCTAGTTGTATCGCAATCGTGCCTCTCTCGTAGGCGCCGCTCTGCGCCACATTCGCGGCCGCGCCATTTTGCCCATTGTCATTAAGGCCCTTGGGGCTTTAGTGTAACAAAGTGGAACATGCGCTGAAAAACGCGCTCTCCGCTTGAGTTTCGCTGCGTCGAACACGCGTGTAGGCCAAAACGCCGGCACGTTCGCGCAGACCGATCAGGCCATTTGAAAAAAGGGCCGCACAAACGCCGGGCCGCACCTTCGGGAACGCACCGGATACATCATGGGCGCCTCAAAACGGCGCCGGAGAAGAAACGCGATGACGCGCGCAACACAGGATAAATCACCTCCCGGGGGCCGCCATGGCGCCCCCGTTTGCGTGCCTGACATCGCCATAATCAGACATCCCCGTCACGCCGCCGCCCCACCAGGGCAGCTGCGCAAGCGTGGGTGCGAACGGACAAAATGGCCAAAAAAATGCTTATCGATGCCACCCACGCCGAGGAGACTCGGGTCGTGGTGGTCGACGGAAACAAGGTTGAGGAATTCGATTTTGAATCTGAGAACAAACGGCAACTCGCCGGAAACATCTATCTCGCCAAGGTAACTCGGGTCGAGCCGTCCCTTCAGGCGGCCTTCATCGACTACGGCGGAAATCGCCACGGTTTTCTGGCGTTCTCTGAAATCCATCCTGATTATTATCAGATCCCCGTCGCGGACCGTGAGGCCCTGATGGAGGAAGAACACGCTCATGCCGAGGCGCAGGCCGCCGAGGAAGAAGAGCGCGCCAAACCTGCCAGCCGCTCGCGCGGCGGACGTGGCCGTTCGCGGGCGGCACGCTCGGATGATGGCGACGCGGTCACGACCGGCGACGTGTCGGGCATGGAAACGATTGATCTGGACGAGGGCGACGACGACGAGGAAGGCTCCTCCCCGATGGAGCGCGTCGCCGAGACGCCCGTCGAAGAGCCCAATGGCGATAGCGGCAGCGCAAGCGAGGACGACGACGGTGCGGCCAAGCCGAAACCGCGCCGCACGCGGTCGCGCCGGGGCCGGGCCAAGGACACCGAGAGCGACGATGGCGATGATACGGCCGATGCCGCCGACAAGGATGAAGGCATCGAGACGGTCGCCGATGAGGACAGTCAGGATGACATCCGCCCGCCGCGCAAGCCGCGTCCGCGCAAATACAAGATCCAGGAAGTCATCAAGGTGCGCCAGATCCTTCTGGTGCAGGTCGTCAAGGAAGAGCGCGGCAACAAGGGTGCGGCGCTGACCACCTACCTGTCGCTCGCCGGGCGCTACTGTGTCCTGATGCCCAACACCGCACGCGGTGGCGGCATCAGCCGCAAGATCACCAACGCCGTCGATCGCAAGAAGCTCAAGGAAATCGCGACCGAGATCGACGTGCCGCGCGGCGCGGGCCTGATCGTGCGCACCGCCGGTGCCAAGCGCACCAAATCCGAGATCAAGCGCGACTACGAGTATCTTCAGCGCATGTGGGAGCAGATCCGCGAGCTGACGCTCAAATCCATCGCGCCCGCCAAGATCTATGAAGAGGGCGATCTGATCAAACGTTCGATTCGTGACCTCTACAATCGCGATATCGACGAGGTTCTGGTCGAAGGCGAGCGCGGCTACCGCATCGCCAAGGACTTCATGAAGATGATCATGCCGTCCCATGCCAAGAACGTTAAGAATTACATCGACACGATGCCTCTCTTCGCGCGCTTCCAAGTGGAATCCTATCTCAATTCGATGTTCAATCCGACAGTTCAGCTGAAATCGGGTGGCTACATCGTGATCGGCGTGACCGAGGCGCTCGTGGCCATCGACGTGAACTCGGGCCGCGCCACCAAGGAAGGCTCGATCGAGGAAACCGCGACCAAGACCAACCTCGAGGCCGCCGAAGAGGTGGCGCGCCAGCTGCGCCTGCGCGATCTGGCGGGCCTGATCGTCATCGACTTCATCGACATGGACGAGCGCAAGAACAACGCCGCCGTCGAAAAGCGCATGAAGGACAAGCTGAAAACCGATCGCGCGCGCATTCAGGTCAGCCGCATCTCGGGTTTTGGCCTGATGGAGATGAGCCGCCAGCGCCTGCGCCCCGGCATGATCGAGGCGACGACACAGCCATGCCCCTCGTGCCATGGCACCGGCCTCATCCGCTCTGACGACAACCTTGCGCTGAATATCCTTCGCCAGATCGAGGAAGAGGGCACCAAGGGCCGTTCGCTCGAGGTGCTGGTGCGCGCCCCCGTGGGCATCGCCAACTTCCTGATGAATCAAAAGCGCGAGCATATCGCACAGATCGAGGTTCGCTATGGCCTGTCGGTGCGTATCGAGGGCGATCCGTCGCTCATCAGCCCCGATTTTGCGTTGGAGAAGTTCAAGACAGCCACCCGCGCCGTGCCCGAACAGGTGCTGCGTGTCGTGTCGGTCGACAGCTCGCTGATGGATGATATCGACAGCGAGACCGAGATGGAGCCGGACGAGCTGCCTTCGGATGAGGACGAGCCTGAGGAAGAGCCGCGCCAGCAGAGCCGCCGCAGCGATGGCGATGAGAGCAATGGTGAGGACGAGGACGGCAAACCCAAGAAGCGCCGCCGCCGCCGGCGCCGGAGCAAGTCGTCCAGATCGCGCGAAGATGGCGAGAACGGTAATGGCGAGAACGGCAACGGTGATGAGGCCAATGGCGATGACGTTAGCACCGAAGATGCAGGCGAGCCTGTAGCCCAAGGCGGCGGTCGCTCCAGATCCCGCTCGCGCAGCCGCAGTGCCAAACCCGTCGCCACGACAGAGGGTGCGGCAGATGAGGCCCAAGCAGAGGGCAGCAGCCAAGCCCCGGACGCACCCGCAACGGATGGCGCACCTGTCGAGGAGGCGGCCAAGCCCAAGCGCACCCGCAAGCCGCGCGCGAGGAAGGTCGACACTGCTGCGGCAGAGACCACGCCAGAGACCGCGCCGGAAGCCCCCCCGGCCGAGGCCACCGAGGAGGCGCCCAAGCCCAAACGCGTGCGCAAGCCGCGTGCCAAGAAGGCCGACGCAGGGGCTGGCGCAGGGGCTGGCACGGAGACTAGTACCGACACCGCTCAGCCGGTTGCCGATATCGCACCCGAAGCGGCTGCACCGCCCGTTGCTGCGCCCGCCTCCGAAGCCACGCCAGAGCCGCAACCTGAAGCTCAAGCCGAGCCTCAGCAAGCGCCCGAGCCTGTGCCGCAAGCCGCACCCAAGAAGGCCCCCGAGCCCGCCGTGCAGCCCGCCGCCGCCGCGACGGAGGCGCCCCGTGACGAAGCAGAGGCCAGCACCGACGAGGCCAAGCCCAAGCGTAAGGGTTGGTGGTCGCTGGGTCGCTAAACACGCAAGGATGCGGCAGGCAGGGTCTTTCCTGCCTGCCGCGCCCTTAGCCCGCATGCTGAAAATGAAAAAGGCGCGGCTCGCAAAAGCCGCGCCTTTCGCACAAGCCATATGTGCTTATCCTGTCATTTCACTGTTCTTGAAATACTCGAAAGCCCGGTCAGCCGCCCTTGCGCACCGTATAGACAGCGCGCCCGTCTTCATCCTCGACCGCAATCAGCGCATGGCCAGCCTCGGCGCAGAAATGCGGCACGTCGATCGCGGCAGCCGGATCATCACAATGAAGGCGCAAGACATCGCCCACGGCAAGCCTTGCGAGCCGCTTGCGCAGCTTGAGCACGGGCAGGGGGCACAGAAGGCCAATGGCGTCGATTTCGTCCATGGTGCATGGGGTATCGCGCACCGCGCAGGCTGTCCACAAACTTGTGACAAGCTGCCGCGTGACGCCGCCCAGGCTATAGGCTAAGCCACGCATATGTTTGGAATCGAAATCATGGATGCGGGCCTCATTCCCGCGATGATCGTGGCGCTGATGGCCGGGACGCTGTCCTTCCTCAGTCCGTGCGTGCTGCCCATCGTGCCGCCCTACCTGGCCTACATGAGCGGCGTGACCCTGCCGGACCTGACGCAAGAGGGCGGCGTGCATCGGCGCCGCGCCATCGTGCCCGCGCTATTCTTTGTGCTGGGGCTTTCGACCATCTTCTTGCTCCTTGGCGCGGCGGCCTCTGCGCTCGGGCTTGCGTTCTTGCAGTACCAATCGACGCTCAGCAGCATCGCGGGCGTTCTGGTCATGGGGTTTGGCCTGCATTTTCTGGGTATCATCCGCATTGGTTTTCTGGACCGCGAGATGCGCATGGATGCGGGTGACCAAGGCGGCAGCGCCTTTGGCGCCTATATCCTGGGTCTCGCGTTCGCCTTCGGGTGGACACCCTGCATCGGCCCGCAGCTGGGCGCGATCCTGTCGCTGGCGGCAAGCGAGGCATCGGTGGCGCGCGGCACGGCTCTTCTGGCCGTCTATGCCATCGGTTTGGGCGTACCCTTCATCCTAGTCGCCGCATTCCTGCCGCGCCTCACCGGCGTCATGGGCTGGATGAAGCGCCACATGGCGCGCATCGAGAAGATCATGGGCCTGCTTTTGTGGACCATCGGACTGATGATGGTCACGGGCGGTTTTTCCGCCTTCGCCTTCTGGCTGCTTGAGACGTTTCCGGCGCTTGCCGTCCTCGGCTAGATCTTTCGGGCGACACCTTGGCTAACAGCCTCGGGGCATAGCGCTGTGCCCAATAAAAAGGGTGCGCGCACCGCTTATCTGGCTGATGTCACTGGGTGAAGTCGTGGCGTTTCACGGGGGCTGTGCGGCCTTACTCTTGCCCCGATCATGGCCTAGCGTTATGCACAAATGGCCAGACCCGGACCAGCCCATGACCAAGCCCATGACGCGCACAGACCGCCAGCCTGCCCCAATCAGCCGCCCGGCGGATGCGCCGCGTGTGACGCGGCGCCGTGTCTTCTACATTCCCGGTTATGATCCGATCCACCCGCGCCGCTACCGCGAGCTTTATCGCAAGGAGGGCGCGGATCAGGCGGGCATTTCGGGCTATGAGGTCACGCTCAGCGCCCGCGCCTCGCGCCCCGGCGCGCGCTATGGTTGGAGCGTCGCAGGCCGGATCGAGGGGGGCGAGGTGGCCGCCGAGATCGATGTGCTGGTCTGGTCCGATATCGTGCGCGCCTCGATGAGCCATACGATCGCCGCTACTTATCTTCAACTTGTCCGCACCGCCTGGGCCTATATCGGCAGTGGCGCGCTCTTTCGCCTCATGCGGCTGCGCAAGGGGCCGATCATCGCCGCGCTCTACCCGGTGGGGTTCTTGATCTTGCAGGCGGCGATTGCCCTTGGCGCAGGCTATATGCTGGCCCGCGCCGTCGTCGCCATTGCGGGCGTGGCCGTGCTTCCGGGCGCGCTTGGGGCTTTGCTGGGGGCGCTGACAGGGGCAGGCGCGGCCTATGCGATCCTCAGGTGGTTCAAGGCGCGCGATGGCAGGTTCTATGCATATTACCTCATGCATGATTACGCCTATGCCGCGCGCTATGGCGGGGCCAATCCCCCGCCGCTCGAGGCGCGCATGGCGGAATTCGCGGATGAGATTGCCGAGGCGCTGACGCAGGATGTGGACGAGGTGCTGGTCGTGGGTCACTCCTCGGGCGCGCATTTGGGCGTGTCGATCCTCGCGGATCTGATCCGCGCGGGCCGCGTGCCGCCGGGTGGGCCTGCGCTGGCCTTCCTGTCGCTGGGGCAGGTGGTGCCGATGGTGTCCTTCTTGCCCGGCGCGCACCGCCTGCGCGCGGATCTGGCCTTTCTCAGCACCGCGCGGGCGCTGACGTGGGTGGATGTAACCGCGCCGGGCGATGGCTGCGCCTTCGCGCTCTGCGATCCGGTGGCGGTGTCGGGCGTCGCGCCGCCGCGCCGCCGTTGGCCGCTGGTCCTGTCGGCGGCCTTTACCCAGACCCTTAGCCCGGCGCGATGGCGCACGCTCAGGTGGAAGTTCTTTCGCCTGCATTTCCAATATCTCTGCGCTTTTGACCGGCCCGGCCAATACGACTATTTCCGCATCACCGCCGGCCCCCAAACGCTTGCGCAACGCTTTGAAGGGCGCGCGCCCTCGGCCAGCCGGATCGTGGCGCCGGTCAACAAATTCACCAGTATCGCCCCGTGACCCTGCCGCCCAAGCCCCCTGCGCGCGTTGGCCGCGTATCGCTTTGGCGGTATCTGCGGCTCTTTCGCGCCGACATTCTCTCGGCCCAGCCCGCGCGGCTCTACCGCGCATGGATGGCCGAGTTCCGCACGCCCTTCTTTCGCTCATACCTGTGCAATCAGCCCGATCTGGTGAATCTCGTGCTCAAGGGGCGGCCTGATGATTTTCCCAAATCGGACCGCGTGCGCGAGGGGCTGACGCCGCTTTTGGGCAATTCGGTGTTTGTCACCAACGGCGACGTGTGGAAGCGGCAGCGCCGCATCATCGACCCCGCCTTCGAGGGTGGGCGCCTGCGCCATGTCTTTCCGGCGATGCTGGAGGCCGGAGAAAGTGCGGTGCGCCGCCTTGGTGCCCTTGCTGATGGCACCCCCCGAGACATCGAGGGCGAGGCAAGCCACGCCGCCGCCGATGTGATCTTTCGCACGCTCTTTTCCATCCCGATCGAAAACGAGGTGGCGGCCCGCGTCTTTGAAGAGTTTCGCGCGCATCAGCGCACGCAGCCGGTGGTCAACCTTGCCGCGCTGATCCCGCTGCCAAGATGGATGCCGCGCCCACATCACCGCGCCACGCGCCGCACGGCAAAGGTGATCCGCGGTCTCATCCGGCAGCTGACCTCGGCCCGGATGGCGGCCGTGCGCCAAGGCACCGCACCCGCAGATTTGGCGACCAAGATCATCACCACGCCCGACCCCGAGACGGGCAAGGGCTTTGACACCGAGGAGATGGTCGATCAGGTCGCCATCTTTTTCCTTGCCGGGCATGAAACCAGCGCCTCGGCGCTTGGCTGGGCGCTCTACCTTCTGGCGCTTTATCCTGAATGGCAGGACCGTGTCGCGGCCGAGGGGCAGGCCGTCTTTGGCGACGGTGCTCCGCAGTTTTCGCACATGTCAAAGCTTGGCCTCACGCGCGATGTCTTTCGCGAGACCTTGCGCCTCTATCCTCCGGTGCCGATGATGGTGCGCGAGGCGCGCTGCCCCGAGACGTTCCGGGACCGCAGCGTCGCGCCCGGCAGCCAGATCGTGCTGAGCCCTTGGCACCTACACCGGCACGAGCGTATCTGGGATGCGCCCGATGAGTTCAAGCCCGAGCGATACGCCACCGAGGCGGGCCGCCAGTGCCTGCGCGAGGCGTTCATCCCTTTCTCCGCCGGTCAGCGCGTTTGCCCCGGCGCGGGTTTTGCGATGATCGAAGGCGTTCTGTTGCTGGCGATGCTGGTCCGCCGCTATCGTTTTGATATCGTGCCAGAGCGCCCTGCAATGCCGGTCGCGCATCTGACGGTGCGCGGCAAGGACGGTATCTGGCTGCGGATCACGCCGCGCTGAGGCGTGCGGGGCAACTGCGCGGCTGCGCCGTTGGAGCAGTGCCCACAAGGGCCGGAGCGTGGTGTGGTTGCGGATGCGTGGCGCATCCCGCGCCATAAACAGTGGAACATTTCGGGCGGGCGAGGTATTGGCGAGCTATGAACAATATCCTGTTGATCCCCTCGACGCTCTGGCGCAAGGCGCACGCTTATTCCCAGAAACTCTGGGTGCGCGTCCTCGCGATGGGCTTCTTGTCGATCCTGTCGCTGGGCCTCACGCAGTTGGTCGAGCTCTTCGTGCCCGAGCCGATCATGTCGCGCGTTTCCGGCGAGGCGGCGGACAGGCTGCTGGACATCATCTCCAGCGCGATGCTCTCGGTCACGATCTTTTCGATGACAGTCATGGTGTCGGTCTATCGCAGCTCGGCCTCGCAGTGGACCCCGCGGGTCCATCGCCTGATCATGAGGGACAGCCGCACGCAAAAGACGCTGGCCGCGTTCATCGGCACCTATGTCTATGCGCTGGTCGCGATCATCCTGCGGGAAATGGGCGTCTTTGGCGACGATCACGCGCTGGTGCTTTTCTGGCTGACCGTGGCCGTGTTGGCCTTTGTCGTGTGGTCGCTGGTGCGCTGGATGCTGCACCTGCAAACATTTGGCAGCCTCCTGCACACCACGCGGCAGGTCGAGGGCATCACCAAGGAACGCTTTCAGGAACGGTTGCGCACACCCTGCCTTGGGGCCAATCCGCTGACGGGGGACGTGCCCGAAGACGCGCAGCCCATCAAGGCGGACCAAAGCGGATACATCCAGCATATCTACCCCGAGGGTCTGAATGCCGTAGCCGAGCGCTATGACGTCTTGCTCTATCTGCCGCGCGAGATTGGCTCTTTCGTGTTCCTGCACGAGCCTCTTGGCTGGCTTGTGGGGGATGTCAAAGACGAGGATCGCGATGAATTCCTGTCGCTGGTGCGGGGCCACATCAACGTCAGCGATTTGCGCGACTATGATCAGGACCCTCGCTTTGGCCTCGTCGTCATGGGGGAGATTGCATCAAAGGCGCTGTCGCCGGGCATCAACGATCCCGGCACGGCGATTGACGTCATCACGCGCGTTGGCCGCATCCTTTCGAGTTACTCGAGCCACGACACGCGGCGCGACTCCCACGATGATGGCGAGACGGACAGCGGCGAGGAGGGCAAAGGCCCCAAACTGGACCGCCTGTGGGTGCCGCCTCTGTCGCCCGATGACCTTCTGGATGATGGATTTGGCGCCTTGCTGCGCGATGGCGCGCATCTTTTCGAGGTGCAGCATCGCCTGCAGGCGACGCTCTCCGGGCTGATGCGCCACCCCGACGAGCGCTTGCAGAGCGCCGCGTTTGATTTTGCCGAGCTGGCGCTGCGCCGCGCCCTCGAGGCGATGGAGTTCGAGCCCGACCGCACCCGCCTGCTGGCCAGCGTGAGCGAGCGACTGCACCGGAGCGTGACCCAGAGCTGATCGGCGCGCGCTTGCGAGGCGCCGCCACTTCATCAGGCCGCCGCGCCCCTAGCGCTGCGCCCGTGTAACGGGCGGAGAAGGAAACCCGTGCGCTGACCTGCCTCAGAGCTTGCCGATCTTCAGCCGCGTGATGCGGTTGTCCTTGCGCGCCAGCACTTCGAAACGAAAGCCATGGAAGTTGAACACCTGGTTCACCTTGGGGATCATCTGCGCCTCATGGATGACGAGGCCCGCGATGGTGTTGGCGGCGTCGTCAGGCAGGGACCAGTCGGTCGCGCGGTTCAGATCGCGGATCGTCGTCGCGCCATCTACGAGATATTGGTTGTCCTCGCTGCGGCGGATCGGATGCTCGGAATCGATGTCGAACTCATCGGTGATCTCGCCCACGATCTCCTCCAGGATATCCTCGAGCGTGATCAGCCCCTGAAGCGAGCCGTATTCATCCACCACCAGTGCGAAATGCGTCCGCATCCTGAGAAACTGGCGCATCTGATCGTCCAGCGTCGTCGTCTCGGGCACGAAGTAGGGCTTCATCACGACCGAGGTGATGTCGAAGGTGCGCCAGGCATCGGTGCTGCCGCCATCGCCGAGGGCCAGCTTGTGCATCGCGCGCAAGAGATCCTTGGCGTGAACGATGCCGATGATGTTGTCGGGGTCGTCCTTATAGACGGGCAGGCGGGTATGGGGCGATTTCAGGCATTGATCCAGAATGGCAACCGGCTCGAGGCCCGCATCGATCATCTCGATCTGGCTGCGGTGGCGCATGATCTCCTCGACCGCTCGTTCGCCCAGATCCAGCGCGCCAAGGATGCGGTCGCGGTCCTCTTTCTCGACCACGCCCTCGGAATGGCCCAGATAGAGCGCGCCTGCGATCTCTTCGCGCACGGCCAGGATTTGGCCATCGGGGTCGGTCTTGACCCCGACGAGGCGCAGGATCAGGCGCACCAGCACGCGCACCGCATAGACCACAGGCGAAAAGACCCGGATGACAATGGTGATTGCCGGGGCCACGCGGCTCGCGGCGGCCTCTGCATTGGTGATGGCATAGGTCTTGGGCAGCACCTCGGCAAAGATGAGAACGAGGAGCGTCATCACCAGTGTTGCCAGCGCGACGCCCGATTCCCCGAAAAGCCCGGTGAAAAGCGCGGTGGCCAGCGACGTGGCCAGGATATTGACAAGGTTGTTGCCCAGAAGGACGCTGCCGATCAGCCGCTCGTTATCTTCGGTAATGGCCAAGGCGCGTTCGGCCCCCTTGTCGCCCTTGTCTGCGCGGGAGCGCAATTTGCCCCGGGATGCGGCCGTCAGCGCTGTTTCGCTGCCCGAAAACAGGCCCGACATCACCAGAAGCGCAAGGATCGCCAGCGAGGTGATCCAGAAGGCGGCGTCGAAGGTCGTGTTTATCGCGTCCATTGGTCTTTGGGTCCTTTTGTGCAACACGGGTTATGGGGCGCGATGCGCCGGCGATCAAGGGATCATGGCAGATGAATTGGATTGACCGCGGCACGCTTGATGGCCCTCTGCTGCTGTTTGGCGGCCCTTATTCGAATTTGCAGGCACTGGAAGGGCTGCTGCACATGGCGGTCTTGCGGCATCATGGCGCACGCTAGGCGGTCTTCCACGTGGGCGTGCACGATCTGGCGCTTCATCTGGCCCGGCAGCGATGCGGGCGTCATCGGGATGCCGTCACATGATGGTGCCCCGGCGACACGCTATGCGCACCTCGCCGGGGGCGCTGGAGTATGATACGGTGCGGCGCGCGCCGATATGATCGCCGCCGGGCTGACTCAAGGCTATGATGCGGCGCTAGGCACGGGTTATTGGCCGTCCGAGGATGTGCTGCCGGATGATTTGCGCGTGGCGCTCTCCGACAGGGAGTGATGCTCCAGCACCAGCGCCTGAAGGCGTGCGTCCAGCACATGGGTATAGATCTCGGTCGTGGCGACATCCGCATGCCCCAAGAGCGCCTGAATCGCCATCAGATCGGCCCCATTGGCCAGCAGGTGCGTCGCAAAGGCATGGCGCAGGGTATGCGGCGTGACCGCAGCCGGGCTGACGCCGCCTGCCACCGCCAGCTCCTTGATCAGCACGTAGAACCGATGTCGCGTCAGGTGCCCGGCCTTGCCCGAGGAGGCAAAGAGATTGGGCGAGGGCGCCTTGCCCTTTTCGCGGTCCCGTTCGGCCTGCGCGTCCAGCATTGCCAGCCATGCCTCCAGCGCCGCGCGGGCAGGGGGCGAGAGGGGCACCATCCGTTCCTTGCCGCCCTTGCCTCGGATCATCAGCATCTGCGGATTGCCCCGCGCCGCAGCAATCGGCAGGGAGACAAGCTCGCTCACGCGCATGCCCGTGGCATAGAGCAGCTCCATCAGGCATGTGTTTCGGCAGCGGTCGCGCGCGCTGCGCCCGGCCGTGCGGGCTGCGGCCAGCAGGCGGTCGACCTCTTCTTCGCTCAGCGTCTTGGGCAGGCGCGCATCGCGGCCCGGCCCCTTGATGCGCATCGCGGGATTATCGCTGCGCAGACGGTCCTCAAACGCGAAGCGGTAAAGCTGCTTGACTGCCGAGAGGCGCCGCGCGCGGGTGGATCTGGCCAGCCCCTGTGCCTCCAGATCAACGAGATAGCGCTCGATGTCGTCTTGGGTGGCCGTATCCGGTGCCAGGTTGCGATGCGCCAGCCAAGCGGTGAAATCGGCCAGATCGCGGGCGTAGGCCTCAAGCGTGTTGCGCGCCGCACCTTGCTCGGCTGCCTGTGCCTCCAGAAAGGCGGCACACCACTGGCCCGAGGTGGTCATCGCAGAGGTCTCATATCTCGGCGCCAAGGATCAACGCCTGAAGGGCCGCGCGCCGTGCGACATCTTCAAGGCCAACGGCGCGGAGCGTGCGCAGCGCGCCTGCCATTTCCCCCGGATCGCCGTCCGCGCGATCAAATTGCAGGGCGGCCGACAGGATCGCCTCGCCAAGTCGGCCCGCCTCGATCAGCGCGGCATGCTCCGGCAAAGCCTCTGGCGCGGCGGATCCGGGCGGCCGGGCCAAGGCGGTGGCAATCATGCTTTGCGCCGGACCACTGGCCAGTGCTGTGTCCGGGCGGCCCTGTGCCAGCCCGGCAAGGAACTGCGCCCCGGTCGTGCCGGGGGCGCCGGGCGCCGCCGCCTCGTAATCTGGCGTCAGCAGCGCAAGGCGAAACACCAGCCCGCGCAAGCGCGGTGGCACGGCGTCTGCGTCCAGACGCTCGGCAAAAAGCTGAGCGAATGGCACTGCCAGCCCTTCGCCGCGCATCAGCGGCCACGCCTTGTCCAGCGCGGCACCTGCCGCCTCGGCATCGCTGCGCGACAGCGCCTCGTCAAGGGCCTGCACAGCGCTGACACGCTCCCATACCCCGCCCGAGGCCGAGGCATCCTGCCGGGTGTAAAGCCCCATCAGACGCCCTGGTGCCAGCGCGCCCGCCCGCGTCAACCGCTCGGCAGCCTCGATCTCGGCCTTCCAGCCGACGGTGCCGCGCAGGTCGGCCATGGCAAAGGCCAGCGGCAGGCTGCGCGTTGAAAGGGGGGAACCGATCGCCTCGAACAGGCGAAACTCCAATGGCGAGGGCGTGGCGCTGGGGATGGGGGGATCGGCCTCTTCGGCCATTTCCGGGTCAAGGAATTGTTCCAGCAGCGCGGCCTCTGTCCCCTTGAGAATGCCAAGCGCGGCGCCAGTGTCATACATCAGCGCCGCGGTGGGCCAGTCGCCGCTCAGAACGGCACAGTAGATGCGCGCTGCATCATCGCTCATCAGGCCGGGGGTGCTTTGCAAGGCGGTGCAGGCTTCGGTCTCGGCGCCGACGAGCAACGCCAGATCGAACCAAGCGGGAAAGGTTTCGGGTGTGTCCGTTCCGGCGCGGTCCAGGAGTTCCAGCGCAGGCTCTACCGCGCCGAACCGGCGCAGCATGTCTACTCGCGTGCGCAGATAGGCCCCCTCTGCGCCGGTCGGAGGCTCGGCCTCGGCCAAGAGGAGCGTGTGATAAAGCGCGGCGATTGCCGGGGGCGGCTGCTGGCCCGCACGTTGCCATAGCCGGGTGAGCCGGGCCGCCTCGCTGCCAGACCAGAGGCTGGCGGGCAGGCCGGTGACGGAGGGGGGCAAGAGGCCGACGGCGCCGCTGGTCGCCTCGCCCAGCGGTGTCATCTCGACCTCGGGAATACTGACTTGCCCTGCGACAGGCGGCTCGCTCAGGTCAGGGCGAAAACCGCTGCCGGGCAGGCCCCGAGACCAGTCTGGCCCAGACGTGTCCGTTTGATCCCTGTCCACCTGATCCAGCCAGTCTATCGCGGACAAGGGACGCTCGGCGTCCTGCGCCGGCAGCGCGCCCGGTATCAGCGCCAGCGCAATCGCGGCGGCGCATCTGGCCTCACTGCGCATCTAACAGGATGTCCTGACGAATCTCACTGGCGGCGGGCGTGAAATCGGCGCCAAAGAAGGGACCGATATAGGCATAGCCCACCAACCCGACAAAGCCGAGTATGGCAAGGTAAAACAACCACTTGATAAGTCTGAACACGATATGCCTGCCTGCGGTTTGATCCGTCTTGGCCAACTTATAACTGGCCTTTGCCGCAAGATCACGTCATTCAATGCCCAATTGCAATCAATGGGCGGGGGAGTGCCGAAATTGGCGGGCAAAAAGCCAGCGACATTGGGCCGGACAGTCGTCCTCGTCGGCATGATGGGCGCGGGCAAGACAGCGGTCGGCAAGGCGCTGGCCGCGCGCCTGGGTGTTCCCTTTCGCGATTCCGACGCCGAAATCGAAACCGCCGCCGCCATGAGCATCGCCGAAATCTTCGAGCGNTGGCCGCGCGCCTGGGTGTTCCCTTTCGCGATTCCGACGCCGAAATCGAAACCGCCGCCGCCATGAGCATCGCCGAAATCTTCGAGCGCGACGGCGAGGCGTTCTTTCGCTCGCGCGAGACCGAGGTGATCGCGCGGCTGCTGTCGGCGGCGCCCTGCGTGCTCAGCACCGGGGGCGGCGCCTTCTTGCAGCCGCGCAACCGCGAGATCATCTCGCAGCGTGGCGTTTCGGTCTGGCTGAATGCCGATCTGTCCCTCCTTTGGAGCCGGGTCAAGAACAAGGACACCCGGCCCTTGCTGCGCACCTCCGATCCCTATGGCACGCTGCGCGCGCTTTATGAGGCGCGGGTGCCGATCTATGCGCAGGCCGATATCGAGGTCGTCAGCCAACCCGGCTACACGATCGAGAAAATGACCACCCGCGTGATCGACGCATTGGCCACGCGCCCCGGCATATTGGAAATTTCATGAGCAATATCATCCACGTCCCCCTGGGGAGCCGCGCTTATGAAGTGCATGTCGGCCCCGGCTTGCTGGCCCGCTCGGGCGAGTTGGTCGCGCCGCTGCTGCGCCGCCCTCGCGTGGCTGTGGTCACCGACGAGGCCGTGGGGGCACTGCATCTGGATGCGCTGCGCGCGGGGCTAGCCGCCGCTGACATCGAGATGACCGCGCTGACGCTGCCGCCGGGCGAGGCCACGAAATGCTGGGCACAACTCGAGCGGGTGACAGAATGGCTCCTCGCCGCGCAGATCGAGCGCAATGACGTCGTCATCGCGCTGGGTGGCGGCGTCATTGGTGATCTGGTCGGCTTTTCCGCCGCGATTCTGCGGCGCGGTGTGCGCTTCGTGCAGATCCCCACCAGCCTTCTGGCGCAGGTCGACAGCTCGGTCGGCGGCAAGACGGGCATAAACTCGGCCAAGGGCAAGAACCTGATCGGCGCCTTTCACCAGCCCAGCCTCGTTCTGGCTGATATCGATCTGCTTGCGACGCTGAAAAGCCGTGATTTTCTGGCAGGTTATGGCGAAGTCGTAAAGTATGGGATGTTGGGGGATGCCGCGTTCTTCGACTGGCTCGAAGGACATGCACCTGACATGGCCGCAGGCGACACGGGCGCGCGCATCCACGCCGTTTCCCGGTCGGTCCAGATGAAAGCCGACATCGTCGCGCGGGACGAGACCGAGCAGGGCGATCGCGCGCTGCTCAATCTCGGCCACACATTCTGCCACGCGCTCGAGGCCGCGACGGGCTATTCGGATCGCCTGCTGCACGGCGAGGGCGTGGCCATTGGCTGCGCACTTGCGTTCGAGTTGTCGGCGCGCCTCGGCCTTTGCCCTCAGGAGACGCCCAGTCGTGTCCGCGCCCATCTCAGGGACATGAAGATGAAGGTGGATCTCTCTGATATAAAAGGTGATTTGCCGGATGCGCCCTCGCTCCTTGCGCTGATGGCCCAGGACAAGAAGGTGAAGGACGGCCGCCTCCACTTCATCCTCGCGCGCGACATCGGCGAGGCATTCGTCACGTCCGACGTGCCGCCCGAGGCGGTTCTTTCGGTCCTCGAAGACGCGCTCGCCGCCCGCTGATCGGCGCGCACAAGGGGGCAGCGCCCCCTTTCATTGTTCCAAAAATACTCGAATTCCCCCGCTCGGCCCAAGCGCAGGAATGAGAGGTTTCAGCCCAGCTTCACCAACGCGTGGCGCTTCTTGCCCGCGCTCAGCTTGACCGGCTGGGCGAGGTCCGCGGCACTCAGCATCAGCCCCGCATCCTCCAGCGGCGCATCGTTCAGCCGCGCGCCTTGCTCGGCGATCAGGCGTTTGGCGTCCTTGCCGGATTTGGCCAGCCCTGCGCGCACGATCAGTTGCACCACTGACACCCCTTCGCCTGCTTCCTCGGCACTCAGCACCAGGGTCGGCAGATCGTCCCCGACGCCGCCCTTCTCGAACACCTCGCGTGCTGTCGCCTCGGCGGCGCGTGCAGCGTCAACTCCGTGCAGTAGACCCGTGACTTCATTGGCCAAAATCACCTTGGCTTCGTTGATCTCAGACCCGCCAAGTGCCCCCAGCCGCTCGCATTCCTCCAAGGGCAACTCGGTATAGAGCTTGAGGAACCGTCCGGTATCGGCGTCGGTCGTGTTGCGCCAGAATTGCCAGAACGTGTAGGGGCTGCACATCTCGCCATTCAGCCAGATGGCGCCGCCCTCGGATTTGCCCATCTTCCTGCCGTCCGATGTGGTCAGCAGCGGCGAGGTCAGGCCAAAGACATGGCCCTCGATCACGCGCCGGGTCAGGTCGATCCCGTTGACAATATTGCCCCATTGGTCCGACCCGCCCATCTGCAAGGCACAGCCATAGCGGCGGTTCAGCTCAAGGAAATCATAGGCTTGCAGGATCATGTAGTTGAACTCGAGAAAGCTCAGCGACTGCTCGCGGTCAAGGCGCGACTTGACGCTCTCGAACGACAGCATCCGGTTGACCGAGAAATGCCGCCCGATATCGCGCAGGAATTCGAGGTAGTTGAGACCATCGAGCCATTCGGCATTGTTGACCATGATCGCGTCGGTCGCGCCGTCCCCGTAGGTCAGGTATTGCGCAAAGACCTGCTGCATCCCGTCGATGTTCTCGTTGATGACGGCATCGGTCAGCAAGGGCCGCTCATCCGCGCGAAAGCTGGGATCGCCCACCTTCGTCGTGCCGCCGCCCATCAGCGTGATAGGCTGGTGGCCGGTCTTTTGCAGCCAGCGCAGCATCATGATGTTCAGCAGATGCCCGATATGCAGCGATTTCGCGGTTGCGTCATAGCCGATGTAGCAGGGCATCACGCCCGCCATCAGCCGCTCGTCCAGACCCTGCATGTCGGTGCAGTCGGCCAGATAGCCGCGCGAGACCATCACGTTGAGGAATTCGGATTTGGAATGGTAGGTCATGGCGCTTGTCCCGGATTGCTTTGCGCGGCATGTATAGGTGCGCATCGGGCAAAGGAAAAGAGCATGTTGAAGGCGGTGAAGGACGGCGCGCGCGTCTGGGCGCTGGGGGCGATGTCGGGCACTTCGCTGGATGGTGTCGACGCCGCCCTGATCGAGACGGATGGCGAGGCGATTTTCGGCTTCGGCGCCAGCCGCTACCGTGCCTATCTGGCCGAGGAGCAAGCGGTGCTGAGCGCCGCTCTGGGCCGGTGGCCGGGGGATGATCTGGAGGCGGCGGGCCGCGTCGTGATGGAGACACACATCGAGGCGCTCAGCGGCTTTGATGCCGCGCTCGTCGGGTTTCACGGTCAGACGCTGGCGCATGATCCGGGCGGGCGCGGCACGCATCAGCTGGGTGATGGCGGCGCCTTGGCGGGGGCCTTGGGCGTTCCGGTGGTCTGGGATTTTCGCAGCGCCGATGTGCGTCTGGGCGGGCAGGGCGCGCCGCTGGCGCCGTTTTTCCATCATGCCTGCGCGCGCTACATCGGTGCGGACGCCCCCGTTGCCTTTCTCAATCTGGGCGGTGTCGGCAATCTGACATGGGCCGACCCGTCCGTGCGCCGACCCGAGGATGCGGGCGCGCTGATGGCCTTCGATACCGGGCCGGCCAATGCCCCGATCAATGATCTGATGATGGCCCGGCGCGGCATGCCCTATGACCGGAACGGTGCGCTGGCCAAGGCCGGCACCGTCGCCGAGGGCGCGCTGGAGATGTTCCTTGATGAGGCGTATTTCCTCAAGATGCCGCCCAAATCGCTCGACCGTGACGCCTTTGCCGACATGATCGACCTCGTGGGCGAGCTGTCCGATGCCGATGCCGCCGCGACCCTCACGGCGATGTCTGCCGCTGCCGTCCTGCGCGGGATGGAGCATTGCCCAGAGCCGCCCGCGCGTCTGTTGGTGACGGGGGGCGGGCGACACAATCCGGTGATGATGGACATGCTGCGCGCCGCGCTCGATTGCGATGTGGCCCCGGTCGAGGATTTGGGCCTTGATGGTGATATGCTCGAGGCGCAAGCCTTTGGGTATCTGGCGGTACGCGTGGCGCGCGGGCTGCCGACCTCCTGCGCTGCGACGACGGGCGTGCGCGCCGCCGTGTCTGGCGGCACGCTCAGCACGCCCCCGGCGGCGTAACGACCAGCCCGGTGGTCGAAGCAGGAGCGGCCGCCCCCATCACTGCGGGCCGGGCGCGGCAAGGGGGCCCCGTTGGTCTGGGGCCGCTTCGGGATCAGCAGGCGCGCGCAAAATCGTCGCACCGCCCTATATTGGAGAAAGACCGACAGGCATTGGACCCAGACCGATAGGAGAGACATCCGAATGAGCGATCCGAACACGCAAGCTGGCATCAGCCGTGCCGAAGCCCAGGGTGTGCGCTACGCCGCCGAGCTGGAGGGCCATGTGCGCTGGCTTGACTCCATTACGGGCGCCGCGCTTGGCGTGCTCGCGACCGCCTCGGGCATCTACACCTATCTTGGCGTGTCCTCCCTTCTGGATGACAACGGCGCGCTCAGTTTTTTTGCCGCCGCCTCGTATTCCATTGCCGTTTCGGTCGGCATCTTTGTCTTTTGGTCCTACCTGATGCGCCTGTTGCCCTCGGTGCGCAGCATGGCCTCGCGGATCGGGCTCCTGGTGTCGATGGGCATCGGCTCGCTCGCGATCATCGCGATGTCGTCCTGGCTGAATGCTGCCGCGCTGGCCGGATCGGCGGCGGTCGAGCAGCATCTGGCGCGCACCGTGCAGGACTATCAAGCCTCTTTGGAGCAGGCCAACAACATCGCGGTGTCGGCGCAGGGCCTAGAGCGGGACGTGGCCCGTGTGCGCCAGTCCTTCGAGGACCTGAGCGCACAGGAGGCCAGCGGCGATCTTTCTGGACTGGCCGGACGCGGCGCGGTCTTTCGCGTGCTCAGTCAGAAGGCGGACGAGCTGCGCGGTCTCGAGGCGCAGATCGCCTCGCAGCAATCATTGGTCGAGGCGGCCTTTGCCGAAGGCAACGCGACGCTCAGCCGGATGCGCGCTCTGACGGTCGAGCCGGGCCCGGTCGAGCCGCGCTCGGTTCATTTCTCCGAAGAGGCGGTGCGGCTTGCCGGTTTCATCACCCAGTTGCGCCAGCTTTCGGTTGCCCCGTTGGTTTCACGCGCGGCGCAGGATCTGGCGGCCTCAGTGGTGCTGCCAGAGCTTGACGGGCGCTCGGATGCGGCGCGCGGCGATCAGCAAAGCACGATCGCCTCGGTGCTCGACGTGCTGGGCCAGCGGGCCGCGACGCTGCGCAGTGCCGCCGATGCGGTGGTCGCCATGCCTGCCCCCGCCGACACGACCTATACGCCCATTTCGACGGCCGACGCGGTGATCCGCTATGCGGGCAATTTCGCGCCATCCTGGGCGGGGGCCATCGCGATTGACCTGCTTCCGGGGGTGCTGGTCTTTATCCTCATGGTGACGCAGGCGGCAATCCGGTCGGGCCGCGAGGGCGTGGGCATCGAGCAGACGCTGACCCTGTCGGAACTGCGCGCGGCGATGATGGTGCTGCACGAGATGGACGAGGTGCGCCGGCCTGTGCCGCCCGCATCGCCGGAGCCCGAAGTGCGCACGACAGAGGAGCGCACAAGGGGCAACGGAGCCCCCACGCCATGAGCGAGCAGGCCAACAAGCGCGGCTGGGATGCGCGCCGCGTCCTTTACGCGGTGCTGGGGCTGCAATTGGGTATGGCCGTGCTCCTGGCAGGCTCGGACGTGCTGGGCGCATTGCCGCAGCTGATGCGCCCGTCCAGCGCGCCCGGCTTTGACAGCCCCGTTGCGCCGGGCGATCAGACGCGCCGCTTTGCACCCCGCGACACCCCGCTGCCCGAGCGCGGGCCCGGCGCGCCCGAGCGGCCCTACCGCAACACTGGCGACATGCCGAGCCGGCTGGAATTCATTCGCGAGGGCGCGGCGCTGCGCCTGACAGGCACCATCGCGCCCGGTGATGAGGCCCGCATGGCCGAACGGCTGGAGGCCGAGGAAGGGATAGAGCGCATCACGCTGAACAGCCCCGGCGGATCGGTGCGCGACGCGCTGGCGATCGGACGCAGCATCCGTGCCGCAGAGATGAACACGCACATCGAGGCAGGCGATGTGTGCTTTTCCGCCTGTCCCTATCTTCTGGCGGCGGGCGTTGCGCGGTCTGCCGGTGAGGGCGCGCAGGTGGGAGTCCACCAGCATTACTTCGGTGAGAACACCGTGCTGCCTGCGTTTCTGGCGGTCGAGGACATTCAGCGCGGGCAGGGCGATGTGATGGAGTATCTGGGCGATATGGATGTGGACGTCCGGCTCATGCGGCATGCGCTGGCGACGGCGCCGGACGACATCTATGTGCTCTTGCCCGAAGAGTTGCTGGAGTATCGCCTTGTCACCACAGGTGGCGAGGATTGAGCGGGGCGGAGCCTCCGGCGGGGATATTTTTAAGCAAGAAGAAGCAGATAGGGTGTCCCTGCCACAAGGGGCAAAAGGGCTGGCTAGCGGGTGAGGATGCGCATGCCATGGTCCAGCCCCTCGAGCGTCATCGGGACCATGCGGCCTTCGAAGATCTGCGCGATCATCTGGGTTGATTGGGTATAGGGCCAGCGCGCCTCGGGGACCGGATTGATCCACAGGTTTGATGGCCACTGCGCACGGGCGCGGGCAAGCCATGTCTGGCCTGCCTCTTCGTTCCAATGCTCGTTGGCGCCGCCGGGGTAGGCGATCTCGTAGGGGGACATCGCGGCGTCGCCGACGAAGATGCTGCGATACTCGGACCCGTAGGTATTGAGGATGTCGTGGGTGGGGGTCTTTTCGCTCCAACGGCGGCGGTTGTCGCGCCAGACGCCCTCGTAGAGGTAGTTGTGAAAGTAGAAATGCTCTAGCTGTTTGAATTCTGAGCGGGCTGCCGAGAAAAGCTCTTCGACCAGCTTTATGTGCGGGTCCATCGAGCCGCCGACATCCAGAAAGAGAAGCACGCGTGCGGCGTTGCGCCGCTCGGGCCGGGTTTGAACATCCAGATAGCCCTTTTGGGCGGTGGAGCGGATGGTGCCGTCCAGATCGAACTCCTCCGCGCCGCCGTCGCGCGCCCATTGGCGCAGGCGGCGCAGGGCCATCTTGATGTTGCGCGTGCCCAGTTGCACGTCTCCGGCGAGGTTGGCGAACTCGCGCTTGTCCCAGACCTTGACCGCGCGCTGGTGGCGCGATCTGTCCTGCCCGATGCGCACGCCCTCGGGATTGTAGCCATGCGCGCCGAAGGGCGATGTGCCGCCCGTTCCGATCCATTTGGAGCCACCCTCGTGGCGGCCCTGTTGCTCGGCGAGGCGCTGTTTCAGCGTCTCCATCAGTGCGTCAAAGCCGCCAAGGGCCTCGATCTCGGCTTGCTCTTCGGGGCTCAGGTGCTTTTCGGACATCTTGCGCAGCCAGTCCTCGGGCAGATCGACCGCGTTCAGCACATCCTCGGCGCTGATCTGCTCGAGCCCGTCAAAGGCGCTGGCGAACGCACGGTCAAATCGGTCGATATGCCGCTCGTCCTTAACCATCGCGGTGCGGGCGAGGTAGTAAAACCCGGTCACATCGTAGGTGACGAGGCCCGCGCCGACACCTTCCAGAAAGGTCAGGTATTCGCGCAGTGATACAGGGATACCCGCGCCGCGCAGCGCCTGAAAAAAGGGCAGGAACATCGCGCCTAAAGCATGGTTGCGCGCTGGATCATGATCGTCACGAAAAGCGCGACCAGCGCAAAGATCAGCGCAAACACGCAGGCGTATTGCAGGACGTCAGCCGTGCGGCCCTTGCGGCGGCGCGCGACCAGACTGCCTGCGATTGCGCCCAGAATGGCCGCGATGATGACAATCATATCCTACCCGCTCCTAGCCCTTGAGCGGATTGAGCGCCGACATCTCGCGCAGTTTTGCACGCACGGCCCAATCCGCGCCGTATCCGTATCGCGCCCAGCCAAGGCTGTCCATACGCACCTGCCGTCCCTCGGACACACGGCCCGCCAGCTCCAGCGCTTCGGCGCGCATCATCATCATCTGGGCCAGAAGAGCGGCGTTCTCGTGCCGCTCGGCAACGGGGATCTGCGGTGCCAGAATGGCCAGTGCGTCATTTCCGCGCCCTTGGGTGATCGCATAGGCCGCCAACTGCGCTGCGGCATGGGCGCGGTGCAGGGTGGTCGCAGGTGCGCGGCGATAGTAGGCGTCGGCGGCGGCGAAATGGTTTTGCGCGAGCTCGGGGTCGGTGCTCTGGACGATGCGGCCGACGGCGTAATGGCTAAACGCGCGGCGGTGGTCGGTGAGGCCTACCGTCTCGGCGATGCGCAGCGCGTTTTCGGCGGCGGCGCGGCGCTGGCCGTGGCCCGCGCCGGGGCCAAGCGCCGTCTGCATCGCCCGCACCCAGGCGCGCGGCGTCGATGCCAGTGGCCGCGAGGCGATATGCTCGCCGCGGGGATTGAGCCGCGCGAGGATGCCCGGAACCGCGGCCGCGACCTGCCGATGGCTCATGCCCGATTTCAGCTCGGGCGCATAGAAGGTGCGCAGGATCAGCATGTCGAACCCCGTCAGGACCGCATGCACATTGTCATCGTTAAAGACCGAATCGGGCAGGCGATATAGGTCATTGAGCGGGCCGAGCGCCTGCGACAGCTCTTCGTGAAGGCAGTCGCGCACCTCTTGGGGGCTGGAATCATTGGGCACGAAGATGGCGACCTTGCGCCGCGTCTGCAATCCGCTCCATGCGGTCAGGTGACTGCGCTTGGCCTTGTGATACTCATCGAGGGTCGAGATGTTGGGCACGACAAAGCAGGCAGCCTGAGGCAGGGCATTGCGGATCTCGGCGCGGCTGACGGCCTGGATGGTGATGTTGGCGGGGCCGGTCGTTTGCGTGATGTCGATACCTGCCTCGCTGCGCAGCCGGTGGAGCAGGCGCGCTAGATCCGATTGCAGCGTGGTGGGCGGTGCGCCTGTGACCGCAACACTGATCGGCCCTTCAAAGCGGCTGAGCACGGGCAGGTCGCGCCCCGATTCGAGGCGCATGGACAGCTCCATGAAATCGCGGGCGATGTCGACGTTCGACCGCGTAGGTGCCTCGGGCTGCGGCGTGGAGAAGACCTTGATCGCCGGGAAGCCGCCCAGATCCGGAGTGGCAGCGCGCGAGGCGACATCGCCAGACGCTCCGGGCATGCAGGCCCCCAGCATCAGGCAGATCGGCAAAATCATTTGGCGCATGTGCATCCCCATGGTCGGACCGGACAAGAAAGACCCACCGCGCCGGGGTGGCACGACGCGGTTTGGACCGCTGTCCGTCGCGCGCCCCAAGGCAGGCTCGTCCTTGTTAACGTTTTCTATAGGGAGCATTTGAGACTATTTTGCGGCAAAGGCGGGAGGGCGTCGCAGAGGGCTGTGAAGCGGCCTGCGCCGCAGCCTTTGCCATTTGTACGCCCTGCGCGGTCATGCGCCGCGCCGCGCCATGAAGGCGAGTCGCTCGAACAGATGCACATCCTGCTCGTTCTTGAGCAGCGCGCCATGCAGGCGGGGCAGGCTGTCCTTGCCGCCACGCTTGAGATCCTCGGGCGACAGATCCTCGGCCAGCAGGAGCTTGAGCCAGTCGAGCACTTCGGAGGTCGATGGCTTCTTCTTGAGGCCCTGCTGGTCGCGGATCTCGTAGAATTGGGTCAGCGCGGTGGTCAGCAGCGCCTCCTTGATGCCCGGATGATGCACTTCGACGATGCGGCGCATCGTGTCCATGTCGGGAAAGCGGATGTAATGAAAGAAACAGCGCCGCAGAAAGGCGTCCGGCAGTTCCTTTTCGTTGTTGGAGGTGATGATAACGATGGGCCGGTGCACCGCGCGGATCGTCTCGCCGGTCTCGTAGACGTGAAATTCCATCTGGTCGAGTTCCTGTAGCAAATCGTTCGGAAACTCGATGTCGGCCTTGTCGATTTCGTCGATCAGCAGCACCACGCGGCCCTCGGCGGCAAAGGCTTGCCAAAGCTTGCCGGGGCGGATGTAATTGGAAATGTCATGCACACGCGCCTCGCCCAGCTGGCTGTCGCGCAGTCGTGACACCGCGTCATATTCGTAAAGGCCCTGATGCGCGCGTGTGGTGGATTTCACGCTCCATTCGATCATCGGCAACTCCAGCGCTGCGGCCACCTGGCGTGCCAGTTCGGTCTTGCCCGTGCCCGGCTCGCCCTTGACCAGCAAGGGGCGCTCCAGCGCGACGGCGGCGTTGACCGCGATGGTCAGGTCGTCCGTTGCCACATAGCTGCTGGTTCCCTCGAATTTCATAACCTATTCAATCCTTTTCGTATCGCAGTTCATTTGCGCAAGCGCGCAGCATAGCCTGAGCGCGGTATCCGATCAATCCGCACTGAATTCGAGTAGTGACAACCGCTCGCGGTTGCATTAAATGCAAGCCGAGGGGGAGCCAGATGAGACAGCATCCTGACGCCTTGGACCTTGAAAAGAAAGAGGATCAACGCTTGAAAGCCGAAGTTTTCCTGCCCGACGATTACCGGCCCGTCGAAGACGAGCCCTTTATGAATGAACGCCAGAGAGAATATTTCAGGCGCAAGCTGATCGGATGGCGTGAAGATCTGCTCGCCGGCAGCCGTGACACGATCGAAGCGCTTCAGGATGGCACCCGCGCCATTCCCGATGTCGCCGACCGCGCCAGCGAAGAGACGGACCGCGCACTTGAGTTGCGCACCCGTGATCGCCAGCGCAAGCTGGTTGCCAAGATCGATCAGGCGCTGCGCCGCCTTGAAGAGGGCGAGTTTGGATATTGTCAGATGACTGGCGATCCCATCAGTCTCAAGCGTCTGGATGCGCGCCCCATCGCCACGATGACGCTGGAGGCGCAAGAGCGTCACGAGCGCCGCGAGAAAGTGCATCGCGACGAATGATCGCGCAGACCACCGCAGAATTTCAAAACGCCGGGGCTGTTGCTCCGGCGTTTTTCGTATGAAGAATGATGCATGGATATGCAAAACCTCACCATCGCGATCATCGGCGCAGGTATTGGCGGGCTGGCCGCCGCGCGCGCCTGCGCGCTGCGGGGCGCGCGCGTCACCGTGTACGAGCAGGCGGCCGAGATTTCCGAGGTCGGCGCAGGGCTTCAGGTTTCGCCCAACGGGTTTGCGGTGCTGCGGGGGCTGGGCCTTGGGGATGCGGTGCGTGCCTCGGGGGTGCAGGGCGGCGCGGTTGCGCTGCATGATTACCGGCGCGGGCCGGTGGTGCGGCTCGACCTCACGCAGCTTGCCACGCGCGACTACTGGTTCTTGCACCGCGCCGACCTAATCGAGATTCTGCATCGCGGCGCGCTGGAGGCCGGAGTTCACATCGCGCTTGGCACCCGCGTCGCAGACCCTGCCGCGCTGGAGGCGGATTTGGTCATCGGAGCCGACGGGCTTCATTCGGTGGTGCGCAAGGCCCTGAACGGTACGCTCGCGCCCTTCTTTACCCGTCAGGTCGCATGGCGCGCGACCGTGCCGCATGACGGCAGTCGCATGGGCGAGGCGCGCGTGCACATGGCCCCGCACCGCCATCTGGTCAGCTATCCCTTGAGGGGCGGCACACAGCTCAACCTCGTCGCCGTCGAAGAGCGCAGCGGCTGGACCGAAGAGAGCTGGAGTGCAGCGGGCGATCCGGAGGAGCTGCGCGCTCGCTTTGCCGATTTTGGTGCAGATGTGCAGGCAATGCTGGCCCGTGTCGAGACGGTGGGCAAATGGGGCCTCTTTCGCCATCCCGTCGCGCCGATCTGGGGGCAGGGCAGGCTGACGGTTCTGGGCGATGCCGCACATCCCACGCTGCCCTTCATGGCGCAGGGCGCGTCATTGGCGCTTGAGGATGCATGGGTGCTGGCCGATGCGCTGGCGACGTGGCCGGACCTTGCCGCCTCGCTTGGCGCCTACCAGTCGGCGCGCGAGGGCCGGGCGCGCCGCGTCGTAGAGGCAGCCAATGGAAATGCCTGGAAATACCACATCAGTTTCAAGCCATTACGCGCCGCAGCTCATCTATCGCTTAAACTTGGCGGGGCAATTGCTCCGGCCCGGATGATGCGGCGATTCGATTGGATCTACGGCCATGACGTAACCGGCGGTGCGCCGCCTCTCACCCTTTCTTGAGCGGGCGGCCATAGAGCTCCATCTTGTGCCCTTTGAGCTTGTAGCCAAGGCGCGCCGCGATCTTTTCCTGAAGGCGCTCGATTTCGGGGTCAAAGAATTCGATGACATCGCCGGTATCCAGATCAATCAGATGGTCGTGATGCCCGCGCTTGGCATCCTCATAGCGTGCGCGCCCGTCCCCGAACTCCAGCTTGTCCAAGATCCCCGTCTCCTCAAAGAGCTTGACGGTGCGATAGACCGTTGCGATCGAGATCTTGGGGTCACGCGCGGCGGCGCGCACATAAAGCTCGTCGACATCCGGGTGGTCTTCGGCCTCTTCCAGCACGGCGGCGATGATGCGCCTTTGGCCTGTCATGCGCAGGCCGCGTGCCTCGCAGCGGTCGGTTATGGTATCGGTCATAGGGTCATCCGGTGGTCTTGGTGGCCTTCTGAATAGCGCGCGCTGCGCCAAACTTCCACCGTTCTTCGCGGCGGGGTGCAGTCAAAGGTTGACTTCGCAGCCGCAAGCGTCCATCTGAGCCATACCGACGTTTCCTGCCGCGTGAGCAGCCGGGCCGCCCGCATGGCCGCCCCCAGTTAACGAAATGTCGCGAAATTGATCCCAATATCACGCGTGGGGCCAGCCGCCGGATCGGCGCGACGGGCAATTCCGCCTGTGCGTCAGGGCCTCGGCGGAACCACCGTATGGGGCAGGTGTCTGCCGCCCCGTCCCGGGCCATGAGCGCCCGCAAAACGGCATGGGGCATCCCATGTCCGAAAGGATAAGATTTGAACCTCTTTGAAGAAATGGGCCTGCCGGCCGTATTGGTCCGCAAACTCGGCAATATGGGCATCACCGAGCCGACCCCGATCCAGACCCACGCCATTCCCTATGCGCTGGACGGCAATGACGTCATGGGCCTCGCCCAGACCGGCACGGGCAAGACGGCGGCCTTTGGTCTGCCGCTGATCGCGCACATGATGGAAAATGACGAGCGTCCGCGCCCGAAAACCGCGACCAGCCTCATCCTTGCGCCGACGCGCGAGCTGGCGAACCAGATCCGCGACACGCTGCTGCCGCTGGTCAAGGACACGCCGATGAAGATCAACGTCGTGGTTGGCGGCTCGTCCATCAATCCGCAGATCAGTCGCCTCGAGAAGGGCACGCATATTCTGGTGGCGACACCGGGCCGCTTGCTTGACCTCATCGACCGCCGCGCGATCCGGCTGGATGCCACGCGCTTTCTGGTGCTGGACGAGGCGGACCAGATGCTCGACATGGGCTTCATCCACGATCTGCGCAAGATCGCGGCTCTCTTGGCCAAGGAGCGTCAGACAATGCTCTTTTCCGCCACCATGCCCAAGCAGATGGAAGAGATCGCCGGCAGCTACCTGAACCACCCGAAAAAGGTGCAGGTCAGCCCTCCGGGCAAGGCCGCAGACAAGGTCACGCAAGCCGTGCACTTCATCGCCAAGGCCGAGAAGCCAAACCTGCTGATCGAGCTGCTGGCCAAGCACAAGGGCGAATTGGCGCTGGTCTTTGGCCGCACCAAGCATGGCTCGGACAAGCTGGCGCGCAAGCTGGAAAGCGCTGGGTTCAAGGTTGCCGCGATTCATGGCAACAAGAGTCAGGGACAGCGCGAGCGTGCCCTCAAGTCCTTCCGCGACGGGCATATTCACGTGCTGGTCGCAACGGACGTGGCCGCACGGGGCCTCGACATCCCGGACGTGAAGCATGTTTATAACTTCGATCTGCCCAATGTGCCCGAAAATTACGTCCACCGCATTGGGCGCACTGCCCGCGCGGGCAAGGATGGCGCGGCCATCGCCTTTTGCGCCCCCGACGAGATGGGCGAGCTGAAGGATATTCAGAAGGCGATGGGGCTCTCGATCCCCGTGGCCTCGGGCCGCGCGTGGGAGGAATTGCCCGACCCCAAGGCCAAGCCCAACCGCGGCGGCGGCAACGGCGGTGGTCGTCGTCGTGGCGGTGGCGGGGGCAAGCCGGGTGGCGGTGGTGGCGGTGCTGCCAAGCCGGACGGTCAGCGCCGTCGTCGGCGCAGTGGTGGCGGCGGCGGCAATGCCGCCCGCAGCAACGCGGCCTGATACTGCAAAACATGCCAGGATCGTCGCCTTTTGGGCGGCGATCCTCTTCGGCTCATGTGCCGCAGAATGTCTGGCGCACGATTTCTTCCGGTGCAGGCGGATGGGTCAGAAACTCTGCGTCTGCCTGCTCCTGATAGGGATAGGCCAGCACGCCCAGCAACCTGTGAAAGGGCGCATCATCGCCTGCGACGGCTGCGGCGATCATCTCTTCGATGTGGTGATTGCGCGGGATGATCGCGGGATTTGTGGCCTCCATTCGGGCGCGCCAACCCTCCTCAGTCTCCAGCCGCGCGTGCCAACGCGCCTGCCACGCGGCAAAGCGCGCGGGATCGGAAAACTGCGCCTCTGCGGTGCCATGCCCCAGCGCGCGGAACGTATTGGTGAAATCAGCGCCGCTTTCGGCCATCAAGGCCAACAGGTCTTCGATCAGGGCGCGATCGTCTTCGCTGGGCGCGCCAAGACCGATCTTGGCGCCAAAGACACGCAGCCACTCGGCCTCGATCATCGCGGGCATCGCATGCACCGCATGGGTAAAATCGGCCACCGCGGCGTCCTCATCGGGCATCAGCGGCACCAGCGCGCTGGCCAGTTGTGCCATGTTCCAGACAATCACATGCCCTTGATTTGAATAGGCATACCGGCCTTGCCGGTCGATCGAGCTATAGACTTGATCGGGGGCATAGGCGTCCATGAAGGCGCAGGGGCCATAATCAATCGTTTCCCCCGAAATCGAGGTGTTATCGGTATTCATCACCCCATGGATGAACCCCGCTCCCATCCATTGCGCCACAAGCTTTGCCTGCCGCGCGATGACCGCGCGCAGAAACGCGCCCGGCTCCGGCGCGCCGGGATAATGGCGCGCGCTGGCGTAGTCCAAGAGGCGCTGGAGCGCGCCTGTGTCCCGCCGCGCCGCGAAATATTGAAACGTGCCGACGCGCAGATGGCTCGCAGCGACACGGGTCAGCACCGCGCCCGGCAGACCGCCCTCCTGGCGATAGACGATGTCACCGGTGCGCACGGCCGCCAGCGCGCGGGTGGTGGGAATGCCCAAGGCATGCATCGCCTCGCTCAGCACATATTCGCGCAGGACAGGGCCGAGCCACGCGCGCCCGTCGCCTCCCCGCGAATAGGGCGTGCGCCCCGATCCCTTGAGTTGCAGATCGCGGCGCGCGCCGCCCTTGTCCACGACCTCGCCCAGAAGAACGGCACGCCCATCGCCCAGTTGCGGAGAGAACCCGCCAAACTGGTGACCGGCATAGACCTGTGCCAAGGGCTCGGCGCCCTCTGGCAGGAGGTTGCCGGCAAAAATCCTGGCCAGTTCGGCGTCCTCGCCGAGCGTCATGCCCAGATCGTCCGCCAAGGGCCGGTTGATCGCCACAAGCGCAGGGGATGTCACAGGCAGTGGCTCCTGCGCAGTGAAGAAAGCGGGCGCGAGCTGCGCGTAGGAATTGTCGAAGGGAATGGATGTATGGGTCATACCATCAATATATGCCCGCACCGTCCGAACGCCAATGGAGGGCGGGGAGGCAATTTGCTCAGCCAATGGGTGTTTTTACCAAGAAAAGACCTCGGGCGTGCGTCCGTCTTTCATTGTTCCGGAAATACTCCGGGGTCCGGGGCAGCGCCCCGGCCGGGTCAAAAGATGCGCGACATCAGTGTATATCCGTCGCGCGGTCGGAAATGCATCCGTTCGTAGAATGCGCGCGCCTTGTCATCGCCCCGAGCCACTTCGAGGTGAAGCGCGCGCAATCCGGCACCCGCCAGCGCCTTGGGCAGGGCCGAGAGCATGTCTGAGCCAATGCCCCGCCGGCGCACGCCTGGCCGGATGTAAATCTCGTCAAGGATACCATCGAGGCCGCCGTATTCCATGGACCAGCCGAAGCTGATGACTGCATAGCCGATCGGCGCGCGCACCGGGCCGGCGATGTAGATCGCGCCATGTGGCGAGCCGTCGAGCAAGGGCTGCACGGCCGCGCGGCGCCCGGCATCGTCCTGGGCGATGCCGGCCTCGGTGTGAAAGGCTGCGATCAGCGGCAGGATGCGGTCTAAGTCGTCGGGTTTGGCGAGGGTCAGCGCTGTCACGGGGGGTATTGGCCTCATCATTGGATTGCGGCGACAACATGCCCGGCGCGGGCGGGGCTGTCCATGCGCTCCGCTCAGCGGGGGCCCTTTTCCGCCGCCGCCAGGTAGTGGCGCAGCACATGCAGGCGTATGGCCGAGGCAAGGCCCAGATCGGGGCCGCGCGCCGCGTCGATTTCGGCGGCCAGCGCGTTGATCGGTGTGTCGGTGCTGGCGGCGATGGCGCGAAAGGCGGTCCAGAATTCCGGCTCGAGCGTGACGGAGGTGCGATGGCCGCGCAGGGTCAGGGAGTGTTTGACCGGGCGCTGGGTCATTCGTCGTCGCTCTGCGCAGGGCGCTTGTGCTCCTCAAGGCGCCGGGCGGCGCGTTCGGCCTCGGCGCGCTCTGCCGCCTTTTGCGCCTTGGTCTGGCCAAACCGGACGGCGTTCTCGTCTGCCCTCGTCTTGGCCTGGGACCGCGCGCGTTCCTTTCGCGCGCGGTTCAGATTGATGGGCGTGCCCGTCACTTGGGTCCGACCATGTCTTCGGGCCGCACCACGCGGTCGAAGGTTTCGGCATCGACAAAGCCGAGGGCGATGGCCTCTTCCTTCAGGGTCGTGCCGTTCTTGTGGGCGGTCTTGGCCACCTTGGTCGCATTGTCATAGCCGATTTCGGGCGCCAGCGCGGTGACAAGCATCAGCGACTCGCGCATCAGCTTGTCGATGCGCGTCTCATCCGCCTCCAGCCCGTCGATCAGATTGTCGGTGAAGGCCGAGGCCGCATCGCCCAGAAGCTGCATGGATTGCAGCACGTTATAGGCCATCATCGGCTTGTAGACGTTCAGCTCGAAGTGGCCTTGCGACCCGGCAAAGCCGACGGCGGCATCATTGCCCATGACATGCGCGCAGACCTGAGTAAGCGCCTCGCATTGGGTCGGGTTCACTTTGCCCGGCATGATCGAGCTGCCCGGCTCGTTCTCGGGGAGGATCAGCTCGCCCAGACCGCAGCGGGGGCCGCTGCCGAGGAACCGGATGTCATTGGCGATCTTGAAAAGACTCCCTGCGACGACGCGCAGCGCGCCCGAGATCTCGACCATCGCGTCATGGGCGGCCAGCGCCTCGAACTTGTTGGGCGCCGTGACGAAGGGCAGGCCCGTGATCTCGGCCATGTTGGCTGCGACCGTCTCGCTCCAGCCTTTCTGGGTGTTGAGGCCGGTGCCGACCGCCGTGCCGCCCTGGGCCAGTTCGTAGATCCGCTCCAGCGCGCTGTGAATGCGCTCGATCCCCATGGCGACCTGATGCGTGTAGCCCGAGAATTCCTGGCCCAGTGTCAGCGGCGTGGCGTCCTGGGTATGAGTGCGCCCGATCTTGATAATATGCGCCCATTTCTGCGCCTTGGCCTCCAGCGCGTCCTGAAGCCTCTCGAGGCCGGGCAGGGTGACGCCATGGGCGGTCATGGCTGCCGCGATATGCATTGCGGTCGGAAAGGTATCGTTGGACGATTGACCCATGTTGACGTGATCGTTGGGATGGACCGGATCCTTGGAGCCGATGGTGCCGCCCATGATCTCGATCGCGCGGTTGGCGATCACCTCATTCGCGTTCATGTTGGACTGCGTGCCCGAGCCGGTCTGCCAGACCACCAGCGGGAAATTGTCATCCAGATCGCCGGTGATGACCTCGCTCGCCGCCTCGATGATGGCGTCGGCGCGCGCCTCGTCCAGCTTACCGGATGCCTTGTTGGCCTGCGCGCAGGCTTTCTTGATCACGCCGAGGGCGCGGACGATCGCGATGGGCTGACGCTCCCAGCCGATTGGAAAGTTGATGATGCTGCGCTGTGTTTGCGCGCCCCAGTATTTATCGCTTGGCACCTCGAGGGGGCCAAAGCTGTCGGTTTCGGTGCGGGTGGTCATCTCGGTCCGGCTCATGCGGGCGCTCCTTGATCAGAATTGCCTCTCTCTTACCGGACGCGGCGAAAAGTTCAACGGCAAGCGCGCCGGGCGCCGGCCTTGCCCGTTTGCCGTTCAGTTCTTGCGAAAGCTGTCGAGGCTGACGATATCGCCGCCGCCCGTGGATGCGTTTTCGTCATCGTCCTCGTCGTCTGTATCCTCATCCTCGTCGTCCTTGGGCTGCGTTTCGAAGCGCAGGCCAAATTCGACCGAAGGATCCACGAAGGTCTGGATCGCGTCATAGGGCACATAGAGGCTTTCGGGTGCATCCCCGAAATTCAATGTGATTCCAAAGCCTTCGTCCGTGACTTCGAGATTGTCATACCAGTGCTGCATCACCACGGTCATCTCGCTGGGATACCGCTGTTTCAGCCAATCGGCCAAGGCGGCATCGGGATGGTTCGTGTCAAAGGTGATGAAGAAATGATGCGCGCCGGGCAGGCCATGCTCGGCCACATCCTCCAGCACCTCCTGAATAAGGCCGCGCATGGCCCGATGCATCAGATTGCCATATTCGATCGTGCGCGACATTCGCGTCCCCCGGATTTCATTATCCCTCCACAATACGGGATTCTGAGGAAAGGAAAAGGGCCTGCCGCACGCCCTATCCGGCAACATGCAAGAGGCCGCCCGCTGCCGCCATGAGCGCGATAGCCGCCGGCACCGGCAGACGCAGCCCCACCAGAAGCAGCGCCGCGAGCGCCGTCAGGCCCGCAGCGCGCACATCCAGTGTCGCCAGATCGGGATAGGCGCCAACGGGGCTGGCAAGGACGCGGCCAAAAAGAACGTGGAGCGCGAACCAGAGCGACAGATTGGCGATGACGCCCACGACGGCGGCCGAAATCGCCGCGAGCGCGCCGCGCAAACGCGGCTGGGCGAGAGTGCGCTCCAGATAGGGGGCGCCGGCAAAAATCCACAAGAAGCAGGGAATGAACGTGACCCAGAGCGCCATCGCCCCAGCGGCCAGCGCCATGGCGGTGCCGCCCTGTCCAAAGCCCGCCAGCATGGCGACGAATTGCGTCACGAGGATGAGAGGCCCCGGCGTTGTCTCGGCCAGTCCCAGCGCGTCGATCATCTGCTCGGCGCTGATCCAGCCATGTCTTTGCGTCACGGTCTGCGTCATGTAGGCCAGCACTGCGTAGGCACCGCCGAAGGTGACGACCGCCAGCTTGCTGAAAAAGAGCGCGATGGCGCCAAGAAAGCTGGCGCCCATGGCATAGGCGACAGCCACCGGCGCGGCCCAGAGCGCGCCCCACATCAGAACCGTGCGTGCGGTGCGCTGCAACTGACCGGGCGGAACAGGTGCCGCAGCCTCGGGGCGCGTATTTCGCGCGGCCCAAGCGCCCCACAGGGCGGCAGCGCAGATGACCGCGGGAAAGGGCAGGGAGGCGGCATAGATCGCGGCAAAGGCGAGCATGGCCAGAACCAGTTGCGCGCGCCCCTCAAGCGCGCGCTGGCCCAGCCGCCAGAGCGCTTGGGCCACGATCACAAGGACGGCAGCCTTGATGCCCAGAAACAGCGCGGCGACAAGCGGCAGATCACCATAATGGGCATAACTCAGCGCCAGCACGAGGATCGCCGCCGCGCCCGGCAACACAAAAAACAGCCCCGCAATCAGCCCGCCCCAAGTGCCGCGCAGCTTCCATCCCGCGTAGGTGGCCAGCTGCATCGCCTCGGGGCCGGGCAGAAGCATGCAAAAGCTGAGCGCACCAAGAAACTGGCGCTGCTCCAGCCAGCCGCGCCGCTCGACCAGCTCAGATTGCATCAGCGCGATCTGTGCCGCAGGCCCGCCAAAAGACAAAAGGCCGATCCGCGCAAAGGCGGCGAGGAAATCGCGTGTGCTGACCGGCATGTTCCGCCCAATTTGTCTGCCGGGCTGGTGACGCGCCGGATGACGCTCAGTTCTCATCGGGTAGCGCGCGCGTGTCAACGCGCCGGCATATGAAACTTGCATGACACGCGAACCTTATGGTTGCCGGTCATGGGACTGGATAGGGGATACTAAATGAGGGAATAAAGTGCAGGCTTCTGTTGCCAGGTGCCTGCGGACCCCGCCTTACGCTGCTAGGCGCAAGGGCTTAAGTTTCGATCTCTCGAACCGCTTACGCGGCCAGAGCTACCGGAGCACGATTGTCATTTGCAATTGTACTTTTCGGGCCGATACGGTGGCACCCCGCCGAGACAAAGCAAAACCCCTTTAGACGTTCGTCGATCCTGTTTCGACCCCGATCCGCCCCCAAATGAAGGGTGATTGGTGGAGTCGCCGGGTACCGCCCCCGGGTCCGATCCGCTTATTACGAGCGCGTTTATGTCCATAGTCCCCTAAGGGACAGTTGGAATATAGGCGCCCTTGCGCGGTTTGCAAACCGTCTCGGGGGCTAGTGCGCCACTTTTTTATGAAAAAGCGCCCGGCAGATCCTGCCGGGCGCTGATGGTTTTCAGTGCAGATATGCCAGAGGCAATCAGCCCTTGCTGAACTCCGGGTAGGCTTCCATGCCCAGCTCGGTTGTGTCGAGGCCCTGTATCTCGGCCTCTTCGCTCACGCGGATGCCCATCACGGCCTTGAGGATGAACCACACCACGAGGCTTGCGACGAAGGTGAACACACCGTAGGCGACGATGCCGATGACCTGTGTCACGATGCTCGCGTCCCCGTTGTAGAAGACCACGGCGATGGTGCCCCAGATACCGGCGAAGAGGTGCACCGGAATGGCGCCGACGACGTCGTCGATCTTCAGCTTGTCCAGCAGCGGCACGGTCAAGACCACGATCACGCCGCCGATGGCACCGATCCAGAGCGAGCCGAAGAGCGACGGGGCCAAAGGCTCTGCCGTGATCGACACCAGACCTGCCAGCGCGCCGTTCAGCACCATGGTCAGGTCGGGCTTCTTGTACATGATCTGCGTCAGGATCAGCGCGGTCACGGCACCTGCCGCAGCGGCCATGTTGGTGTTGGCAAAGATGCGGCTGACGTCAGAGACATCGCCCACGGTCCCCATGGCAAGCTGCGAGCCGCCATTGAAGCCGAACCAGCCGAGCCACAGGATGAATGTACCAAGCGTGGCGAGCGCCAGGTTGGAGCCGGGCATCGGGTGAACCTTGCCATCCTTGGCGTATTTGCCCAGACGCGGGCCCAGCACGATGGCGCCGGCCAGAGCGGCCCAGCCACCCACGGAGTGCACGACGGTCGAGCCGGCGAAGTCGGAGAAGCCCGCCTCGGACAGCCAGCCGCCACCCCACTGCCAGGAGCCGGAGATCGGATAGAGGACACCCGTCAGCACAATGACGAAGATCAGGAACGGCCAGAGCTTGATCCGCTCGGCCAGCGCGCCCGAGACGATCGAGGCGGTGGCCGCGACGAACACGAGCTGGAAGAAGAAATCCGAGCCGATTGAGGCGTAATCAAGGGCGGCGTCGGCGGCAGCCACGCCCACCGGGTCCAGCACGGTCGGCGAGAAGAAGGTGCCGACGTAGCCGTTGAACTCACCCGGATACATCAGGTTGAAGCCCATGAACCAATACATGATAGCGGCTATGGAGTAGAGCGCGATGTTCTTGGTCATCTGCATGGTCACGTTCTTGGACCGCACCAGCCCGCCCTCGAGCATGGCAAAGCCTGCGGCCATGAAGAAGACGAGGAAGCCTGCCATGCAGAACAGCAGCGTCGTCATGATGTAGGGGCCGATTTCGTCAAAGCTGGGCGTTGCGGCCGTGTCCTGCGCAAGGCCCATCTGCGGCAATGCGATCAGCGCGGCCGCAAGGCTCAGTTTACTCGTGAATGATATGTTCATTGTCCTGTCCGTTTGAATGGATGTGTCCAAGGGGCGGCGGGGCATGCGCATCACAGCGCTTCCTCGCCGGTTTCGCCGGTGCGCACGCGCGCGGCATGCGCGAGGTCCAGCACAAAGATCTTGCCGTCCCCGATCTTGCCGGTGCGGGCGGTCTGCATGATCGTCTCGCAGACCTGATCGGCCATCGACGAGGCGACGGCGATCTCCAGTTTGATCTTGGGCACGTAATTGACGGCGTATTCAGCGCCGCGATAAATTTCGGTATGGCCCGATTGGGCGCCGAACCCTTTTGTCTCGGTCACCATCATGCCGCGTACGCCGATGGCGGTAAGTGCTTCGCGCACCTCGTCCAGCTTGAATGGCTTGATCGTTGCTATGATCAGTTTCACGAAAGTCCTCTCCCTTTGAGCGCAGTTTGTCCTGCTTGCCGCCCGAAGCTGGCAATTTCTGCGTTGCGGCGTAAGTCGGCGCCGCCAGATAGGGGCGGGATTTCGGGCTGTCTGATTACAAAATGTGCAGCGCACCTGAATTGCCTAAAAATTAGGCAAAAATTGTTTAAGCGCAGATTTGGCGCTGCTGGCGGGTGCGATGCACATGGATGCACATCTCGTCCGCGCAGCGCTGGACATGCCTGCCTGCAGACCTAAGTGGCTCGTTCGACTGGAGCAAAGCGATAGGACAGACCGATGAGCCATTTCCGCAGCCCGCGCCCCACGGACCCCCTCCGCCGCGCTGAGGGCGTCAGGCCAAACCGCCGACACGTGCTGGCGGGCGGCGCCGCCGCCGGTCTTGGCGCCGCGCTGCCCCTCGGCTGGGCGGCGCCCGCGCGCGCCGCGCCCAAGCGCGGCGGCATATTCCGTGTGGGCGTGCATGACGGAAGTTCGACCGACACATGGGATCCGGCCACGACCGAGAGTATCCTGATGATCCACTCGAACCACGTCGTGCGCTCCTACCTGACCGAGATCACCAACACGAACGAGCTGGGCCCCGATCTTGCCACCGCGTGGGAGGCGACGAAGGATGATGCGACCGAGTGGCGTTTCGAGCTGGCGCAGAACGCGACCTTTCATGACGGGCGCAAGGTGACGGCAGAGGATGTCATCGCGTCGATGAACTATCATCGCGCCGAAGGCTCATCCTCGGCGGCCAAGCCGCTGATGGAAGGGATCACCAATATCCGCGCCGATGGCGATCATGCGGTGGTGTTCGAGCTGGATCGTGGCAACGCCGATCTGCCCTACCTTGTCTCGGACTTTCACCTGACCATTCAGCCCGCGAGTTCCGATGGCGGCATCGACTGGGCTAACGGGATCGGCTGCGGCCCGTACAAGCTGGTTGATTTCTCGCCGGGCATCCGCGCCAAATTTGTGCGCCATGATGATTGGCACCGCGCGGATGAGGGTGCGTGGTTCGACGAGATCGACATGACGGTGCTCAACGATGCCAACGCGCGTCAGGCGGCCATCGTCACAGGCGATGTGGATGCGGTGACGGACGTGGATCTGAAAACCGCCAGCCGCCTTGCGCAGGCGCCGGGCGTCATCCTCGACAACGTGCCGTCAGGCACGCATATCACGATGCCGATGTTCTGCGATGTCGCGCCCTTTGACGATGTGAACGTGCGTCTTGCGCTGAAACACGCGATCAACCGTCAGGAAATCGTGGAAAAGATCCTCTTTGGCTATGGCACGGTCGGCAACGATCACCCCATTTCGCCCTCGATGCCATATGCCGCCGATCTGCCCCAGCGCGAACAGGATCTGGACAAGGCACGCTATCATCTCAAGCAGGCAGGGCATGACAATCTGTCGGTGGAGATCTCGGTCAACGACACGCTTTTGTCCGGCGCGACCAATATGTGCACGCTGTTCTCCGAGCAGGCGCGCGCTGCTGGCATCGACATCAAGGTCAATCAGGAGCCTTCGGATGGGTATTGGTCGAATGTCTGGCTGAAAAAGCCGTTTTGCGTCGTGTCCTGGGCTGCGCGCCCGACGCCGGATGTGATGTTCTCGATCGCCTACAAGGCGGGCGCCGAGTGGAACGAGAGCCATTGGGAGAACGAGCGCTTCAACGAACTGCTGCTGAAGACCAAGGCCGAGACCGACGACGCACTGCGCACCGAGATGTATGCCGAAATGCAGACATTGTGCCGTGATGATGGCGGCACGATCGTGCCGTTCTTCCGCGACCGCATGTCGGCACGGCGCGACAATGTCATGCACGAGGACAGCATCGCAGCCGTCTGGGAACTGGATGGCGCGCGCGGATATCACCGCTGGTGGTTTGCCTGATCCGCGATGGGCCCAAGCGCAATTGACGCGGCCCGCCCGAGGTGACACCTCTGGCGGGCCGCAGCATGTGAGGAAGCACGCCCATGGACGACATCAACGAACGCCACAAAGAAAAGATGAAACGCATCAAGGCGCAGCGCGACGCCCTGATGAAGCACAAGACCGAGGAAAAGGGCCTGATCATGGTTCATACCGGCGATGGCAAGGGCAAGTCATCCTCGGGCTTTGGCATGATCATGCGCTGCATCGGGCACGGTATGCCTTGCGCGGTCGTCCAGTTCATCAAGGGCACTTGGGTGACGGGAGAAAAGACGCTGCTGCGCGAGCGCTTTGCCGATGAATGCCGGTTCTTCGTCTCGGGCGAAGGCTTCACATGGGAGACGCAGGACCGCGAGGCCGACATCGCCGCCGCCCAAAACGGCTGGAAGATCGCACGCGAGCAGATTCTCGACCCCGAGATCCAGTTCGTTCTGCTGGACGAGATCAACATCGCGCTGCGCTACGACTACCTCGATATCGACGAGGTGGTCGAGTTTCTGCTGACGCAAAAGCCCGCGATGACGCATGTCTGCCTGACAGGGCGCAGCGCCAAGCCCGAGTTGATCGAGGCCGCCGATCTGGTGACCGAGATGAGCCTGATCAAGCATCCGTTCAGAGATGGCATCAAGGCGCAGATCGGCGTCGAGATGTGATCAGCCGCGCTCGCGCGCGTCCAGCCAGTCCTTGATGATCTGACGGTGGCGCGCGCGGTCGTAGCTGGGAAAATGCCCGCCGTGCACCACCTGCACTGGCAGATCGTAAAGCCGGACCATCGAGCGGTGATAATCCGCCGCGTCCGCGTGATACGTGTCCTCGATCAGCGGGCCATCATAGACGATATCGCCTGAAAAGAGAATGCCGGTGCGCGCCTCCCACAGGGCGATGCCGCCGGGCGAATGGCCGGGCGTGTGAATCACCTCGAAGGCGCGATCCCCAAGATCGATCATGTCGCCATCGACCAGCGTGCGCGTCGCGGGCGCGGATTTCAGGCGATACGTGTCCGAGCTGTAGGGCAGGGGCGGAAGCTGGGTAAAAATCTCATCGGTGACATAGGGATCGGCCAGCGTCGCGGCATTGGTCGGGTGGGCCAGAATATGCGCCTCGGCCTCGTGGATGCAGCGATCCTCGAACTCGTGATGACAGCCCATGTGATCGAAATGCGTGTGGCTGGCCACGGCGGTCAATGCGCGTTCAGTGACCAATGGCACCCATTCGCGCAACGACAGAACCCCCATCCCGCTATCGACCAGCATGTCGCGGTCGCGCCCGCGCACGTGCCACATGTTGCAGCGGTAGAACTCTTGGATATGCGGCTCGCAGATGTAGGTCACATCATTGGCGCGCCGCTCCACGCGATACCAATCCTCGGGGGCTGCGCGCTTCATGCCGCCGGGCGCGCCCGCGCTCATGGCTGCGCCTCGAAGATGCTCAGATCCGCAGGATCGGCCGAAAGGCTGACCATGCTGCCCGCCTCGGGCCGCGCGCCCGGTGGCAGATGCGCGATCAGCGCCATCTCGGGCGCTGCCTCGGGCGCGAGGTGGCAGCGAAAATGCGTGCCGAAGAAGGCGGCGTCGATGATGCGCGCGGGCCCCATGTCCCAGTCTCCCTTGGCCGTGCCGATCTGTTCGGGGCGCAGGCAGAGGGCGACCTCGCCGTTCGGCGTGCCGCCGGGCGCGCTGATGGTGCCAAGCGCGGTCTCGATCCGCGCGCCGCGCACAGTGCCCTTGATGCGATTCATTTCGCCCATGAAGCCAGCCGAGAAAAGCGATCCGGGCTTGCGATAGATCCGGTCGGGCGGGCCGCAATCCTCGATCTTGCCGCCATTCATCACCACGATGCGGTCGGCGATGGCCATCGCCTCTTCCTGATCATGCGTGACGTGCACGAAGGTCGTGCCCACCTTACGCTGGATCTGCTTCAACTCGTCCTGCATCGCCCGGCGCAGTTTCAGATCGAGCGCGCCCAGAGGCTCGTCCAGCAGTAGCACGTCGGGGTCGACAGCAAGGCTGCGGGCGAGCGCGACGCGCTGCCGCTGACCGCCAGAGAGCGCATAGGGGCGCTTCAACGCGGCATCCTTCAGCCCGACCAGATCCAGCAGCTCGTCCGCCTTGGCATTGCGCTGCGCCTTGGGGGTGCCGGCCATGCGCGGGCCAAAGCCAACGTTGTCGCGCAGGCTCATGTGCGGAAAGAGGGCGTAATCCTGAAACATCGTCGTTGTGGGACGTTTGGCAGGGGCAACGCCGGTCATGTCGCGCCCGCCAATCGAAACGCTGCCCGCGCCGGGCGCGATAAAGCCGCCAAGCGTCGACAAGAGCGTGGTCTTGCCGCAGCCCGAGGGACCAAGAAGGACGATGTATTCGCCCGCCTCGATCTCGAGGTTGATGTCGTCGAGCGCGCGGAACGTGCCGAAATCATGGCTGACATGCTGGATCGAAATCGAGGCGGTCATCGGCGTTTCCTTCCGAAGATAAAGAGCTCCAGCCCGACCACCAGAGCGACCGAGACAAGAAAGACGAGGCTGCCGATGGCATTCGTGCGCGGCGACAGGCCCGAGCGCAGCAGGCTCCAGATCTCGACCGGCAGGGTCACGTCAAAGCGAGTCATGAGGAACGCGATGATGAACTCGTCCCAGCTGAGCGTGAGGCACAAGAAAAAGGAGGCGAGGATGGCAGGGGCGAGCATCGGCACCGTCACCAGCGCCAGCACGCGCCATTCGGAGGCCCCCAGATCACGCGCCGCGCGCTCGGCATTCTCTTGCTGCGCGCCCATCGAGGCGTAGATGATGGCGAAGGCCAGCGGCAGGTTGATGACGACATGGCCCACGGCAGCGGCATAGAGCGACGGGCCGGGCCCGTAATTGTTGAAGACGATCAAGAGGCCAAGCCCGATGATGAGATAGCTGACCGTCATCGGCGCGATCAGAAGGCCGCGCAGCAGCGCGCTTGCCGGCAGGATGTGCCGCGCAAGGCCGTAGGCGGCGAGAAAGCCCAGCGTGCAGGACACAGCGGCAGAGCCCGCACCGACGAGCAGCGAGTTGAGCAGCGCCGACATCAGGCGATTGTCGCCCAGCACATCCGCATACCATTTCAGCGTCGGGCCGTTGAAGGGGGGCACCGGCAGGCGCCCGTCCTGAAACGAGAAAAGCACGAGCGTGACGACCGGCAGAAAGATGAAGCCATAGGCCAGCGCCATGTAGATCCAAGGGATGCTGCGTCTCATAGCCGGTCAATCCTCAGCCAGCGGGACGCGCCGAGGTAGGCCAGCGTGACAAGGCCCATCAGCACGATCGACATCGCGGCCGCCAGCGGGAAGTTCGCCCCGCGCCCCAGCTGCACCATAATGATCTGCGGCCCGGTCAACTCGTTGTTGCCGCCCAGGATCTGCGGCGTGATGTAGTCGCCGACGCAAAGCACGAAGGTCAGGAAGGCGCCCGTCATGATGCCGGGCAGGGTCAGCGGCAGCACGACATGGCGAAAGGCCTGCCAGCTGCTCGCGCCCAGATCGACCGCCGCGCGGCGATAGTTCGGTGGTAGCTGCACCAGATTGGCGTAGATCGTCAGCGTCAGCAGCATGACGAAGAAATGCACAAACCCGGTGACCGTCGCAAAACGGGTCGAGGCCATGTTCAACGGCTCGGATATGAGGCCGATGCCCAAGAGGGTTTGGTTGATGACACCCTCACGCGACAGGACGAGCAGCCAGGCGTAGGAGCGCACGACATAAGAGGTCCAGAACGGCAGGATCGCCATGAGCAGCGCCAGCCGCTGCCAACGCGGCGGCACGCGGTAGGCGATGATCCAGGCCAGCGGATAGGCCAGCAGGATCGAGACGATCGTGACCGTCAGCGTGATCTCCAGCGACACCACGATTGCGCGCAAAAGGTAGCTCTGACCGAAGAGACGCGCGTAATTGTCGAGGCTGAAGCCCCAGATCAACTCGCGCCCTTCGAGCGTGGCAAGGCTCATCGCCGCCATCACGCCGAAGGGCACGACGAAGAACGCCAGCGTCCACAAAAGGGCCGGGGCCACAAAGCCCCAGCCGCGTATGCTGTCGGAACGTTGCATCAGTGCTGAAGCATTTCCAGCCAGACATCCTGCATCTGGCCGTCAAGCGTTGCATCGGGCGCCGGGTAGAGCTGTGCGCGGGCCAGATAATCACCCTGTTCGTCCCAGCGCAGAACGTCCTTTTGCGCGTCCGTCAAATGCTCGCCCGCCTTCTCATTGGCTGGCATCCCCCAGTAGCAAGAGGAGGTGGCAAGGCGCGCCTGACCCTCGGGGCTGGTGATGTATTTGACGAACTCGACGGCCATGTCCTTGTTCTCGCTGGTCTCCAGTACGCCGATGGACTGCGACCAGCGCACGGCGCCCTGATCGGGGATGGTCCATGTCAGTTCGGGCTGCTCTTCGGCCAGAACGGCGGTCAGCCACTCGCCGCCGCCCACCACGATATCGACCTCGCCGGTGGCCAGTGCGGTTTGCGAGGCCACGACTTCGCCGACCGACCGCGCGTTGTCCTTCATGGTCAACAGCGTCTCCTTGAGGGCGGGCAGATCCTCGGCTGTCAGGTTGGCAGTCTCCTTGCCGTTCGCGATGGCGGCAAGACCCATGACGGGCAGGTAATAGTCATAAACCGCGATGCGGTCCTTGTATTTCTCGCTCCAGACGGTGCTCAGATTCTGCATGTCCGCTGCGTCGACATTGTCCGAGTTGAACGAGATCGTATTGTAGCCGAATTTTTCAGTCACGGCGTAGGTCTTGCCATCCACGGTAGTCTGCTCTTCCATCGCGACGCCGGGCCAGAAATCACTTGTGGGCAGCTCATCGGCGGGCAGTTCGGCCATCAGGCCCGCCTCGACGGCGCGGGGCACGTCGATGCCGTCGATCACCAGCACGTCCCAGTCACCGGGGCGCGACTGCTCAAGCAGGGCCAGCGCGGTCGCGGTGCCCTCATATTCGCGCAGGTTGACGCGGATGCCATGCTCTTGCTCGAAGGGCTCGATCAGCGCGGGATCTGTGTGATCGCACCAGACGAGTGCATTGAGATCCTCGGCAGCATGGGCGCCAGCGGGCAGGGCGAGCATTGCGGCGGTGCCAAGCAATGTGCGGCGCAGGGGGGAATGGGTCATATGGGTCTCTCCGTGTTGGTGTGCGTTTCAGTGATTTGTCTCTGCGGACTTCGTGCCGCTTGGTCAAAAAAATGAGTTGCTTCAATTTTAAAGTCAACACTAAAATAATGATGGGAGATGGAGGAGATGAACCGATGTCAGGATTGCGCGAGCGGCAGAAGGCGGATCGCCATCAACGGATTCTCAATGCGGCGGTGACACTCTTTCGGACCGATGGCTATCGCGCGGCCCGGATCGAGGATGTGGCCGACATGGCCGAGGTCTCGCCCGGCACGGTCTATAATTACTACGGCTCCAAGGGGGATATCCTCTTTGCGACCGTGGCTATGGAGGTCGATGAGGTGCTCGCGGCGGGGGACAGCATCGTGGCCGATCCGCCATGCGGCGTGGACGCGGCGCTGATGGCGCTGATCGGGTCGTATTACGATCATTCGCAGGAATATCTGACCAAGGAGATGTGGCGCACCGCCTTTGCTCTGTCGGTCGAGGCCCCGCATACGCCCAATGGCGTGCGATTTTCCGAGCTGGACCGCGCCTTGTCGGCGCAAGTGGTGGCGCTGATCGTGCGCCTTCAGGCGCGCGGCGAAGTGGCGGGCGCGCTTGATGCGCAGGCGCTGGGCGAGGTGATCTTCAACAATCTCAATGCGATGTTCATGGAGTTCGTCAAGGATGATGCCATGACGCTGGATCAGTTGAACGCGCGGGTCGCGCACCAGATTGCGCCCATCGCCAAGCTTATCGCGGCAAAGGGCTAAAGCGTTTCGCCTTTAACCTGAGATATCAGCAAAAGGCGAAACGCGTGCAACGCCTTGATGTCGCGCTGTGTTTAGCGATGCGCTTTAGGCGTCCTTGCTGCGCGCGGCGGTGATGACCGCGCGCCCGATGACCACAGCCGCGACGATCGCGATCAGCACCACGGATATCGCGGCGATGGCCGGGTCGATGTTGTCGCGCAGGCCTTGCCACATGAGGCGGGGCAGGGTGACCGCATCCACGGAGGTGATGAAGATTGTGACGGCGATCTCCTCCCATGACAGGACGAAGGTCAGGAAAAACGATGCGATGACGCCGAATTTGATATTGGGCAGGATCACCTTGAAAACGCGCGTCGCCAGCGATGCGCCCATCGCCCGCGCCGCCAGATCCATGCGCCGGTCAACCTGCGCGAGCGAGACACTGACCAGCACGACGGCAAACGGCACGATCATCACCGAATGGGCCAGCGCAACGCCCAGCAGCGTGTCGTAGGCAATGGTGCCATTGACCTTGGTCAGTGTGATGAGAAAGAAGTAAAGCGTGAGCGCCGACACGACGGGCGGGGCGACCATCGGCAAAAGGGCGACGCCCATCAAAAGGCCCGCGAACCGGGGCCGGAACATCCAGATCCCCAGACTGAAGAGCGTCCCCAGTGCAGTGGCAAAGCAGGCCGACAGCAGGCCGACGCGAAGCGACAGCCATATCCCCTCGATCCACTCGCGATCCTCGATGAGGGTGCGGTAATGGCGCAGCGACAGCTCGCCCTCGGGCACAGACAGGAACCGCTTGGGCGTGAACGAGACCGGGATCACCGACATCAGCGGCATCAGCATGAAGATGCCCACCAGAACGGCGAGGAACATGGCCAGAAGGCCGGGGCGCAACCGGATCATTTCACACCTTTGGGGCTGAGCTGTTTCAGCAGCACCGCCAGCAGCGCCGAGATGGCCACCATCAGGATCACGCTGACCGCCGCGGCCAGCCCCCAATCGGGCGACTGGAAGATGCGCAGATAGATCATCTCGGCCACCATGACGCTGCGCCCGCCGCCAAGGATGGCAGGGGTGATGAAGAAGCCGATGGCAAAGACAAAGACCAGCAGGGATGCGCCCATGATGCCCGCCGCTGTCATTGGCACAAAGGCTTGGGCAAAGATGCGGGTGCGGCTGGCGCCCATGCCTCTGGCAGCGAGCAGCACACGTTCGTCCACGTTGCGCATGGCCGAGGCGATCGGAAAGACGGCGAAGGGGATCATGAAATGCACCATGCCCACGACAACGCCAAATTCGTTGCGCACGAGGCGCAAGGGATCGTCGATGATCCCCATACCCTCAAGCCAGCCATTGAGGATGCCCCGGCTGGACAGCAGGGCAAGCCATCCAAAGGCGCGGGTGAGGACCGAAATCCAGAAGGGGATGAGAATGCAAAGCTCGGTCAAGGTGCGCACCAGCGGCGTTCCCCGCACCCAAAGCAGCGCAAGGATATAGCCCATGACGACCGAGATCACCGTGACCATCGCGCAGATGCGCAAGGTGCGCCAGAAGACCGACAGGATCAGCGGATCGGAAAGGGCGGTCGTGTAATTCTGCATCCCCGGCTCGGGCAGCGTCACGCTCCAACCGACGACGCCGAGAAAGGGCATCACATAGGCGAGGCTGAGGAACAGCAGCAGCGGTGCCAGCAGGATCATGGGACGCAGGTAGGGCATGGAAGTCCTTTAGCTTTGAGTGCCGCCCCCGGACATCGGTCCGGGAGCGGCCAAAGGCGTCAGGCCGAGACGATCGAAAGGTATTCGTCGAGGGCCGCGCCGTAGTTTTCCTCATACCATGCGACATCGAGCGCCACTTGCTGCTCGAAGTTGTCGGGTGCCACGGGATTGAAGCGGCGCTGATCCTCGGGGATCATCTCGTCGGCCGCAGGGTTCGCGGGGCCTTGGGACAGCATGTCGAACATCACCAGCTGCTTTTCGGGGTCCTGTGCGGAGGCGATGAACTTCATCGCGGCTTCTGCGCCGCCCGGATTGCCCTTGATCACCGCCATAGCGCCCGGCGAGATGATGCCGTCCTGCCAGATGAACTTGACCTCGCCGTCGGTGTCCTGCTCGAGCAGGCGGGCGCGTGTCGACCAGATCAGCGCCATGGACGCCTCGCCGTTCAGCATGATGGTCTGGCTTTCGGCGCCATTGCCCCAGAAGCTGATGACATGCTCCTTGAAGTCATTGAGCTTGGCATGCGCGCGCTCCATGTCCAGCGGATAGAGATCGGCATGTGCGACGCCGTCGCCCATCAGCAGCGCCTCCCACATGCCTGCGCCCCATTTGTACATGGACCGCTTGCCGGGGAAGGTTTCGACGTCAAAGAAGTCGGCCATCGAGGTTGGGGGATTGTCGCCGAACTTGGTGGCGTCATAGGCGATGACATAGCTGAAGAAATAGGTCGATGCGGCGTATTCCCAGCCGAAGCCTTCGCGCATCTTCGACTTGTCGATGACGTCGTAGTCCATCGGCTCCATCATGCCCTTCTTGCCCAGGCTCTCGGCCGAGAAGGCATCGGCGTCCACGATGTCCCAGCTGGGGGCGCCGCTTTCGAACTGGGCCTGGATCGCACCTTCGGTTGGACCCGAGCCGTCCTGGCGCACGCGGATGCCGGTGGCCTCCTCGAAGGGTTTGCCATAGGCGTCGTCATAGGCATCGACCGCGTCGCCGCCCCAGCTGACAAAGACCAGCTGACCATCCTGCGCCAGCACGGGCGCGCCGCGCGTCGCCAGTGCCGCGGTGCCCAGAAGGGCCGCGCCCAGTTGCGTGAACTTGCGGCGGCTGATCTTGCCCTGACGTGCCTTGTCGGCCAAGAGTTCCAGCTGGTCGTCGGTGAATGTATCGTTATGTTTCATTATTATATCTCCCTGGTTGGTTGTTCGTGTGTCGTCGGCTAAAGCAAGAAGCCCTTTTCCTCGGGCCATGTGGCCCAGATGTCCGTGCCGGGGGCTAGACCGTCCGGCAGACTACCCGAGGCATGTGTCATCACCAGCGCCATTCCGTCCGGCCCGCGCAGGTCGATCCGCGTATCGGCGCCGAGGTACGTCAGGTCGGTGACGGTGGCGGGAATGGCGTTACCGCTGGACGGGGCGGTGAGGCCGAGGCGCATGTATTCGGGGCGAATGGCAAGCGTTTCTCCCCCTGCCTTCCCCGGCGCGCGCAGGGTGCGCCCGGCGAATGTGCCGCGCAGCATGTCGCCATCGCGGGACGTGTCGGACAGTGGCAGAAGATTGATGTCGCCGAGGAACTCCGCGACAAAGCGGCTATGGGGCCGGTCGTAGACCTCGCGGGGCGGCGCGATCTGTTGAAGGCGGCCCTGCTCGAAGATGGCGACGCGCGACGAGAGCGCCAGCGCTTCGGATTGATCGTGGGTGACAAAGACAAAGGTGGTGCCCGTCTCGCGGTGAAGGCGCCGCACCTCGTCCTGCATCTGGCCACGCAAGTTCTTGTCGAGCGCCGAAAAGGGCTCGTCCAGTAGCATCACGGGCGGCTCGCAGGCCAGTGCACGGGCCAGCGCCACGCGCTGTTGCTGCCCGCCCGACAATGCATCGGGGCGTTTGTGCCCATGCCCGGCAAGGCCCACCATCTCGATGATCTGCTCGGTGCGCGCCTTGATTTCGCGCGCGCCGCGCTTTTGAACCTTGAGGGGAAAGGCGATATTGGCTGCTGCGCTCATGTGCGGAAAGAGGGCATAGCCCTGAAACACCATGCCGAAGCCGCGCTTTTCGGCAGGCACGCGCGTCATGTCCCGCCCGTCCAGCGTCATGCGCCCGCGCGTCGCCTCCTCAAAGCCGGCGAGCAGCATGAGAAAGGTCGTCTTGCCCGAGCCAGAGGGGCCGAGCAGCGTCAGGAACTCGCCCCGCCCGATGGTCAGCGAGATGTCGTCAAGGGCGGTGAAGGTGCCGAAATCCTTGCCGATGCCTTCTACGCCGATTTCTGCCGCGCGTGTTTTTACGGTCATTGAGCGCTCCCTTTAGAGGGCCAAGCGTAGAGGCGCGCGGCGCGCCGGGGCAAATGAAATGTTTTCGCGGAGCTGGCAAATGGAATTTGCCGAAGGGGCTGGGCGACCGCTGGGTTCATCGCGCGCGCTGCGCCAGCGCCTCGATGATCCAGCGGCGAAAGGCGCGGCCGGGTTCGAGTGCCTTTTTCTGGGGCGGCGTGCACAGATAATAGGCATCGGGCGAAGCAATGCGCACATCGCCCACTCGAATCAGCTGACCCGCCTCCATGGCCGCGTTGCCGATGATGGCATCCCCGATCGAAACGCCCTGGCCTGCGATGGTCGCGGCGTAGACAAGGTTCATGTCGCCAAAGACAGGCCCCCGGTCCGCCGCACCCGTGGGCAGGCCTGCCGCCTTGAGCCAGCGGCGCCAATCGGTGCCGTCGCCAAGGTGCAGCAGGTCAGCGCGCAGCAGGTCGGGCGCGGTTTCGATGCCGCCCAGCCGGTTTGCCAGCGCGGGCGAGATCAGCGGCGCGAATTCAACCTCCTGCAAAAGCTCGACCTCGACATCCTGCATGCTGCCAGAGCCAAAAGCGATAAAGATATCGGCGTCAGGATTGCTCACGTCATCAAGGCGGCGGGGCGTCACGATGCGCAGGTCCACATCGGGGCAGATGGCGCGGAAGGCACCGACGCGGGGGGCCAGCCAGAAGGCCGCAAAACCGGGTGTCGAGCTGATCGTGAGCGTGCCCGAAAGGCCGTGGCCCGCATTGCGCGCCGCCGATCCCGCGATGGTGCTGAGTGCGCCGCGCACATCGCCCGCATAGGCCCGGCCGCGCGGCGTGAGCTCGATCCGCGTGCCGATCCGGGTAAAGAGGTCAAAGCCGAGGGCGCGCTCCAGAAGGCGCAGCTGATGACTGACTGCGCTGCGCGTCAGGTTCAGCTCGTCCGCGGCCCCCCAGACCGTGCCGTGCCGCGCGAAACATTCGAGCGCTCGCAGGGCTTGGGTTGACGGGATACGGGACATGGGCGGGGCCTTTGGCTGGGGAAACGGTGCGTCCAGTTAGGTGAGTAAATTTTGCCGATGCAAGGAAAAGGTTTCACTATGATCCGCCCCGCCCCGCTGGCTAGTCTTGGGTCAAGGAGGACGCGCATGACCCTGACCGATGCACAGACCCATGCCTTGGGCGTCGTCGACGCCCGCATGCCCGAGCTGTCGGAGTGGTGCAGCACGATCTTTGACCATGGCGAAACGGCGTGGCGCGAATATCAGTCGGCTGCGTGGTACGTTGAGCGTCTGCGCGCCGAAGGGTTTACCGTCGAAGAGGGCAGCGCAGGGATGCCTACCGCCTTTTGCGCCGAATGGTCGAACGGCGATGGCCCGATCATCGGTATGTATGCCGAATACGATGCGATCCCCGGCAATTGTCAGGCCGCCGAGACCCGGCGCGCGCCGCGTGCGGGCCTTGGCTATCAGGCGGGCGGGCATACTGACCCGCACTCGGGCCTCGGGGTCGGCGCGCTGGGCGGGCTGTTGGCGACCAAGGCGGCGATGGAAGCGCGCGGCATCAAGGGCGGCTTGCGCTTTACCGGCGAGCCGGCGGAAAAGGTGAGGGGGTCCAAGCCCATTCACGCGGCTGCGGGGTATTATGACGGCCTTGCGGGGATGCTCTCCTTTCATCCGTTCTACATGCTGCCGATGTGCAACACCGTGCGCTGGGACACGCATTGCGGCGCTGCCTTTTCGATGATCTACCGCTTTATCTGCGACGCGCCCGAGACGTGGGGCCCCGAAGGGCACGCTGGCGACGGTGCGCCGATCCCTCAATCGCACAGCGCCATCCGCGCGCCCGGCGCGTCCGAGGCATTGGTGCAGATGTATAGCCTGTCCAAGGCGCTGCGGGAGTCGATGCTGCCGCATCAGGGCGGCTGGTCGATCTCGGAGGCGATCCTGACAGCCGGGCAAGCGACCGCCGACAATCAGCCTGCGGGGCTGGCAGAGCTGCAATACATGATCCGCGTGCCGACGGTCGCGATGGCCGAGCAGGTGACAGCCATGCTGGACCGCAACGCCGCCGCCGTCGCCGCGATGACCGGCTGCCGGTGGGAGCGTCACTGGGTCTGCAAGTCGCGCCCCGGCCTTGCCAATCATGCGATGGCGAATGTCGTCTGGGACGCTTTGCGCGAGGCGGGCGCGCCGAAATGGGGCGCGGATGCGGTGCGCGTCGCGCAAGACATCCAGAGCAATCTGGGGCAGGCGCCGATGGAGCAGCCATTCATCGACGAAATGAGCCGCCTGATTTCGCCGCAGGACGCCGAGGCGATCCTGCGCCGCGACCTGCCGCCCAGCCAGCTGAACAGCACGTCCGACGATTACACCGACATGAGCTGGCACGCCCCGCTTGCGCGGTTCTATATCGCGCGGCCCGCGCTCAAGGCCAATGGTGCGCCCTATCCCAATTGGGTGATGAACGCGCTCGGCGGGATTCCCGCCACGATCGACCCGATGGTCAGGACAGCGGCGCGTGTCTGCGCCCTGTCGGCGCTGCGCCTGCTCGAGGACCCTGCGGCGCGCGAGGCCGCAATGCAGGAATTCAACGATCGCACGGGCGGCGGGGTCGGCGGCTCGGAATGGCTCGCTCCGCTCTGCGATTACGCGCCGCCGATCCATTTCCGCTGGCCCGAATATATTTCAACCCCGCGCGGGCGCGACTGGTGGATACCTTCCACCATGCCCGGCGCATGACAGGAGAGACCTAATGCTTGATCAGACCAAATCCGAATTCACGTTGCAGCGGCGCAAGCGCGGCGGCGGCACCGCCCCCATGCAGCACTGGCACCTGCCCAATGAGACCGGCGCGCTCAGCCATGTCCTTTTGGGCTCGCCCGCGCATCTCAAGCATCTGTCGACGTCGAGCCTGTCGTCCAAGCATTTGCGCGAGAACCCTTGCAACATCCAGGTCGCGCAGTCGCAGCATGCCGAGATGGTGGCCGCCTACGAGCACTTCGGCGTCAAGGTCCACATGCACAAACCCGAGCCCGAACTGCCGATGCAGGTCTATGCCCGCGACAGCGCGGTCATGACACCTTACGGCGCAATCATCACGGCGATGTCGCAGTGGTGGCGCCGGGGCGAGAACTACGCGGCTATCCGCACCTTCGAGGACCTTGGCATCCCGATCTACGATATGGTCACGGCGGGCACCTTCGAGGGCGGCGACTTCAACGTGATCGAAGAGGGCGTTCTGCTGATCGGCTGCGGTGGCGCACGCACCAACGAGCCGGGCGCGCGCCAGGTTGCTGGCTGGTTCGAGGATGAGGGATGGGAGGTCAAACTGGCCTTTATCGACGAATACTATGTCCATATAGACCTTATGGTCGTGCCCATCGCCGAAAAGCTGACTGCCGTTTGTCTGGATTGCACCGATCCTTGGATCGTGGACTGGCTGAAGGGCAAGGGTCACGACATCATCGACGTGCCCTTCCGCGACACGATCAACCTTGGCTGCAACGTCATGAGCCTTGGGAACGACAAGGTGATCGCGCCCAAGGCGTCAAAGGTGCTGGTCGAGGCCCTGCGCGCGCGCGGCTTCGAAGTGGCGGCGGTCGACACCGCCGAAATCTCGAAAACCGGTGGCGGGATTCACTGCATGGCGCAGGCGCTGAACCGGGCCTGAGCCTGAGACAGGCTCTTGAGGGGCACGGCAAATGAGACGGTCGGCGCGTCGCGGGACGCGCCGACCGTTTTGTCAGGCGTGGAACGGCAATGGGTGCATGGATGCGTCTGGCGCGCCGATTAAGGAAAACATTCCTAAAGGGCGCCGTCTTGCGGTATCTTGTCCATAGCGCCGCCCGATTGCGCCGCCTGCGTCATCAATCGAGCTTCTGCTCTGGAACCGCCGGACCGGATCAAACGGGGGCGAAGGGTGCGCTCGGCCAGGCTGGGCCTTGCCAATCGGGCCATTCGGGCCGACATCACGCCCAAGCATCATCCAAGAGGAACGCATCATGAAGATTCTCGCCCCCGCAGCGCTGGCCCTTGCCAGCCTCGTCGCCCCCGCTTTCGCCCAGAACACATTCGGCCCGTTGGTCGCACCCGATGCGCTGAACGCGCAGCTTGAGGAGGACGCGCCCCTCATTCTCGACATTCGCGGTGACGCCTATGCCGAGGGTCACATTCCCGGCGCAGTTTCGGCCCCCTATGCCGCGTTTCGCGGACCCTCGGACAACCCCGGCCAGCTGATCCCCGAGGACCAGTTGGAAGCGACACTGCAAGGCTTTGGGGTGACGATGGACCGCCCCGTCGCCATCGTGCATGAAGGCGACAGCGACACCGATTTTGGCGCCGCCGCGCGCGTTTACTGGACGCTCAAGTCGTCGGGCCTGACGCAGCTGGCGATCGTCAATGGCGGCATGCAGGCATGGGAGGCGAGCGATCTGCCCCTCATGACTGGCACGCTTGCGCCGACCCCGTCAGATATCGAGATCACTTGGACCGACAAGTGGCTGGCCACGACCGATGAAGTCGCCTCGGTCGTCAACGGCGAGGATGAGGCCACACTGGTCGATGCGCGCCCCGCGAGCTTTTTCGAGGGCAAGCAGGGCCATGGCGCGGCCGAGCGTCCCGGCACGCTGCCCGGCGCACGGAACGTGATCCACTCCGACTTCTTCGAAGGCAAGGGTGGCACGCAGATCGTCAATGCAGCCAAGGCGCGCGAGATTTATACCAGCCTCGGCCTTGAATCGGACCAGCCCATCCTGTCCTTCTGCAACACGGGCCACTGGGCCGCGACCGACTGGTTCGCCCTGTCCGAACTTGCCGGTGTGGAAAACGTCAAGCTCTACCCGGAATCGATGGTCGGCTACTCCAAGACCGGTAACGAGATGGCCAATGTGCCCGGCCTCATCAAGAACCTGCTGAACCAGATCACGGGCAACTGATGAGCGCCGTTGTAAATCAGAGCGCTCCGGGCGAAGGCCGGGGGCGCTTTTTGCCGCGCTTTGGCCTGATCGTGCTGGCCGCAGTGCTGGTGGCGAGCGTGGCCGCCCTCGCGGGGGCGCGCTTCGGGCTGATGCTGGCCATTGGCCTTGGTATCGGCATGACCCTTGAGGGGCTGCGTTTCGGCTTTGCGGGGCCGTGGCGTGCAATGATCCTGCGGCGCGAGCCTGCGGGCATTCTGGCGCAGCTTCTGGCCATTGCGATCGTCGCCATTGTCGCGCTGCCGCTATTGGCCAGCCATGGCGGCGAGCTTGTGGGCGCCGAGGCGCCCATCGGGTTTGCCATGATCGGCGGCGCCTTCGTCTTTGGCGCCGCGATGCAGGTTGTGCTGGGCTGCGGCTCGGGCACGCTTATCAATGCCGGTAGCGGTAATCCGGTGGGCCTTGTTGCGCTGCCGTTCTTTGCCATCGGCAGCTTCTTTGGCGCCTATCACCTCCTGTGGTGGACCGACCTTGGCGCGATGCCCATCATGGTGCTCGAAGGGGTCTCCGGCCTTGCCATCACGCTTGCGGGGCTTGCCGCCGTTGCCGCGTTCCTGTTGTGGCGCGCCGCGCCCGGCACCCGTGCGATCCCGCGTCGCCTGATCCTTGCGGCGGTGCTGCTGGCGGTCTTTGCCATTGCGAACCTCTTGGTCGCAGGCCAGCCTTGGGGTGTTGTCTATGGTCTTGGCCTCTGGGTGGCCAAGGGGGCGGTGGGCCTTGGTGCGGACCTCAGCGGGTCTGGTTTCTGGTCGGCGCCCGGCAATGCCGAGCGCGTCGGCGCCAGCGTGCTGACCGATTACACCTCGCTGACCGATTTCGGCCTGATCGCAGGCGCCTTCCTCGTGGCAAGCTGGCGGGCCGGCGGCTTGTCCGCGCCGCTGCCCAAGCTGCCCGCGCGCGCATGGGCTGCCACGGTGATCGCGGGCCTGCTGCTGGGCTATTCCTCGCGGTTGGCCTTCGGGTGCAACGTGGGCGCGTTTTTCTCGGGCATCTCGACGGGCAGCCTGCATGGCTGGGTCTGGTTTGCTGCCGCCTTTGCCGGGTCGTGGTATGGGGTGCGCCTGCGGCCCATCCTGGGTCTGGAGCCACGCACATGAGCCGCCGCATCATCGCCATCGCGGCGCTGGTCATGGCGATCGGTGTGGTCGCGCTGGATCTGACCGCATCGCCGCCCAACCCCTATTCCGCGCCTTCGCTGATCGCCTTCGGGTCGGGGCAGGCGTCTTCGGGCGGTTTCTGCGGGGCGCTGCCTGATTGATGCAGGCCAGCCCATTACGCGGGCCTCGTTCCAATCTGCGCTGGGTGCCCGCGTCATGTGGCGGACCACCTCGCGCCGCGGTGTAACTCGGCGCGGCGCAGGCCGGGGCCGCATTCATGCGCCTTTAGACCTGATTGCCGTCCAGCACATCTAAGCTACATCCCGGCAGAGATCTTGTAGGCTATTGCAGCGCTGGGCTTATGCCGTGCCGCGGCATGATTTTTGATCCGTGTTCGCGACTTGGCCGTAATCTAATATGACAGAGGAGCACCGCAGATGATCCGCGCCATTATCCTGACCATAGCGCTCATGCTTGGCACGCAGGCCCATGCCGTTGATCTGCGCGCGCCCTTCGCCTCGATCGATGGCGGCACACTGACGCTGGAGCAGTGGCGCGGCCAGCCCGTTCTGGTGGTCAACACCGCGTCGCGCTGCGCTTTTACCCGGCAGTATCGCGGCCTTCAGGATCTATACGACCGCTACCGCGCGCGCGGCCTCGTCGTGCTTGCCGTGCCGTCGGATGACTTCCGGCAGGAGTTGTCCAGCAACGAAGAGGTCAAGGAGTTTTGCGAGCTGCAATACGGCATCGACATGCCCATGACCGAAATCACCCCGGTGACCGGGGCGCAGGCGCATCCCTTTTACACCACGCTGCGCAGCGAGACGGGATTTGAGCCGCGCTGGAACTTCAACAAGGTTCTCATCGGCCCGGACGGCAGCGTGGTCGCCACCTATGGGTCGGGCATCGCGCCGCTGTCGGGCGAGATAACCGGCGCAGTCGAGGATCTTCTGGAGTAACGCGAAAGGGTGGGACATGTGCCGCCAAAGGACGCGCGCGGGACGCTGCGCGCACCCTTCGCCCGTCGTCTTTGGCCCGAACTGGCGCCAGGCAGAAAGAGCGAATTGTTCTCATTAAATCCGGGGTGCAGTCGGCTTTCTTAATATTGTGCCTCCACAAATGCTGCTGCGCTGCAGTCATTAGTGGACCCCACCATGCCAACAACGTTCGATGTCATCTTTCTGGGCAATCTGCCCCTCATCGACACTGAGGCGGGCAATGACACCTCGGAAAATGCAGCAGGCATTCTGGGCACCTATGGCGCGCCTTCGGACCCGCTGAGCGAGCAGGTCCAGACCCTTTCGGCCGAAAACCTGAGCGTGCGCCAGCCAGGGATGTATGACACGAACAACTGGTTTTTTGCCGACAGTTTTCGGATCGATGGCGCGGCGCCCCAGTATTTTGACGCGGTTGCTCTTTATGATGCTGTCATCACCTACGCGGACGGCGATACCGCCGACATCACCGCAATCGTTTTTCAGGACGTTGACGGCAAAACGTATCTCGCACCTCACCTGACCGAAAATCCCGATCGAGCGGCGCTGACGGCCAAGCCGATCCTGTCGCTCAGTCTGCAAAGCGTCCTGGAGGACACCGCCAACATGGAAGGCAATCGCGTCGCCGGTGATTTCAAGACCGTCGTCGACGGAACGTCTGGAGACGACGATATTTCAATCTACTCCGGGTATGTCGATGCCCAAGGTGACGCTGTCACGACGGGGGCTGACTACATCCTGGGCGGGGACGGGAATGACACGATCAATGCCGATTCCGGCAACGACACAATCTACGGCGGTGCAGGAGGCGACCTGATCGACGACTGGATCGGCGATGACCTCGTCTTTGCGGGCGAAAGTGCCGATATGGTGGACCTCAGCTCGGGCAATGATACCGTCTTCATGGAAGGCGGTGACGATCTTGTGCGGCTGTGGGACAATGCGGGCGACAACAGTCTGGACGGCGGCGCGGGCAACGACACCCTGGATTTTCACAACTGGCAGAGCACCGATGGCGCGCAGGTCGACATCGGCCCCGATGGGGCGGGCACGTTCAGTCATTATTCCGGGAATACGACCGGCACATTCACCAGCTTCGAGCATATCAGCGGCACGGCGTTCAACGACATGCTGGATGCCACGGATGCTACGATCGGCATCACGCTTAGCGGTGAAGGCGGCAATGACAGCCTTGTTGGTGGGAATGGCGACGACACGCTGGCCGGCGGCACGGGGGATGACACGCTGACCGGTGGCACCGGGGACGATGTCTTTGTCTATTCCGGCGGGTCGGATTTCATCACCGATTTCAACAAGGACAACTCGGGCACGCTCAATGATGGCGACAACAGCAACAATGACCGGATCGACCTGTCAGGATACTATGATCACCTGTTCGAACTCTGGGCCGATCAGGCCGATGACGGCGTTCTGAACCAGTCCAATGTGTTCGACACCCAAGGCAACGCCGTCGTTTATTCTGACAACACTCAATTCGCACCGAATGAAGGCATCACCTTCCTCAGCGCATCCGCAGACAGCAGTTTCTTTACGGTCGAGAACACCGGCGTCATCTGTTTTGCCACGGGAACCCTCATTCTGACCGAACGGGGCGAAGTGCCGATCGAGCGGCTTGCTCCCGGCGAACGCGTCATTACGCGTGACAACGGCCCCCAGGCGATCGTCTGGACCGGCTCGCGCCATGTCCCGGAGCGGGAGATGGCCCGAAACCCCAAGCTGAAGCCGGTCTGCATCGCGCCGGAGTTGATCGGTGCAGACACGCCTTTGGTCGTCTCGCCCCAGCACGGTCTGCTTTTCCGGGCCTCGGGCGGCGATGAGACATTGGTGCGCGCAACCCATCTTGCACGGCTGCGCGGCGGCAAGGCGCGCGTGATGCGCGGATGCCAGCGGATCACCTATCACCACATGATGTTCGAGGCGCATCAGATCATCTTTGCCAATGGCGCGCCAGCCGAGAGCTTTTATCCCGGCCCTCAAGCGTTGGGCGCGCTTGCGCCTGATACCCGCGCCGAGATCAGCGTGCTTTTCCCCGAACTGCTGTGCGGCGGGCCTTCGGAGGTCTATGGACAGACCGCCCGAGGTTTTGCGGCGTTCCGGCAACTGCCAGACCATCTAGGGGCGCTGGCACGGGCGCAGGGGTGATCTGTTGGCTTGGAAGGGTGGCTTTTCCTCCGTCGCGGCAGGGATTCGATACGGTGAAACTCCTCGAAAGCTGCTTGAGGCGTGTCGCCAAGGATAAGTTCGTTGCAGGCCACATACGCCTTGCCGAGAGTTTGCCCTAGCAGAAGACCAGAACCGGGTGTCTGGGCCGCGTCTTGAGCGGGCAAGACATCCATGAGTTTTCTGATCCGGCAGGCCATGCCGGAACCGGGCGGTGGATCATCGTCGTCCCGAGGCCGGGCGCGGCTTGATCATGAATCGCCTTGCGTCTGGCCCCGTCCCTTCATATCGCTAGACGACGATATGAATTTTGCAGGCGGGATGCGGGATGTGTGACGCCGATCAGGACCAGTCGGATCGGGCGATAGCCGCCATGGCCAGGGCGCTTGGGCACCCGGCGCGTCTGCGTATTCTGCGCCTTCTGGCGCGCACGCCGGGCTGCATCGGCGGCGACATCGTGGATGCGGTCGGCCTTGCCCAATCGACCGTGTCCGAACATCTGCGCATCCTGCGCGATGCCGGGCTGATCGAGGGCCAGATCGATCCACCGCGCGTGTGCTATTCGCTGGCGCCCGGCGCGTTGGACACGCTTTCGGCGCTGATCGAGGAGTTCAGGCCGATGTGCCCTGAGAGCCAGCTGTGCATAACCCCAAAATCTGACCAAGGATAATCCCATGCCCTTCTTTGAACGCTATCTTTCGCTCTGGGTCGGCCTGGGCATCGTCGCGGGCATTGTGCTGGCCAATCTGCTGCCGGGCGTCTTTGCGTTTCTGGCCGGGCTTGAATATGCGTCGGTCAATCTGGTCGTTGCGGTGCTGATCTGGGCCATGGTGTATCCGATGATGGTCGCGGTGGATGTCGGCGCGCTGAAGGGTGTCGGCAAGCGGCCCAAGGGGCTGGTGATCACCATTGTCGTGAACTGGCTGGTCAAGCCATTCACCATGGCCGCCCTCGGCGTGCTCTTCTTCGAACATGTCTTTGCCGGGTTGATCGACCCCGCTGACGCGGGCCAATACATCGCGGGGCTGATCCTGCTGGGGGCGGCGCCCTGCACGGCGATGGTGTTCGTGTGGTCCCAGTTGACCAAGGGGGATCCAAATTACACGCTCGTGCAGGTGTCCCTGAACGACGTGATCATGGTGTTCGCCTTTGCGCCCATCGTCGCGTTGCTGCTGGGTGTGACGGACCTGTCGGTGCCGTGGGAGACATTGGTGCTGTCGGTCGTGCTCTATATCGTGCTGCCGCTGGCGGCGGGAATGATGACGCGCGCTCGGCTGATGGGGCAGGGCGGCGAAGAGGCGGTGGCGCGGTTCACCGCGCGGGTCAAGCCCGCGTCGGTTCTGGGCCTGCTGCTGACGGTCGTTCTTTTGTTCGGGTTTCAGGGCAATATCATCCTCGAGCGGCCTTTCCTCATCCTGCTTCTGGCGACGCCCATCCTGATCCAGTCCTACGGCATTTTTGCCATCGCCTATTTCTGGGCCTGGCGGTGGCGCGTGCCGCACAAGGTGGCCGCGCCCTGCGCGCTGATCGGCACGTCCAACTTCTTCGAACTGGCGGTGGCCGTCGCAATCGGGCTCTTCGGCCTGAATTCGGGCGCGGCGCTTGTCACGGTGGTTGGGGTGCTGGTGGAGGTGCCGGTGATGCTGTCCCTTGTCTGGTTTGCCAATCGCACACGCAAAAGCTTCCCGGTATGAGCCCCATGCAGGGGGCGTGGCAGGGCTGTTTGTAACAAGGCTGAGGCCCCGATGAGGGCTGTGGCGTTTTTATGCTGCGTGGCGGAAACCGGGGCATAATTGCTCCGCCTGCCAGTGCGGGCAGGCCATTACCGGCCAATTTCCCCGGCGGGATCTTATGAAACCTGAAAATTTCGCCGTTTTTCAAGAAATCGACGATCAGACACCTCCGTTGTTACATAACTGTCATCTAACTTTTGCATAAGCATCATGGAATCGGGTTAACCCCCGTTAGCAGGTCGACTGCTCCGGCCTGCTATGCAAACCAGGAGATAATATGTCTTTCACCAAGCTTTCCGTGTCGGCGCTGGCGCTTGCCGCCGTGTCCGCCACTTCAGCCGCTGCACGTGACGAAATCCGCATCGTCGGCTCGTCCACCGTGTTCCCCTACACCCAAGCCGTTGCAGAACAGTTTGCCAACAATACCGGCAACCCCTCGCCGATCGTCGAATCCACCGGCACCGGTGGCGGCATGCAGATCTTCTGCGAAGGTATCGGCGAAGCACATCCCGACATCACCGGCGCATCGCGCGGCATGAAGCCGTCCGAGTACGAGCTGTGTGTCGAGAACGGTGTGACGGACATTACACAGGCCAATATCGGTTCTGACGGCTTGTCCATCGCGATTTCCAGCGCGAACGAGTTCGATTGGGATCTTTCCCTCGCTGAAATCTACCTCGCGCTTGCCGCCGAAGTTCCCGTCGACGGCGAATGGGGTGAGAACCCTTATTCCATGTGGTCCGAAATCGACGAGCGTCTGCCCGAAACCGAGATCATCGTTCTTGGACCGCCGCCGACATCCGGCACCCGTGACGCATTTGTCGAACTGGCGATGCATGCTGGCTGCGAAGATCTCCCCTTCGTTTCCGACGGTGACTATGATGGTGACTGGGTCGAAGAGAACTGCTCGCGCATGCGCACGGACGGCCCCTTCATCGAAGCCGGTGAAAACGACAACCTGATCGTTCAGCGTCTGAATTCCGATCAGAATGCATTGGGCATCTTTGGGTATTCGTTCCTCTACGAGAACCTTGATACGCTGAAAGCCGTCACCATCGATGGCGTTGGGCCGGATGCCGAAACCATCGCCTCGGGTGACTACCCCGTGTCGCGCCCGCTGTTCTTTTACGTCAAGAACGCGCACCGCGGCGTGATCCCCGGCCTCAACGAGTTCCTCGAAGAGTACATGTCGGAAGACGCAATGGCTCCCGGTGGGTATCTGACCGAGCGCGGCATGGTCGCACTTGGAGACGAGCGTCGCGCAACCGTGCAGGACAATGTTCTGAACGGCGCGACCATGGAAGCACCTGAGTAAGACCTCGTCTTGCAAGGCTGCCCGGGCTCACGCCCGGGCAGCTTTTTGTCACTTAGATCAAGGGCGATAACATGACCCTCGCGGCCTTTCTCGTTTTATTCGCTGCCACATTGGTCGGCTACATGATCAACCGGCGGGCGGCACAGGCCATCAGGGCTGGGGGCACGCGCCTGCATTCGTTAGAAAATTTCCACGGGCTGTATTCTGCACTAACGATCCTTGTGCCGGTCTTCGTGTTTTTGCTGGCTTGGCTGGTGTTTCAGGGCCCGGTCATCGACCGGATTGTCATGGCCAGCCTGCCCAGCGGCACGCTGGATGGTTTGGGCACGGGCGAAGTTCAATTGATCCTGGCTGAAATCAAGTCGATCAGCAGGGGCACCGTCTTCGGCACGCCCGAAGACTGGAAACTCGCAGCCGTTGATCGGCTGGTCACATATCAAAGTCTTTCCACGGCCCTCATGCTGGGCCTTGTCGTGGTTCTGGCTGCCACGCTGCTGTATTTTGCCCGCCTCCGCGTTGCAGCGGAGTTTCGCGCGCGCCAGCAGGTCGAAAAGATCACATCCGGCCTGATGATCTTCTGTTCCGTTGTCGCGATCTTTACCACCGTTGGCATTGTTGCGGCGCTCTTGTTCGAGACGATCAAGTTCTTTTCGATGGTGCCCTTCACCGAGTTCCTCTTTGGCACAAGCTGGGAGCCGCAGATCCCGATCCGCGAAGATCAGATCGCCGCCGAAGGGGCCTTTGGTGCCGTGCCCGTCTTCTTGGGGACAATCGTGATCGCGACCGTCGCGTTGACGGTTGCTGTGCCTGTTGGCCTGCTGACCGCGATCTATCTCAACGAGTTTGCACCGCGCAAGGTGCGCAAGGTCATCAAGCCGATCATGGAGATCCTCGCCGGTGTTCCGACTGTGGTTTACGGCTTTTTCGCGATCCTCGTCATCGCGCCTGCCATTCGCCAGTTCGGGCAGAGCATCGGTCTTGATGTGGCACCCAACACCGCGCTTGCAGCGGGCAGCGTCATGGGTGTGATGCTGATCCCGTTCATCTCGTCCTTTGCCGATGACGCCTTGTCCGCAGTCCCGCAAAGCCTGCGGGACGGGGCGTTCGCGCTGGGTGCGACGCGGGCGGAAACCATGCTGAACGTTCTCTTTCCTGCGGCCATTCCGGGCATCGTGGGCGGTGTCCTGCTGGCTGTCAGCCGGGCCATTGGCGAGACGATGATCGTGGTGATGGCCGCTGGCCTGATCGCAAAGATGACGATCAACCCGCTGGATAGCGTGACTGCGGTAACGGTGCAGATCGTAACGCTGCTGATCGGCGATACGTCCTTTGACAACCCCAAGACACTGGCGGCGTTCGCACTGGGCATGATGCTGTTCATTGTGACGCTGCTGATCAACGTTCTGGCACTGCGGATCGTCCGCAAGTACCGCGAAATCTACGATTGAGGCGCGCGCAGATATGACCGATTACACATCAGATCCATCCGGGCCTCGTCCGGCAAACGCAACCACCGAGGCGGTTCGCAACAGCCTTGCGCGCCGCAATCGCAAGCAGGTCATCCTGCAGGGGTTCGGTATCGCGGCGATCACATTCGCGATCACGATGCTGCTGATCCTGATCGGCTCGCTTGTCGGAACCGGGTATCATGCCTTCACGCAGACGCATCTGGAGATCGAGGTTTTCATCGATCCCGAAGAAGTGCCCGCCGAAAATCTGCCGCGTGGTGGATTTCGGGAGGTCTTGAGCACATCGCTGGGGCAGTACTTCCCCGACGTGGACATGTCCGACCGGCAAGACGCACGCGAAGTGTCGTCGATCCTGTCGAATGGCGCGCAATTCGAGTTGCGTGACATGGTTGTGGCGGATCCCTCCCTGATCGGTCAGACCATCTCCTTGAATGTGCCGACGGCCGACACCTACGATCAGCTGGCCAAGGGTCTTGTTCAGAGGGACTCGGGGGAGGAGTTTCGCCGCCTGAACGATGCGGCGATTGACCGCTTCGACCGTTTGGAGGAGCTGGGTTTGATAACCAAGCCCCTCAACATCGGACTGCTGAGCAACGCGGACTCGCGTTTCCCGGAACTGGCCGGATTGAAGGGTGCGATTGTCGGCTCCTTCTGGGCGCTGCTGGTCTGCTTCCTGATTTCCTTTCCGCTGGGGATCGGGGCCGCAATCTACCTTGAGGAATTCGCGCCCAAGAACAAGATGAGCGATTTCATCGAGGTGAACATCAACAACCTCGCGGCTGTGCCTTCGGTGGTCTTTGGCCTTCTGGCACTGGCCGTGTTCATCGGCTGGTTCGGCATGCCGCGCTCCGCTCCCTTCGTGGGGGGGCTGACGCTGGCCTTGATGACGCTTCCGACGATCATCATCGCAACGCGGGCCGCCCTCAAGGCGGTGCCGCCCTCCATCCGCGAGGCCGCCCTTGGTGTTGGCGCGTCCAAGCATCAGGTCGTGTTCCAGCACGTGCTGCCTCTGGCGATGCCCGGCATTCTGACCGGCACGATCATCGGTCTGGCACAGGCCCTTGGCGAGACGGCGCCGCTGCTGCTGATCGGCATGAATGCCTTCATCACCTCGGCTCCATCCACTCCGTTCGATAGCGCAACAGCTCTTCCGACACAGATCTTCATCTGGGCCGATAGTCCCGAGCGGGGGTTTGTATCCCGCACCTCGGCAGCTATCCTGGTGTTGCTGAGCTTCTTGATCCTTATGAACGGCATCGCAATCTACCTTCGGCAGAAATTCGAACGCAAATGGTAAGCGTCCCGCACAACAAAGGATTAATGACATGAATGACATGAGAAAGATCGAACGGGGCGTAAAGATGACAGATATCAAAATCACAGCGCGCGACGTCAACGTCTATTACGGTGACACGCACGCCATCAAGGATGTCAACGTCGATATCTCGGACAAGACCGTGACGGCCTTCATCGGCCCGTCAGGCTGCGGAAAATCCACGTTCCTGCGGTGCCTGAACCGCATGAACGATACCATCGACATTTGCCGCGTGACCGGTCAGATCGAAATGGACGGCAATGACATCAATGCCAAGTCCGTCGATCCCGTGCAGTTGCGGGCGCAAGTGGGCATGGTGTTTCAAAAGCCGAACCCGTTTCCCAAATCCATCTACGACAACGTGGCTTACGGGCCTCGCATTCACGGGCTGGCGCAATCAAAGACTGATCTGGACGAAATCGTCGAGCGCGCCCTGCGCCGCGGTGCCATCTGGAACGAGGTGAAGGACCGTCTGGACCAGCCCGGCACGGGCCTGTCCGGCGGCCAGCAACAGCGCCTTTGCATTGCACGGGCCGTGGCTACGGAGCCCGAAGTCCTGCTGATGGACGAGCCTTGCTCGGCGCTTGACCCGATTGCCACGGCTCAGGTCGAAGAGCTGATCGACGAGCTGCGCCAGGAATACTCGGTCGTCATCGTCACGCACTCCATGCAGCAGGCCGCGCGGGTCAGCCAGAAGACAGCGTTTTTCCACCTTGGCGATCTGGTGGAGTTCGACACGACGGATCAGATTTTCACCAATCCGCAGGACAGCCGCACCGAAAGCTATATCACCGGCCGGATCGGGTAGGGACCAGAGCGATGAGTGACAAGCACATTGTATCCTCGTTTGACCGGGATCTTGAAAGCATTCAGGCCACTGTCATGAAGATGGGCGGTCTTGTCGAAAAGGCGCTGTCGGATGCGTCAGCCGCCCTGAAGGCCGGCGATGTCGATCAGGCCGAGCGTGTCCGCAAGGGTGACAAGACCATTGATGAGCTGGATTTTGCGGTCAAGTCGGACGCGGCCCGGCTTCTTGCGCTGCGCTCGCCGACGGCGGGCGATCTGCGCACGGTGCTCTCCGTCATGGAGATCAGCTCGCACCTCGAGCGCTGCGGCGACTACGCCAAGAATATGGCAAAGCGCACGATTGCGATGGCAGGCAGCGGCGAAATCATCGAGTCGCGGGCGGCGCTTGGCCGGATGTCGAAATTCGTCGAAGCGATGGTCGATGATGCCCTCGACGCATACATCCAGCGCGATGTTGCGAAGGCCGGGGAAATCATCGAGCGGGACCGGGAAGCCGACGAGATCTACAACACTCTCTTCAGGTCGCTTCTGACCCACATGATGGAAGATCACCGCAACATCGCCGTCGGGATGCATCTGCATTTTATCGCCAAGAATATCGAGCGTGTCGGCGATCACGCAACCGCCATAGCGGAGCAGACGATCTATCTGGTGACGGGCGAGCTACCCGATGATGACCGCCCAAAACTCGACCAGACATCGCTGAAACCGCAGGAAAGCGTTGATTGAAGGCAGCGATGCAACCCTCCCCGGCCGGGTGTCGGGGACGGGCCTGCGCAAGGAGAAACCCTCGCCGAAGATGGTCTCGGCAGGTCGCGCGTCATCTTGCGCTTGCACCAATGCCATCTGCGGCGGGCGCACCGAGCTGGGGTTGCATGCATTCTCTTCGCAGTTTGACCTGCGCTTTGCGCAACGCCATTAGGCCGCCGCTTTCTTGCTGATCGCATCCAGAATACGCGCCCAGCTGCGCGTGCCCTTGTAAAAGCTCTCCATGTCGTATTTCTCGTTCGGCGAATGGATCGCGTCGTCATCCTTGCCAAATCCGATCAGCATGGCCGTCATGCCGAGGATTTCGCCGAAATGCCCCGCGATGGGGATCGACCCGCCGCAGCCGACATAGGCGGCCTCTTCGGGCCATTCATCCGACAGCGCGGTGCGCGCGGCCTCGAAGGCGGGATCCGAGATATCCATTATACCTGCGCGGCTGTTGCCATGCGCGGTGAACTCGGCGGTGCAATCGGCTGGCAGCGCCTCCGTGACGTAGGCGCGAAAGGCGTCCCGCACCTTTGACGGATCTTGCCCCTCAACAAGGCGAAAGCTGATCTTGGCGCTCGCCTCGCTGGGCAGCACCGTTTTGAAGCCGTCTCCGGTATAGCCGCCCCAGATGCCGTTGACCTCAGCCGTCGGGCGCGACCAGATCATTTCCAGCGGCATGCGCCCCTCCTCGCCCGCCGGTTCGCTGAGGCCCACGTCGCCAAGGAAGCGGGCGTGATCAAAGCCAAGCCCCTCCCATTGTGCCCGCACCTCGGGCGAAAGATCGGGAATGCCGTCGTAGAAGCCGGGCAGGGTGACGCGGCCCGTCTCATCGTGCAGGCCCGCCAGCACGCCCGCCAGCACGCGGATCGGATTGGCCGCGATGCCGCCGAAAAAGCCCGAGTGAAGATCCTTGTCTGGGCCGGTGATCGTGACCTCCTCGCTGACCATGCCGCGCAACATGGTGACGATGGCGGGGGTTTTCGACTGGAAAAGTCCGGTGTCGCAGATCAGGGCGATGTCGGCGCGCAGCTCTTCGGCGTTTTCCTGCATGAACGGCACCAGCGAGGGCGAACCCGATTCTTCCTCGCCCTCGAAGAAGAACGTGATGCGGCAGGGCAGGGTGCCGTGCACCGCCTTCCATGCGCGGCATGCTTCGACAAAGGTCATCAGCTGTCCCTTGTCGTCACTGGTGCCGCGCCCGCGAATGACCTCGCCCTTGGGCGTCTGCTCGACCGCGGGGTCAAAGGGCTCGCGCGCCCAGAGCTTCAGCGGATCGACCGGCTGCACATCGTAATGGCCATAAAACAGCAGATGCGGCGCACCTTCGGGCGCATCCTGCCCGGCATGGGCGACGACCATCGGGTGCTTGGGCGTCGGGCGCTTTTCGGCGGTGATACCCATGCTGTGCAGGTCGGCCACCAGCCAGTCGGCGGCCTCCTGGCACGCGTCGGCGTAGGCCGGATCGGTCGAAATCGAAGGGATGGCGAGAAATTCCAGAAGGCGCTGAACCGTCTCGGGCATCGCGGCGTCGATGCGGGTGAGAACGTCATTCAAGGGAGCATTCTGTGCGGTCGTCGGAGACATGGGCGCGGACCTCGCTGGCTGGGGATTGGCGCGACCCTAACAGGGCGGGGCGCGCTGTCCAGCCAGTGGGCGGAAACTGTGTGTTTGTTGATGTGGATCAAGCGCCTCTGGCGCGTCATTTTGTACCCTGTTGCAACGAAAAGCGGGGGCCTATATCACCCTCATTATCTCAGGCGCCGCGCAAGGACGCGGCTGGCCCCCGTTAGAGCACGATGCCGGATGACGGCGTCAGAGCGCGGCGGGCTTGACCCAGGAAAGGATCCGACTTGGACCTGCGCATCGACTATTCCGCAAAGCTGGACGAGGCCCTTGGCCGTCTGCACGAAGAGGGTCGCTATCGCACCTTCATCGACATCGAGCGGCGGCGCGGACAGTTTCCGCATGCGACGTGGACAGACGCGGACGGGACCGAGCGCAACATCACGGTCTGGTGCGGCAACGATTACCTTGGCATGGGCCAGCATCCGGTGGTTCTGGCTGCGATGCATGAGGCGATAGACGCCACCGGTGCAGGGTCGGGCGGCACGCGCAACATCTCGGGCACGACGGTCTATCACAAGCGCCTCGAGGCCGAGCTGGCCGATTTGCATGGCAAGGAGGCATCGCTGCTCTTTACCTCGGCCTATATCGCCAATGACGCCACGCTCAGCACGCTGCCCAAGCTCTTTCCCGGCCTGATCATCTATTCCGATGCGCTGAATCACGCCTCAATGATCGAGGGCGTGCGCCGCAATGGCGGGGCCAAGCGGGTGTTTCGCCATAACGATGTCGCCCATCTGCGAGAGCTGATGGCTGCGGATGATCCGGCGGCGCCCAAGCTGGTTGCCTTCGAAAGCGTTTACTCGATGGATGGCGACTTCGGCCCGATCGAGGCGATCTGCGATGCCGCCGACGAATTCGGCGCGCTGACCTACATTGACGAAGTTCATGCGGTGGGCATGTATGGCCCGCGGGGCGGCGGCGTGACCGAGCGGGACGGCCTTGCGCAGCGCATCGACATCATCAACGGCACGCTTGCCAAGGCTTATGGAGTCATGGGCGGGTATATCGCCGCCTCGGCGCGCATGTGCGACGCGGTGCGCAGCTATGCGCCGGGCTTTATCTTTACCACCTCGCTTGCGCCTGCCGTGGCAGCGGGCGCGGCGGCCAGTGTCGCGTTTCTCAAGACCGATCAGACCCTGCGCACGCGCCACCAGACGCAAGCCAAGATCCTCAAGCTGCGCCTCAAGGGGATGGGCCTGCCGCTGATCGATCATGGCAGCCACATCGTGCCGGTGATCGTTGGAGATCCCAAACATACCAAGCAACTCAGTGACATGCTGCTTGAGGGCTATGGTGTTTATGTGCAGCCGATCAACTACCCCACCGTGCCGCGCGGGACCGAGCGTTTGCGCTTTACCCCGTCGCCCGTGCATGGCCCGGCAGAGATGGATCATCTGGTTTCGGCGATGGACGCACTGTGGAGCCAATGTGCGCTAAATCGCGCCGAGTTGAGCGCGTAGATGCCTAATTGATGCAAACGCTATTGCGGTGTGCTAGCTTGCCTGAAAACAAAGAGCATGGTCGAATCGGGACATTCGACACAGCGCTTGTGGGCACTGAGGGGCAGTTTGCATGATTTTGCGCCGGTTTTCGCGAAAGAACACCGTAGAAGAGGCAGAGCCGCGCGGCTTTGACTCCTTCGATCTGCGCTTGGGCGATCTCATGCGCGGCGAGCGTGCCACGATGGGCAAATCGCTGCTGGACGTCGAGCGCGAGCTGCGCATCAAGGCCAGCTACGTCGCGGCCATCGAAAATGCCAACCCCGATGCCTTTGATACGCCCGGCTTTATCCCCGGCTACGTGCGCTCCTACGCGCGCTACCTCAATATGGATCCAGACCGGGCCTTTGCGACATTCTGCAACGAAAGCGGGTTTTCCATCGCGCATGGCATGTCTGCCGCCGCTTCCTCGGTGCGGCGGAGCGATATGCCCATGCCCCGTCCGATGGGACGCGGCGATGCGCGCCTGACAGCACCCAGCACGCCTTTCATCCCTGCATCCGAGAGCATTTTCAGCCGGATTGAGCCGGGTGCCATCGGGTCAGTCGCCGTTCTGGTCGCGCTGATCGGGGCCATTGGCTATGGTGGTTGGAGTGTTTTGAACGAGGTACAGCGCGTGCAGGTCGTGCCTGTTGAAAATACGCCCGACGTTCTGGCCGACCTTGATCCACTTGACGGTGTGGAGACGACCCGCACGGCCAGCGATTCGGAAACGAATGTGGCGGAGCGCGCTGGCATGGCCGCCCCGGAAAGTGAAACACTCGACCGGCTCTATCGTCCCGAGGCGCTGGATCTGCCGGTGCTGGTGGCGCGTGACGGACCTATATCCACGCTTGACCCGATGCAGGGCGGCACGCTGCCCGGCGTCTCGGTCGCTTCGGCCGAGCCATCAGAGCCATCTGAACTTGAGCCGAGCGCCATTGATGCCGCCATCGCATCCGTCATCAGCCCCCAAGTCGGCCCACAGGTCAGTCTACAGGTCGTGGCAGAGACGCCCAGCGGTGTTCAGATGGTGGCCGTTCGCCCCGCATGGGTGCGTGTGCGCAGCGCTGATGGCACCACGATCTTTGAGGGGGTCATGAATGGTGGGGACACCTATGACGTGCCGATGACCGAAGTGCCGCCGACGCTGCGTGTGGGCGAATCCGGGGCGATCTACTTCAAGGTTGCAGGCCAGCACTATGGCCCCGCCGGTCCGCGCGGCGCTGTCACATCCAATCTGGCGCTGGCGCCCTCTGATTTGACCGGCACGTTCGACGTTGCAAATCTTGCGCAGGACGCGGATCTGGAACGCTATGTGGCCGAGCTGAGTGCCGATCTTGGCGCGTCCGCAGCGCCCCAACCGACCGAGTAGGCAACAGGGCAGGCCACCCAGAAGGCGGCAAGCGCCGCTTGGCGATTGAAGCCCGGTAGCAACCGTCCTACTTGTAGAAGGAACGCAAGCCCGGCGGCGCCCGTCGTCGAAGGAAGGACCGTCCCATATGTCGTTGAATCCCATACGCCCCTGGCGCAACATCGAGCGCCGCCAGAGCCGCCAGATCCATGTCGGCAACGTGCCCGTGGGTGGCGGCGCGCCGATCTCGGTTCAGACGATGACGAATACCGCCACCACGGATGTCGCGGGCACCGTCGCGCAAATTCAGGCGGCGGCGGATGCGGGCGCCGACATCGTGCGCGTGTCGGTCCCTGACGAGGCGTCCTCCAAGGCGCTCAAGGATATCGTGGCAGAATCGCCCGTGCCCATCGTCGCCGACATCCACTTTCACTACAAACGCGGCATCGAGGCCGCCGAGGCGGGTGCGGCCTGCCTGCGCATCAATCCTGGCAACATCGGCAGCCCCGACCGCGTCCGCGATGTGATCGCGGCAGCGCGCGATCACGGCTGTTCCATCCGGATCGGGGTCAATGCCGGCAGCCTTGAGCGTCATCTGCTGGAGAAATACGGCGAGCCGTGCCCCGACGCGATGGTCGAGAGCGGGCTGGAGCATATCCGCATCTTGCAGGATAACGACTTTCACGAGTTCAAGATCAGTGTGAAGGCGTCCGACGTCTTCATGGCCGCCGCCGCCTATCAACAACTGGCCGAGGCAACCGACGCGCCCATTCACCTTGGCATCACCGAGGCGGGCGGGCTGATCAGTGGCACGGTCAAATCGGCGATCGGCATGGGCAATCTGCTCTGGGCCGGGATCGGCGACACGATCCGCGTGAGCCTCAGCGCCGATCCGGTCGAAGAGGTCAAGATGGGCTTTGAAATCTTGAAGTCCCTGGGACTGCGCCACCGGGGGGTCAACATCATAAGCTGCCCCAGCTGCGCGCGTCAGGGCTTTGACGTCATCAAGACGGTCGAGGCGCTGGAGCAGCGACTGGAGCACATCAAGACGCCCATGAGCCTGAGCATCATCGGCTGCGTGGTCAACGGGCCGGGTGAGGCACTGATGACCGATGTCGGGTTTACCGGCGGCGGGGCAGGCTCGGGCATGGTCTATCTGGCGGGCAAGCAAAGCCACAAGCTGAGCAACGAGCAGATGATCGAGCATATCGTCGAGCAGGTGGAAAAGCGCGCCGCCGAAATCGAGGCAGGCGCGGCCACAGAAGTGGCTGCCACTGAGTAAGCGGCCAAGTAGCCTGCGCGCAGGGTAGGCGCGCAGGCACAATGATCGCGGTTCAGCCTCGGATGTCCTCGACGATCTCCTGCATCCCCGCCAGCGGGATATACCCGCGCAAGATCTGGTCCTCCATGATGAAGGATGGCGTTCCCGAAATCTGGAGAGCCCGGCCAAGCGCCTGATTTTCGGCAATAACTTGGCTTACAGCGTCGTCGTCCATATGCGCGGTGATCGCCTCGGCGTCCAGCTCCAGTGCCTCGGCAAGGCGCGTGAGGGCAGGGATGGCCATGTCGCCCTTGTAGGTCATCATCGCGTCGTGGATCGCCTTGTAGGCTTCGTCGCCCAATTGCTGCTGGGCCGCGATGGCAAAGCGCGCGGCGATGGTCGATTCCTCGCCCAGGATCGGGAATTCCTTGACGATGATGCGGATATTGCCGTCCGTGGCGATCAGCTCTTCGACCTCGGGAAAGGCGCGTCGGCAATAGCCGCAGCGATAATCCATGAATTCCACGATGGTCACGTCGCCCTCGGGGTTGCCGCCGACCCATGAATGACCGTCATCAAAGATCGCGTCGGCGTTCTGCGAAATCAGATCCCCGTCGTTGGCGCTCTGAAGATCCTGCTGGCGCTGCTCCATGATCGCAACCGCCTCGAAGATGACCTCGGGATTTTCCAGCAGGTAGTCGCGCACGCGCGCTCCAAAGGCGGCATCCTCCGTCGCCGCGGCGGCTGGTGCGGCCTGGCTTTCCTCCTGTGCCGCAGGGGCCGCAGGTTCAGGGGTGGTCTCCGGCGCGAGCAGCGCGGTCAGTGCGGATCCGGCGGCAATCACGCCGACCCCGGTCAGAATGGCGGTGCGGTTCATCGGCATGGTCTCCGTAGGGTGAAAGTCATGGTGGTTCGGCGCATCTCGGGTTATCGGCGCGCGGCTTTGGCGGCAGAAAGCACATCCTGCGCGCGTTGCCAACCGCCCGAGCCATTTGGCAGCAGGCCAGAGGCGTGCGTGGCGTGTATCTCGGCATCATCCAGCCGGCCAATCATCGCATAGCGCTCGGCGGTGACCAGCGAGGCCATACCGTTCTGTCCTGACTTGGCATAGGCCACGGCCAGATCGCGCATCACGCGGGCATCGCGCCCATCGCGTGAGCGAGCTTTCTCCAACACTTGAAGCGCCTGCCCATGTTGCCCCTGCGCCACCAGTGCGCGCCCGTAGGAGCCCAGGATCAGCGGATGGTTCGGTGCCAGATTGACGGCGGTGCCATAGGCATTCGTGGCGGCGCCGAATTGTCGGTTTTCCATAAGGATCTGGCCGCGCAGCTCGTGATAGAATGGATCATTCGGACGCGCGGCAATGGCGCGGTCCATTGCGGCGATGGATTTTTGCAAATTCGACTGCCGGTGCCACGCGACAGCCGTCCGCATGTGGCCAACATCGGCAAAGCCGCCTTCTCCGGCGCGGTTGATCGTCCATTTCGGACTGCGTTGAAATGCCGAAAGCTTGCCCTTGGCGCGGGCGAACCAATAAAGATCGGAGTTGGAGGGCGGCGTCTTGCCCTCATAGGCGGCGGTCAGGCGTTTGAGCACGCGCACGCGGTCCGACGACATCGGGTGCGTGCGTGCGTAAGGATCCTGCCGCGCCGCCGATAGCGCCTCTTGGCCGCGAAAGATGTCCATGACGGCGACCGCGCCCGACGGATCGCGCCCCGCGCGCACCATGTAGCGCACGCCTGCGCTGTCGGCGCTGCTTTCCTCGGCGCGGGTATGCGCGAACAAGAGCCGCGTGGCGGTGCCTTGCGCACCCGCCGCGATCCCCGCGGCGGCGGAGGCATTGCCAGAGATCGCGCCCGCCGCGGCAGCCAGCGCCATGCCGAGCCCCGCCGCCGTGCGCGCGTTGCGCATGTTTTGCGGGCGGCGCACCAGATGGCCGTTGGCAATATGTGCGGCCTCATGGGCCAGCACCGATTGAAGCATTTGGGGCGTCTCCATCTTCAGCAGAAGGCCCGAGTGGATGAAGATCGTCTCGCGGTCGACCACGAAGGCATTGAGAGAGCGGTCGTCGATGACCAGCACATCGGTGCGCGCCGGATTGAGACCCGCCGCCTGGAGGATTGGCGCGGCAAGTTGTCCCAGCGCGTGTTCGATATCGGGATCGCGCAGCAGCGTCACCGCGCGCGCAGGCTGCGCGAGGGTGGTCGCAACAAGGCACAGGGCAAGCACGAGGCAGGCCGGGAACGTGCGAAGGTGGCGCATGGGCGAACCTCGTGAATGGGCGTGAAAAAGCGCGAAAGACCCGTTCACAGTAGGGACAAACCGCCGCTTGCATCAACCCCCCGACGACCATGCTCCGCTGATCGTGATGGGCTGGGCGCCGGGCGTTTCAGGTGCTAGAACCAGTCGTAATGGCGCCCGCAGGGTGGCGCTGGGAATTGGGCCTTTTTGACGATGAACTCTTGGATCCTTGCGCTCGCGCTTGCTGTTGCCGCCACCGGGATAAGTAGCGGCTCTGACGCCGCCGCGCAGCAGGGCGATTTTGGCGCGCTGGCCCGCCTTGATGCAGACGCCAGCGCGATCACCGAGGTGCGGGGCGCGATCCAGGTCGATCTGGCGCTGAGCCAAGGGGTGCCGTTTCGCATCTTCACCCTTAATGCGCCGCCGCGCATCGTCGTCGATTTCCGCGAGGTGGATTGGGCGGGCACACTTGGCCCCGAACTGGTCCAGACCGAGCTTGTCACCTCGGCGCGCGTCGGCGGGTTTCGTCCGGGCTGGTCGCGCATGGTGCTTGCGCTGGCCGGGCCATACGCCCTTGCGCAGGCGGGGCTGACGGGCGATCCGAATTCCGCAGGCTCGAACCTGCGCTTGCTGCTTGAGCGGACCACCCCCGAGGCCTTTGCTGCCGGGGCGGGCGTGCCCGATCAGACCGGCTGGGATTTGCCTGAGCCGGCGGATGTGGGCACCAAGGTGCAGGCCAAGGCGACTGCCGATCTGGTGGTCGTACTCGATCCCGGTCATGGGGGCATTGATCCCGGTGCGGGCGAGGGCGAGGTCTTGGAAAAGGACGTGATGCTCAGCTTTGCGCGCGAGTTGAAGGAGGCCCTCTTGCGGCGCGGCGATGTCAGCGTCGTCATGACGCGCGACGATGACAGCTTTGTCTCGCTTGAGCGGCGGGTGGCGATCGCGCATGGTGCCGATGCGGATCTCTTTCTGTCGCTGCATGCGGATTCGCTGGGCGCGGGACGCGCGCAGGGGGCCACCCTCTACAAGCTGGGCGATGAGGCCAGCGATGCCGCGAGTGCCGCGCTGGCCGAGCGGCATGACCGCGCCGACATGCTGGCGGGCCTCGACCTGAGCGGCACGGACGATGTGGTCGCGGATGTGCTGATGGATCTGGCCCGAATGGAGACACAGCCGCGCTCGGATCTCTTGGCGCGTGCGCTCTTGATCGGGCTCGAGGAGGAGGGGCTGCCAACCAATTCCAAGCCCATTCGCACCGCCAGCTTCTCGGTGTTGAAGTCGCCGAATGTTCCGTCGCTACTGCTTGAGCTGGGGTTTCTGTCGAACGGGCGCGATCTGGACAATCTGATCGACCCCAAATGGCGCGGGCGCATGGCGCAGGCGATCGCGGACGGGATCGGCGCGTGGATGATCGCGGATGAGGCCAATGCAGATCTGGTGCGCCAATGACGCAGGCGCGCCCAGCAAATGCGCGGATCTTGGCCCAGCGATGGCGCGCTTGTGTTTTGACGTCGAGCGCGGCGGCGCATATACGGGCGGCTATTCCGTCTGAGAAGGGGCGCGTGTGCTTCGACATATCCTGATATTCTTTGGCTCGATCTTCAGCCTGATCACCATGGGCATCATGATGGTTGCGCTGAGCATTGGCGCGATCTTCTACATCTATGGCCGGGATCTGCCGTCGCACCAGAGCCTTGCCAATTACACCCCCCCGACGATCAGCCGCATCTTCTCGGGTGAGGGCCGCATCATCGACGAATTCAGTCGCGAACGACGCCTCTACACCCCCGCCGACGAGATCCCGGCGCTGGTCAAGGAGGCGTTCATTTCCGCAGAGGACAAGAATTTTTACACCCATGGCGGTTATGACGCGCGCGGCATTGCAGCCGCCGTTTATGAGGCGATCCAGACGCGCGGTCGCCGGGTGCGCGGCGCCTCCACGATCCCGCAGCAGGTGGTCAAGAACTTCCTTTTGTCGGGTGATCGCCGGATAGAGCGCAAGATCAAGGAGATCATCCTTGCCACGCGCATCGAGGAGGCGTTGACCAAAGAGAAGATCCTCGAGCTCTATCTCAACGAGATTTTCCTTGGGCAGAACAGCTATGGCGTTGCCGCCGCCTCGCAGACCTATTTCAACAAGTCGCTCGAGGAATTGGCCCCCCACGAGGTGGCCGTTCTGGCGTCGATGCCCGCCGAGCCCAGCAATTTTCACCCGGTGCGCAACCACGACAGGTTGCTGGCGCGCCGCGACTACGTGCTTGGCGAGATGCAGCAGAACGGCTATATCACGCAGGCCGTCTATGAGGCCGAAGTGGCGGAGCCCCTGCGCAGCGTACAGAGCGGAGATTTCGAACCGTTCTCGGCCGACCTGCCGCCGCGCGACTATTTCACCGACGAGATCCGCCGCCAGCTGAGCCGCGATTTCGGTGAGGGCGAATTCTTTTCCGGTGGCTTCAGTGTGCGTGCGACGGTCGACCCAGAAATGCAAGCCGAGGCGGCGGTGGCCCTCCAAAGCAAGCTGGAGGAATACGATCGCAATCTGGGCCGCTGGCGCGGCACGGGCAAGACGCTGCCCGCCGAAGTCCTTGAGAGCGAAGAGGCATGGCGCGAGGCGCTGTCCGATGTCGACATCGCCCGCGACGTCGAACTCGGCAGCCAGTGGTATCCCGCCGTCATCCTCGGGATCGAGGACCAGCAGATGCGCATCGGCATCGAGGGGGTCGAGGAAGCCGATGACGCGCCGCATGTGATCCCGCGCGAAGACATCTCGTGGCTGCCAGGGAATTTCCAGGAAACCTTTGATGTCGGCGACGTCGTGCATGTGCGTCGCATGAGCCAGGACGGTGCGTTCGTCCGCTGGTCGCTGAGGCAGGTGCCCGAGGTGCAGGGCGGCTTCATGGCGATGGACGTGAACACTGGCCGCGTGATCGCGATGCAGGGTGGTTTTTCCTATCAGGATTCCGTCTTCAACCGCGCGACCCAAGCCAAGCGCCAGCCCGGCTCAAGCTTCAAGCCCTTCGTTTTTGCGGCGGCCCTCGACAGCGGCTACTCACCGGCAACCGTCGTGGTCGATGCGCCGATCGAGGTGGATACGCCGGACGGCCTCTGGCGGCCGCGGAACTCGTCGAACAAGTTCTATGGGCCGACGCCCCTCAGGACTGGCATCGAGCAATCGCGCAACCTGATGACCATCCGCCTCGCGCAAGAGGTCGGGATGGACACGGTCGCCTCCTATGCCGAGCGGTTTGGGGTTTATGACAGCATGGGTCCGTATCTGGCCAATGCGCTGGGGTCCGAGGAATCGACCGTCTATCGCATGGTTGCGGCCTATGCGATGTTTGCCAATGGCGGCGAACGCGTCGAGCCGACACTGGTGGACCGGGTGCAGGACCGTTATGGCCGCACGGTCTATCGCCACGATCCGCGCGCGTGCACCGATTGTGACGATCCCAACATTTCGCCGGGTCGCAGCCCGCGCATCGTGTCGAACCGCGAACGCGTGATTGACGCGATCACAGCCTACCAGCTGACCTCGATGATGGAGGGCGTGGTGGAGCGCGGAACGGCGGCAGGCAATGTGAACCTGTCGGTTCCCGTCGCGGGCAAGACCGGGACGACCAATGACGCGCGCGACGTTTGGTTCGTCGGCTTTACCAGCAATATCGTCGCGGGCTGCTATATCGGCTATGATCAGCCGCGCAGTCTGGGACGGAGCGCTTATGGCGCCGGCATGTGCGGGCCGGTCTTTACCCAGTTCATGCAAAAGGCGACGGCAAAATACGGTGGCGGCGAATTCGATGTGCCGCCCGGCGGGCACTTCATCAAGATTGATCGCTTTACCGGCGCCCGTCTGGCCGATGATGCCTCCGGTCCAAATGTCGTGGCCGAATACTTCCGCGACGGTGAAGATCCGATGTTCGGTCTTGCCTTCGATGGCGGCTTTGCAATGGGCGACGACCTGGAGCTCTATGTCGAGGGGCAGGGCGAGCAGGTACGCGACGTGACCACCTCCAGTGGCGAGACCGGCCAGGTTGGCGACCGGGCCACTTTCGGCTCGATGAGTTCGGGCGGGCTGTATTGACTGTTCCACATTGCGTCAACAAGGGGCAGGCAGGCCGCCACGGCTTGCCCGCCCTCCGATGCTGCGGTATCAGGCAGGTGACCACTCAGGAAGGCCCAGATGCGCGCTGAAATTCAGAATATCACCCAAGAGATCCAGACATCGCTCGAGCTGCTTCGCCAGCGCCTGGGCTGGGAAACGGCTCAGCACCGGCTGGAGGAGTTCAACGCGCGTGTGGAGGATCCAACGCTTTGGGATGATCCCACGAGGGCGCAAAAGCTGATGCGCGACCGCCAGGCTTTGGTGGATGCGCTCAAGACGCATGATGACATCAACCAAGAGCTTTCGGATAACGTCGAACTGATCGAAATGGGCGAGGCCGAGGGTGACGCGGATGTCATCACCGAGGCCGAGACCGCGCTCAAGGCGCTGCAAAAACGCGCCGCCGCCAAGGAGCTGGAGGCGCTGCTGAACGGTGAGGCGGACGCCAACGACACCTTTCTGGAAATCAACGCGGGGGCGGGCGGCACCGAGAGCTGCGACTGGGCCAACATGCTGGCACGGATGTATGTCCGCTGGGCCGAAAAGCGCGGATATACCGTTGAATTGCAATCCGAGAGTGCGGGCGAAGAGGCCGGGATCAAGTCGGCTGCCTACAAGATCAGCGGACACAACGCCTATGGCTGGCTCAAATCGGAAAGTGGCGTGCACCGCCTCGTGCGGATCAGCCCGTTTGATTCAGCGGCCAAGCGGCACACCTCCTTCAGCTCGGTCTGGGTCTATCCCGTGGTCGATGACGATATCGAGATCGAGGTGAACCCCGCCGACATCCGCATTGACACCTACCGCAGCTCGGGCGCGGGTGGCCAGCACGTCAACACGACCGACTCCGCGGTGCGTATCACACACCATCCGACCGGAATCGTCGTGACCAGCTCGGAAAAATCGCAGCACCAGAACCGCGATATCGCCATGAAGGCGCTGAAATCGCGCCTCTACCAGCTAGAGCTGGACCGCCGCAACGCTGCCATCAACGAGGCGCATGATGCCAAGGGGGATGCCGGATGGGGGAACCAGATCCGCAGTTACGTCTTGCAGCCCTACCAGATGGTCAAGGATTTGCGGACTCAGGTCGAGACGTCGGATACCAAGGGCGTTCTGGACGGTGATCTGGACCAGTTCATGGCCGCTACGCTGGCAATGGATGTGAGTGGCAAGAGCCGGGCGGAGGCGCAAGGCGACTGAGCGCCGCGCCTAGCCCTGAGCTGCGGGTTCTGAGTATTTTCGGAACAATGAAAGCCGGGATGTGGCAGGATTGCGAACCGCGCTCGCCTTTGATCTGTGCCCTTTCCGTGAGACGTAAGCCCCTAGGCCACGCATGAAGGGAAGGGCTGGTTTGTTCAGGTCGGCTGATGCGATGAGGCTAAGGCCTCGGTCCGCTTGTCCATCCGTGACGACTGCCTCGTTCATGCGTTGGTCACCGCGCGGTCGAGGGCTGCGCCATTCCACCCAGATTTGGACGGCGCGCGAGAATAAGGCGACGTGCTTTGATCCTGCGCGGGGCGGGCACTCAGGAGCATTATCGTGCCGCTAGCGGAACGGCTGATCCAGTCGCAGCAGTCGCGCGTGGAATGGCGGCAGCTCATCGATGCTCAGCAGGGCCTTGCCGCGTGCAGCGGCGAGAATGGCGCCTGTGTCACGGCCCAGATGCTCGTACACCATGCGGGCGGCGCGGATTCCGGTGATTTTTTCGCGAACCGTTCGCGTCACATAGCCCTCCCAAAGATTTGACTGAAACGATGTCTCGGGCGCTAGGAAGTTGAACGAGCAGGCCAAGGAATTGCGATGGGTGACGAGGATCAAAATTCCCTCCTCCTGGCGCATCACGATCCCCTTGAACTCGCGGTCCCGCCGGGCTGTTGAGAGGCCCTGACGTCGCAGCGCATCCAGCGGCTCGCTGCCGCGCAGAAAGGTGTATCCATCCTTGCGGTGAATATACACCAGCCCGCGCACGAACAGCGTTTCATCGACAAAGCTGCGCCGCACGAAGCGGTAGATTCCGCTTGGAAAGAGTTCTTCGGGGACTGACACGGGCTCGGAGCCGAAAAAGCCGGCGACGGCCGGGTGGCTGAGCAGATCGAAGGAGGCCGATTTGAGGTCGCCTGCCGGCTCGAGCAGAATGCGCGCATCTGTTCCGAAAAACTGGCATATCCGGTGCAGGACGTCCGGGCGTGGAAAGCTTTCGCCACTGAGGTAGCGGTTGAACTGCGTGCGATTGATTCCGAGGTCGCGGCAAAGCTCGGCCACGGAAGGGTATTCGGCGCTGAGTCTGCGCAGGTTGTCGCCGAAGATCGCGCGCAACTGGGCTGGGTGGGTCTCTGTCGCGGAGGACGGTTTATGGGTATGGGGCGTCAATGCTGCGTCCTCAGAAAAGGCGCAAGTCGCGTTGAAGCTGTGGGTGGTTCATGGTCGTCATAGCCCGTTTGGTGTAAATGGCCCGGCAGTTTGCACTACATCATACCTCAGATTGATTGTCACGAAACGTGACGCTATTCAGCGTCAGATTTTACATGTTATGACACAAATAGACCTCGTTTACGCCCGATTCAAACATGGCCTCCGACGCTCGAAAACGACATCTTGGTTCGTGAGCCAGGTCAAGGGAAATGCACCAAGGGTGCGGCAACCGGGACTTGGGAAACAGCAGCCGATAAGGCGGCGCTCACGCAAGGCAATTGGGGATAGCTAAATGTATGGAGTCGTTCTTTGGACAGATCAACGTCAAAATCGCGCTGTTATCTGGTGTGAGGACCACGGTGATCTGGCCTTTTACCGCGGAGCCGAAGGCGCTGATGCGGCAATGACAGCGGGCGATCTGGTGGAGTTCGATCTGCGCGATGGCGGCGACATGCGCCTGGCCGACACTCCGCGTCTGATCACCCAGCGCAGCCATCCAAGCCTTACGAGCGAGTTGAAGAAGGCCGGCGCGCGGCTTGGTGTGCTGCAAGGGGCGCCGCGCCGCATGGTCAACCGCGATCATGGCGCCAATGTCATTCCACTGCGCGAGGCACGTGTGGCGGCCTATGCCTGAGAGCCGAACGCTCACAGGTGAAAGTAGGGGAATCTTGATGTGAGAGGGCGGGCCCATTTGTTGCAAGCCCCTTACCAGATGTGTTGTAGAATGCGCGTCGCTTCGGTGTCAACGGCGGAGACAAAACCGGCCACGTGGCGGCGCAAAACCAGGCCAGTGGCGGGGTGCCAAGCGCCATGGCACGTGCGCTCCCCAGATAGCTGGCGCGTGCCAT